>JAAENB010000508.1 GCA_024224995.1 bacterium | reverse complement strand
GCGGAGGTATTGCTCCGGCCATAGGTTACATTCCGGGTTCATATACCTTATATATGACGTACTATTTAGTTTCTAATCTATTTTTTCCCTGCTTCGCAGGGTCAGCACTCTCAAGAAACTCTTTTAGAATAGGGCCTGTTTTCCGGGAAGAGAGGCGTTGCACTGCAACGTCTCTCAGAACCAAACCCCTCGCAGGGGTCGCACACTTTGCCCGGAGCATCTTCGCTTCGCAAAAAACAGACCCCGGTGTCGACATAGTTTCTTCCGTAAACAGTTTCTGACCTATTTTTCCGGGGATGACTGCTTCTTATGCTTATAGCTCAACTCAGAGCCCGGAACCGGTTTTTTATTGACAAAATGTTCGGTTTGAGCTTAAAGTAAATAAACTTAAATTTTGATTGTCCCGAAACATTTAGTTATAAATTAAACGGTCTCGGGACCAATTCGAGGAAAAATGCGAAAATTTTCATCATATGGCCCTGTAGATCCCGACTTAAATTATTATGCTCCAAGAAAAGAGTTAATTGACAAAGCACATTCCCAATTGATTGGAGAGGAATTTAAAAAAGGCGGCCATTACATAACAGTATGGGCTCCCCGGCAGACAGGTAAAAGCTGGGTGATGCAGGAGGTGCTTTTAAAGCTCCAGGCTGATGAAAGATTTGATGTTGTCAAGTTAAACCTGGAACACCTGAAAACGGAAGATGATGTTAGTAAGATATTAATATCTATCTCTGCTTTTATTATGGAGAAGTTAGGTAAAAAAGAGATAAAAGCCGACACCCAGGAAAAATTTATGAGTATATTTAAAAAAGATATACTGGACAAACCCCTGGTCCTGATCATTGACGAGTTTGATGCCCTGGCTGAGGATGCAATAAGCGCCATTGTGGGCGTTTTCAGAAACATTCACATGTTAAGGCAGGATCAACGAGATACCCCTACTGAAGAAAAAGACTATCTTTTACACGGTGTTGCCCTCATCGGTGTCAGGAGCGTACTGGGCGTCGAAAACGCCAAAGGTTCTCCCTTTAATGTTCAGAGAAGTGTACATATTCCAAACCTTACCGATGATGAAGTTAAGGAGATGTTTAAATGGTATGAACGGGAGAGCGGGCAAAAAGTTGAGCAAGAAGTAATTGACCGGCTTTATTATGAAACCAGGGGGCAGCCCGGTTTAACCTGTTGGTTCGGCGAACTTCTCACCCAGGGGGCTGAGGATATTGTTATTGAAAAAGATAAACCCGTAACAATAGATACTTTTGAAGAAGTATATGCCGCGGCAACTTTAGTTCTTCCTAACAACAATATTTTAAATATAATAAGCAAAGCGGAACAGGAGCCTTATAAGAACCTGGTATTGGAATTATTTAGAACCGATGAAAAAATTGAATTTAAATATGATGATAAAAAATTGAATTTTCTATATATGAACGGTGTTATTAGCCGGGAAAAAGTGGGTAAAACGGAATATTATGTAAAATTCTCCAGCCCCTTTGTTCAAAAAAGACTCTTTAATTATTTTTCCGGTGAGATATTTAACCAGATGGGGGATTTTGTCGATCCATTTGAAAATCTCGATGATGTTATAATGGAAGATCATCTGAATATAAAAAGAATAGTAGATCTGTTCAGAAAATATTTAGTAAAGAACAGGGAATGGTCTTTGAAAGACGCCCCCAGAAGATCGGATATGAAAATATATGAGGCGGTATTTCATTTTAATTTTTATATGTATCTCCATAGATTTCTTAGAGGTAAGGGCGCGCAGGTTTTTCCCGAATTTCCAACAGGCAATGGCCAGATAGATTTAATAATACGGTATAAACAAAAAATTTACGGAATTGAATTAAAAAGCTATAAAGACCAAAGCGGGTACAAAAAAGCATTAAGCCAGGCCGCACGATACGGGAAGCACCTGGAACTATCGGAAATCACCCTGGTTTTTTTCATTGAGTATATTGATGAAGAAAACAGGAAGAAGTATGAAGTTGATTATTCAGATAAATCTACCGGGGTGACGGTTATGCCTGTTTTTGTTGAAACCGGAAACTAGCTCTCTGGTCTTTTGTGTTTTAGGGATAAATTATGAAAAAAATAACTAAATTAAATTTTTCAAAACAATATGCCGAGCTGACTTTCAGAAAAAAAATCCATGATTGTCATTATTATTACGATAGAGATAAGAAAGGCCATGGGAAACTGCTTAAAGAGCTTGGAAACTGTAATGTATGGTCTGTGATTATGTATGGTAATCATGTAAAAAAAACTCATAAGGATCTACCTAAGATCTTTAGAAATATACCGAGAACATGGGAGCAGCTATTTTTTATAGAAGAAAAAGACTCAAATAAAATTGTTATTTATCGAGGAAATTCTTTAGGTAGTGGTTATCGATATACTCATGGTGTTATGGCTAACGCGTTTGCTCTTTTAGACAAAAAAATTAAAATAAAAACATTTGTTTTGTCACAGGGTAAAAGAGGTGGATTACACATCCATGAATTTGAAAGTTTTAGAGCCAATGGGCATGAATTAAACGGAAATTATCCCATATCCCATGAAGAAGTAGACCGGAATGTACCCAAAAAGATCAGGATATACTCACAAATAACCTGACCTTTTTCAGGAATTTGCGTCTCACCAAAAGCACCATAAATACAATCAATTTTTGACTTGAGTGTACTAAAAAAAGCTTGACAATGTTTTGCTGAAGTGAGATCTAATTCCTACTTGGGGGATCTTCAAATGAAACATATCATTATCATTCCTTTAATCACAATAATAATTTTTGGGCTGCTTAGTTGTAAAGACGAATTAACTGATGATACAGTTGAAAGCTACATTAAATTCAAAGCGAATGGTGAATCAATAAAATGTTCAACTGATTCTTTTGCTTTTTCTCACTACAGTACCGGCAATTTGTGGATATCATTATGGAGTTCATATGGCGAAAGTGCAGAATGCGAAAAAGGTTCAATCTCTATAGATATCCCTTTTATTGTATCCTCTTTTGGAGCAACATATAGTCAATATTCTACCGACTTTGATTTTGATTATTCTGATGGAACTAATTACTGGAGTTCTGAAGATTCATCAAGTTATCCATTTAATTTTGAAATTGATAGATGGGAAGGCCCCAATGGATTTATGCATGGAACATTTCATGGTACTTTATACGATTCCAGCGCCCCTGATATTGAAATAACTGATGGTGAAATATTTGGTTTAGTCTTTTATTTAACTGATAAGTAAATTTTTAATTTGTATAACCTGTAGATTGTTTGAAACAGGTTTTTGTCACAATTCTTCCCCTCCAAGATTTTCGGTTTTATAAACGGCATAGCCTTCGTAATGATAGCTTGCGTCAATACCTTTCATATAGACTGCACTGTCATTGATTCTGTCTGTTAAGGCCTGTTTTAGTAAAAATTTTATTTCAATGTCTTTAACCGGGCTGCGTTCCATGGCAAGAAGATAATCATTCTTATCAACAGAGCTCCAGTCAATAACCTGCTGTAGTTCCTTTTTCAATATCAAATCAAGCCATATCCGTGTGCTTCGTCCGTTGCCCTCTCTAAATGGATGGGCAATGTTCATTTCCACATATTTTTCAATGATTTCATCGAAGGTTGACTGTGGCATCGTTTCTATGTTATTTAAAGCAGCCTCCAGATACATAACAGGTGCAAACCTGAAGTTGCCTTTTGCAATATTTATATCACGGATTTTGCCTGCAAAGTCGTAGATTTCATCGGAAAGATATTTATGAATTTCAGCCAGTGCCTGAAAGCTGCCTGCTTTCAGCGTATCCGGAATACCGCTTTCAAACAGCTTGACCGCTTTTGATTTGCTGATTTTTTCCTCGGCTCTTGCGAGTTCCACAGAATCGGTAATGCCTAATTTGTTTTCCATAACCATAGGTGAATCTCCTTTCTATTCTATTACACAAACATCTTTCCAAGACAGGATTTCTTTTTTTTTGAGTTTTTCCAGCTCCTGCTGTTGAAGGGTGATTAACTCTTCTCTATTAATTTTGGGTTTATTCCTCCTCTCCCTTCTCTCTCCGACTAAAAAAATCTTCAAAAATCTTTTCCAGGGCATCGGCTCTACTAATCGATTTAATGCCGGTCTCTTTTTTTAAGTCATCAACATAATCATCGATTTTCTTAATCCATTCCTCATCAATTCTATTATTATAAGATTTTTTCATGCGATGTTTCCTTGTCTACCGTAATACAGTGTGTTACAATGAGTGTTATAATGAGTGTTGAGAGTCAACCGGAAAACACATTTTTGTTAAAATCTTCCCTATTATTTTTTATCTTTATGTCTTTTTACTTGACATATTGAGACTCATTGTGTCACATTGAGACACAATGAGTCTCAATAATAAAAAAGAAAAGCCCCACCCCCTGCAAGGGATGAGGCTTTTCCGGACAATTCTTTCGAAGAGCCCTCAGATCACACTGAATTAAACCAGCTCTTCTTAAAAATTGTCAATCATAAAAAATAATTATTAAGGAGAGCAGCTATGCCACAAGACAAAAAAGAACCACAAGTACTCACACTCCCCGCGCCGGCAATACCGGAAACAATAACCGTAAACCTGGACGAAGGGGAACGGGAAAGCCTGGTTGTTTTACTCAAGGAGATAATCCTAAACCTGCCCCTGGACCCGGAAAACGGTGAAGAGTTCTACTCCTCTCATGTGCCAACGGAACAGGGGCTATTTAAGTTGAGTCTATACGGGTTTGAAATGCGGGCCCTGCGCACCCTGTTTTCAAAAGTGAGGTGAGCCCCTGCCGGTAATGCCCGGGATCTATCCCGGGCTGGAAGGATTGGGATCGGATGTTTGAAATTTTAATGCGTTTTTATACAATAAAATTGTCGTCAGAAAACATTGGGTAGTGTTTTTTGTTTAAAGTCCAAATTTTAAGATCATTAAGCGTTGTTGCTGCGGCGATAATGGAATCTGCTAAAGTTACATTATGGGATGCACGATACTGTGACATATAGTTTCCGGATAATTTTCCAATTTCTTCATCAATTGAAATATTTATTAATGATTCTAAAAAGGTTATCGTTTTTTCAATTTCATTCTCTCTTAATCCTGCATGAATTTCTGCAATTTGAATTGGAGTTATGAAAATCATTCCATTTGTTTCTTCTACCAGTTCTTTTAATTTAGTTTTATATTCTTCTTTTCCTCTAAGAAGCCAGATGATTATGTCAGAATCTAACATAATCATAGTTTTCTATCCTGTCTCATTTCATCAATATAATTATTAACATTGAAATTGTTATCTTGTGATATACCAAAAATATTATCAAGGCCTGCTAATATTTTATTTTTATGTAATGTCATTGATTCTTTGATACTATCATTTACAATTTCAGAAATAGATTTCTGCATTATCTCACTTTCCTTTTCGAGGAATTTAAAAGTTTTATCGTCAAATTTAATATTTGCTGTTTTCATAATTTTACCATAAATCAAATTTTACACTTTTTTAGCGTTTCAGCTGTATTCTTATATGATAGATGAATCACATATTTTGTCAAGGATCTTTCTCCCCGCAATCCGGCAATACCGGAAACAATAACCGTAAACCTGGACGAAGGGGAACAGGGGCAATTTAAGCTCTGTCTATACGGGTTTGAAATGCGGGCCTTGCGCACCCTGTTTTCAAAAGTGAGGTGAGCCCCTGCCGGTAATGCCCGGGATCTATCCCGGGCTTTTATAGTATAAAAGATCTATTATATAGAAGAAAACACTGTTTAAAACTGTCAATTTCTGACAGCAACTATCAAAAACTGACAGCTATTATGATAAATTTATTAAACATCATTTAAATTTTATTTACAACGCAACTTCTGAAGAAAAATCCCCCAATTTAATAACATTTTTTTTAAAATGGCATAAAACTTGCATAATATATTAGTATAAAAAGTCCCTTAGCATTAATCAGCACACACAACGAGGTCAGGTTCTATGTACAAAACTAAAAATGGAATTATTCCAAAAAAAAATTTTATGAGGCTTTTGAGTTTTGTAATTTTGATGCTATCCCTATCACCAGCGGGCTGCGGACAGGGAATGAATATTCTTTTTGATCCGAAGGATATCGGCAAACCAGTTGATCCTGAGACGGTTCAGATTCCCTGTGAAGTTAGCCGAACGTTGGGAGTAGCTCCGTTAAGTGTCCATTTTAATACGGAACTGGCATCAGGTGATTTTCATAATCTTGATTATACCTGGGATTTTGGAGATCCCGGCAGCGGTAACTGGGGAACTACGGGCAAATCAAAAAACACTGCGAAAGGAGCCGTAGCTGCTCATATATTTGAAAGCCCCGGCACATATACCGGAAGCCTCACAGTGAGAGATGGAACAACGACGGTTGGTGTTGGATCTTTTACTATAGAAGTAGAAGATCCCAATACAGTCTATAGCGGAACCAATACCATCTGTGTTAACACTGCATGTGATAGCGATTTTACCGGTGCTCCCGGCGGGGCACGGACTATTCGTACTAATGACCTCTCCTCTATCACTTCATATGCAGCCGCAGGAAGTAGAATTCTTTTCAAGAGAGGTTCTTCATGGACCGTGTCAAGTGATTTGTCCTGGCCCCATAATGCAGGGCCCGTAACAATGGGCGCTTATGGTACGGGAACTAATCCGGACGCCTTAGGCAATTATGATAATGCTCCTCTCATAACAGTAACAGGAGGGAGTAGATTTTGCGACATTAACAATAAGCAAAACTGGCGGATTGTTGATTTACATTTTGTTGATAGTACAAGAACCGGTACTGTTGTTAGTGGTGCCAGCAATATGCAGCGTTTTCTGTTCCAGCGCTTAAAAATAGAGGGTTTTAAAACAGCACTTGGGTGGTGGCACTACAACGAGGGCGATCTATTAGCCATAGATCAAATGGTAGTAAGTGATTGTAACCTGAAAAACTCAGAGGGAGGTCTATTCTATGGTTGTGCGGAGAGAATCGCGCTGTTAGGATCTATTTTTCAGAACTCCATGACTTCCTATGTCGTATCAGTTGGGCAGGCTTATCATGGAATTATTTGTCATAATATTATGTCAGGGTCGAGCCTTAACACCTATGGGGGGCAAGCTTTTAGACTCGTGGGCAGTGGTGAGCTTGGCATACCCGAAAATGGCACAGGTTACCTGGAAAAAGGAACAGAGTTTGTTGTAATATCAAATAATGTTCTTGGCAGTTCAGGATTTTGGCCCGTAACTATTGGTTCCGAAGGATCAGAGGACAGTCGTATTTCCAATGTCATATTCCAAGGGAATCGCATTCTTGCCGATTACGGATCACAAAATACAGAACCGGTACGATTGGGACTTTATCTGTGGGCACGGTATACAACGATTCGAAATAATATTATTAACGGCACAGGCGGCGCTAATCACTTTACCGGTATAATAGTAGAAGAGCGAGGGGGGAAACAACCACAGGGCAATAGAATATATAATAATACAATTTATCGTCAGGACGAACCAGGGGTTACGGATCAACAGGTTGCGATACAAATTGGAAGTACCGCAACAGGCACAGTTGTCATGAATAATCTTGCCCGGTTTCCGGAAATCGATAAAAATAAAATAATATCAAATTCAAGCGCGGACCTGGCGGAAAGCAACAACCTTTTAACAAATACCCCGGGCTTTGTTGATCCCCATAATCCAACACCGCTATTAAGAGATTTTAACATTCAGTCAGGATCACCGGCCATAGGAGCGGGTTCGGAAGTTCCGGTTTTTGAGGATTTCGACGGCAGCGTCCGGTCAGATGCCCGGTATGATCTGGGAGCGCTTTATTATACCGGACCATAATCTCATTAAATAGTATTATATAGAGGAAAACCGAACAAATCAGCGGAAAAGTTCGGTTTTTTTTTAATTATCCGCCTTCTGATAAATCTTCGATTTTTTTCAACTTTATTATTGCTTTTTTCCGGGAAAACTGAAATTATTGTTCCCATGTTAGATCATTTGGTACAATTAGAGGAGTTGTCATAGATGACAAAAAAAAGGATTCCTTATGGTGTTTCCAGTTTTGAAGCATTAAAAACAAAAAACTGCTATTTTATAGATAAAACCAATTATATCCCACTTTTAGAAGAATATGAAAACCCGGTTTTTTTACGGCCCCGGAGATTTGGCAAATCCCTTTTATGTTCCATTCTAAACTATTATTATGATTTAAACAAAAAGAAACAATTCGATGACCTGTTTGGTGATACCTATATTGGTAAAAATCCCACTCCGTTAAAAAATTCATTTATGATGCTGCGCCTGGATTTTTCAGTTATAAAAGTAACGAATGATTTACCGGCAATTGAACACAGTTTTAATAATCATTGCAATAACGCTCTCAACTCATTAGTTCGCGTTAATCAATCATATTTTGGAAATGAATTTAAAATAAACTTGCATGAGGATATTGCCTATAACCTGGACCTGGTCTTACAGGAAATTAGGACAAAACAGCTGCCTCAAATTTTTGTTACCATTGATGAGTATGATAATTTTTCCAATCAATTAATCATTTCTCATAATGACCATCTCTATAAATCATTAACAACGGATGAAAGCTTTTTAAAGACTTTTTTTAAAGCATTAAAATGGGGCAGACAAAATGATTCTATTTTTAATATTTTTATCACCGGTGTACTTCCTATCACCATGGACGATCTTTCATCCGGTTTTAACATTGCCAGTTTTATTACCCTGGACCCGGTATTTACGAATATGCTGGGATATACTCAAAAAGAGGTGGATACATTACTGGACAATATTTACCGGGATTATGAACTGGATACCACTAATTTACCGGAAGTAAAAACAGTCATAAAAAATAATTATAATGGGTACAGTTTTATTAAAAAACAACAGGAAGAGCTGTATAACTCCACCATATTGATGTATTTTTTACGGCAATTATGCAGCCAGGGGGAAATACCGGAATTTTTAACGGATGAAAATTTAAAAGTGGATATCAATTGGGTCAAACGTTTGACCGCGTCTAACGCGGCAAAGAGTAAAGAGTTAGTGGATAAAATTATTATAGAAAACGCTCTTCCCTATGACCGTTTTTTTCTGAAGGAAAAATTCAGCATGTCCCAATTTTTCACTGAAAGTTATTACCCTATATCTTTTTACTACCTGGGTATGCTCACGATGAAAGATGATTTTTACCTGCAGCTCCCCAACACCAATATGAAAAGAATTTTTATAGAATATTTCAATGAACTTAACTCCATAGATGTTTCCACAAAATATGCTGAAATGATGCGGAGTTTTGCGGTAAAACCGGATATGGCAAAACTCTTTAGTGACTATTGGCGTTTGTATATTTGTCAATTTCCGGAAGCCATCTTTCAAAAGGTGAATGAAAATTTCTACCGTTCTACCTTTTATGAATTATGCGGCCGCTATCTCTCCCGTACCTATACCTGGAACCTGGAGCGGTCCTACCCTCAGGGTAAAAGCGACCTGGAGTTTGTGGGTAAATATAATACCGATTTTGCCGGGTTCCGCTATATTATTGAGTTTAAATATTACTCTAACAACGAGGTTAAAAAACAGAAGTTAGATATCAAAAATTTTCAGCTTATTCCTGCCGATAAAGAACAACTGGATGGTTACTGCCGGGGATTAAAACAAGAGTACCCGGAGGCAAGGGTATCAAAATATCTCATTTACTGTTTCGGCAACCGGGGATACCGGGTATTTGAAGTAGAATGAATTTTTAAATGTACCCTACTTCTTTTCATTTTCAAACAACGCTTTTGCAACCCCAATAACCCACTCATAGGATCGCTCAACATTTCCCTTTTCAAAATCATTCATGTGTTGCCTGGTCGCCTTCCCGCCCGAATCAACTACTTTCTTAGCCGCCGGGGTATGTTTCAACTCTCGAATTTTTTCCTTTAAAGCTTCTTTAATTTGAAGGAACCGCTTCTCGGTCTCCAATACATATTTGTAATCAATTTTTTTCATTTCTCTTACCCCGGACGATTTCCATAGACAATAGTATGATAATAAAATCGGCCTCCATGTACTTTTTTTTTAGTGCTTTTCACCGTACCTAAAAAAAACACTTGCCAATGTACCAAGTATTTAGTACATTGCATCACATAAGGCACTACGCCAACAGGAGGAGATTAATGGTAACCAACAAAGAAATAACGGAAGAAAACAAAAAAGAACCACAAGTGCTCACACTCCCTGCACCGGCAATGCCGGAAACAATAACCGTGAACCTGGACGAAGGGGAACGGGAAAGCCTGGTTGTTTTACTCAAGGAGATAATCTTAAACCTACCCCTGGACCCGGAAAACGGTGAAGAGTTTTACAGCTCCCATGTTCCAACGGAACAGGGGCAATTTAAGTTGAGTCTATACGGATTTGAAATGCGGGCCTTGCGCACCCTGTTTTCAAAAGTGAGATGAGCCCTGCGGTAACGCCCGGGATCTATCCCGGGTTTTTTAATCAATTCTCGCACCACTCCTTTGTAGAGCCCTTTATAGTATAAAAGATGTATTATATAGAAGAAAACACTGCATTCCGGGAGTAGAGTGGATGCCGGAGTCTTGCGCAAGGGATGCGCAGGGTTTAGTCCGCAGGTCTCCCGGAGGACCGGAGAAGCCCGGCCCGTAGGGCGCGCCCAATATCCCCGCGCTTAACTAAAAGTGTAGTTAGAACAAATTAAAAAGATACCGTTTACTATTTCTTTTTACTATATGTATTATCGCAACACCGGCCGCCATAACCAATTTCAGTAGAACGAGTGAAGTCCCACAAGTTACTATTATCCTCCGCAACTGCCAGGTCACCCTGACAGGTATATTTTCCAAGTTCCTTAAGTCCACAGGCCCCAAACATCTCACAGAAAGGACAGTTATGAATATTTATTTTAAGCATATCACTGTTATCCTGTATATATGAAACATCATAGAGAGCATTCCAAAAAGCCAGATTTTTTTTTAATTTTTCCCTGAAAAGGTCAAATTCTTCAGGCCTGTCAATTTTAGGGATGGTGATTCCTACGAGAAATTTCGCGGTCTTTTTCAAAAAAGGACCAATGATCTTTGTGGCGCGTTGTTGTCCTATAAATAGTGAAAGGAACCATGTTGAAACCATAAAAGGAAGAGAAACTATAATTCCCGCCACGAGTCTGATTATTTTTTTTGTAATAGTAAGCATTTAAACTACCTCCGAGTATTTTAGATAGTTTAAATAAAGGTAATTTACAGCGGTTTTTCGACCTATGTTATAACATTACACGAAAAAAATAAAAAAATAATGCCGCCAGGGTATGTTTCAACGCTCGAATTTTTTCCTTTAAAGCTTCTTTAATTTGAAGGAACCGCTTCTCGGTCTCCAATACATATTTGTAATCAACCCTTGCCCTTCACTCTTTTACAGAGCCTTTTGTGCTATAAAAAATGTATTATATAGAAGAAAACAGAGCATTCCGGGAGTAGAGTGGATGCCGGAGTCTTGCGCGAGGGATGCGCAGGGTTTAGTCCGGAGGTCTCCCGGAGGACCGGAGCGTACGCGGAGCCCGGAGGAGCCCGGCCCGAAGGGCGCGCCCAAAATCAAACGCCTTCTTCATCCAATAATTTCTTCTTTAGAGACATCCTGAAGGGAGCAACAATAATCATCATTATAATTACAGCATAAAGAACTGCCAGTAAGCATACTGCCAGCCCAAACCCAAACCTGTTTGGTTCCAGCGGGTATGAAAGCATGAGAGTCAGTCCCAATAATACAGCAGCAACAGTGGATAACACCAAGTATGCAAACATACTATTAAATATCAATAATGATCTTTCATACTCCTTTTTGCTGCCGCTGCTCTTTTCCATGGCAAGCTTAAAAGCAGTAACAATCTCAATAGGCCTGGAACCGGCCAAAAGCATTGCGATTGTAGGGACCATCACAATCATTAAGCTTGGAAGGTCCATGAAAAAAGAGAACTCTCCTCCTGCAAGATATATTCCCAATCCAAAGATTACAATACAGACCAGTGCATAAATACCATACGTCTTTCTCATTATTTTCCTCCTTTAAAAGTTTTTGAATTATATATGGTTTCAACAAACCATGTATAATTATTCTCAATTTTCTCATGAACATTAATATTAATGATATTTTGTTCTATTGATCCTGCAAGGGGTGAATTATAATACACACCGCTTACAATAAAAGTACCTAAACCCAGCAGTAAAAAAAAATTGCATGCAAACCCTAACGCAAAACTCATTCTTTTTGAATACGAATTGCTTGCCCTTGCGGGAATCCCTGTATTTGGGGGTTCCATAGTAAGAACATATTGTTCAGGATCATCATTAGATACAGAGCGCAAATCTTCAGGTAACTCTGAAAATTCATGTTTCTTCTTTTTTAAATGATCTATACAGAGATTTCTTGTTACCCGGTAAATCCAGGTATCAAGAGAATATTCCGGTTTATAGGTGTTGATTTTTTCATACAGCTTCATCATAATTTCCTGGTAAAGATCATCAAACTCAGGATCCTTCCTGTTAATAATATACGATTTGCATCACAAAAAGGTTTTACTTTTTTTTATTTTTTTTAGGAAATTGTGTGGTTTATGAATTTAAAGCTGACAATATCCGCAAACAATAAAAAAGGCTTTCACCTGTAAAGGCTCACTTTAAAAATTTTCTTATAACCCTGCTCTCCAATAACCTGTTGCCCGTACTGCGCACTTCCTCAACCAACAGGTCAAAATCTTCCTTCCTGCTTCTGTGATTTGTTATTGCGGCGCGGAGGGCGTATTTGTTACCGATCATTGTATCAGAGGGAAAGGCGATCCCCTTTCCCTGGAGCCGCATCAGGAGCAGTTTATTCAGTTCATTCAGCATGGAATCCTCCAGGCGATGGTCCGTGAATCGAAAGCACACAATATTCAGTGACAGGGGCGCCAATAATTCCAGGCCGGGAGAAGCGTCCACAAGCTGGGCAAGGTAGCGGGCCTGTTCAATATTCTGCTCGATCAATCTTCCGTATTTTTTTATGCCATAGGCTTTAAAGCACATCCATACTTTCAGGGCCTTGAAGCCCCGGGAAAGCTGGAGCCCATAGTCACTGAACCAGGGATCTTTATGAGAGAGGTAATCAGTTGAATATGAAAAGGAGTCACGGTGGTGTTCTTCGTTTTTGACAAGGATGCAACCGGCCTCATATGGCATATGCATCCATTTATGGAGGTCAAAAGCAAGAGAATCGGCCAGTTCAATCCCCCGTACCAGGGAACGATATTCCGGAGAAAGAAGAGCACAGGCGCCAAAAGCTCCGTCAACATGAAACCATAATTGTTCCCGCTTGCATATTTCAGCCAGTTGAACCAGGGGATCAACTGCCCCGGTATTGACAGTTCCGGCGTTCCCGATAATACAAAAAGGTTTAAACCCGGCAGCTTTATCTTCCAAAATGGCGCGTTCCAGGGACGGGATATGAATCCGGAATTCATTGGTAACGGGAATTAAACGCAATGACTCTTTTCCCAGCCCCAGAAGTTCAACACCTTTTTCAATGGAACTATGGGCTTCCGTAGAGGCGTAAAGGGTCATTCTTTGAGGCGACTCAAGAATTCCCTTGCGGCGCATATCAAAACCGGCCATTGTGTTACGGGCAATTGTTAATCCAATAAGGTTTGCCATGGAGCAGCCGCTCAGAAGCAAACCACTGGCCTCCTGTGGAAAGTTAAGGGCTTCTTTAAGCCAGCCTATTACCTGTTTTTCAACATGGCAGGCTATTTGTGTATCGCCATCAACATTGGGATTCATACCGGCGGCAAGCATTTCAGAGAGCATGGCAAAAGGGGATCCGCTGCCCATTACCCAGGCCCAAAAACGGGGATGGAGATTTAAGGGGGCATTGGGCTCCAGGATATTTTTACGAAAATCCCCGTAGGTTTGCCCGCTTCCCTGGGGCTCCAGGGGCAAAGGCTCTTTAAAAGTATCTTCCAGGTTCTCGGGCGGAGATTTCCATACCGGCTCATTCCTGATATTTGCCAGGTAGTCCATCATATCATCCACCATGGAATGCCCCAGCTCACGCAATTCCCCCCAGTCATGGGGATCAAGAGTTTCTTCGCTGCCATATTTTTCGTTTATTGTGTTATCATTTTTATCCATAAAAACAACCATCCCTAAAATTCGAGCCCCGCCACAATGTATGGAATATACATATCACTTATTGGTCAACTACATTTAATTTTCATTTTTTTTAAAAAACATTGACTTTATATTGACATTTTCAACATATGGCTATATATTTAAATAGATATATTGATTTTTTATTAACCAGGCAACATTAACCAAACAGCATATATATAAAATTTAAATAACTATGATGATAAAAAGATTTCTCACAAGCGGAACCTATAAAACTAACACATATATTGTACAATGTGAAGAAACAGGGAGCGCCCTGGTTATTGATCCGGGAAGTGAATGCGAACAATTATTTGAATATATTGAAGATAATGGGATCAATATTGTTTATGTAATAAATACACACGCCCATCATGATCACTGCGGAGGCATCGCGGAGACCTGTAAAAGGTACAACTGTTCTTTTTTAACTTCGGAAAAAGAGCAAAAACTTTTTAAGGGCATCACAACAATGAAACTGATCCCGGAATGCCCGGAACCTGAACAGTTTATCTCTGAGGGTGATACCTTTTCAATAGGCCGGCATTCTTTTACTGTCATGGAAACACCGGGCCATACCGACGGAAGTATTTCTATTATTACTAATAAGACCCTGTTCACCGGGGATCTGTTTACATATGAAAGAGATGAGGGTTTGAATATATCAATTGAAATAATAAATAAAGCAACAGAAGAAACCGTAGCTCAAAAAATTCTTTCTCTTACAAATAAAAATATAATGATATACCCCGGTCATGGACCGGCCATTAAACTGGAAGACCTTGAAAGGTGGTTATAAATGAATGAACAGTATGACGTTATAGTGATTGGGGGAAGTATTGCCGGGTATTGTGCCGCCATAAAGGCCGCAGATACCGGGGCGCGGGTTCTTCTTGTTGACCAGGAAACGGGCCAGGGGGAGAGTCCCTTTGTTGATTTTGTCCACCATCGTGACCTGGAAAAGCTTAAACTTGATTCCGGAGATGAAAATACAAAAGAATATTTTACCTGCAAGGGATTTGTTAATGTTGTGGAAGACAAGATCAATCTCAAGTTTGATTATCCCGAAGAATTTCTAACCCTCTTCCTGAGGCCCGGCACTTTACAATCAAGCCTCCTTGAGGCTGTTCAAAACAGGGAGCTCATTACCATACAAAAAGGATCAAAGGTTTCCCGCCTGCTGCAAGAGGAGGGAACATACACCGGGGTGGAACTCTCGGGAGGCGAAAAGTTTTTTTCCAAAATGACTGTCCTTGCCGGCAGCGCCGCCGCGCCGGGGGAACTGCAAATCGGGTCTACCGAAATTTGGCCCGCTCCTTTTAACCGGTTTAAGCAGATTGTACGAGTAACTACCGAAATTGGCGCCTTACCGGAACATATCAGAAACCGGTTCCAGTCCCGAAGTCTTGAATGCTATTCAAAAAACTCCTATAATTTTTTCGTGATCTTTCCCTTTGAAGACCGCCTGGTATGTGACGCCTCCCTTCCTGAAGTCTCAGCCGAAGAGGCCATAGAGGAAGTTGATCGCTTTTTAAAAACTAATGGCATAGCAAATAAAATATTAATTGATTCCAATCTTGACAATCTTGAATATCACACCAGGGTTTCCACGGAATTCGGCATACGGCTGCCGGTCCATTACCCGGGTCTTTTGATCGCGGGAGAGTCCCTGAACCTGGCAAGTCCCCTTTATATCTACAGTCTCTATCCTTTTATTAACACGGGAATATGGGCCGGGGAGGCCGCGGGAAAACTGGCCCTGGACAATGGGGCAAATAACAGCGATGAAGAATATAAAAAATATGAAAAAACCATTCAAGAAAAACTAAGTCTATTTGAAGATGATTTTAAGATCATGGGAGAAGCCACAGACGGTCTTGATGCTTTTGGGAGAGTATCAAACAACGTGCTTGAGAAGCATGATCTTTATTATCCCCAAATTGATATTACTTTATAAGCTCCGATTCAATAGAATACCTCTCAATACCCAATTTTTTTTGGGTAAAGAGTAATAAATTAATAATAAATCAATAATTAATATGGAGACATGATTATGGATGATGTACAAAAGAGGGTTAATGATATAATAATTGAGGCTCTTCAGGATAAAATTTCATATGAAGATATCACCCCGGAGAAAGAACTGGTGGGAGACCTTATGGCAGAGTCTATGGAAATCCTGGAGATAGTACTGGCCCTTGGAATAGAATTCAACATCAAGACCGATAAAGAGAATCTAAAAGAATTGCGAACGATAGAAGATATATACGCGTATATCCGGGAGCATGGCAACGTTTTATAATATTCATGAGAGGGACACCAATGGATCAACAAAATAATCAAAAAATCAACAAAAAGCATTATGTCAAAGTTTTTTCCGGCATGGCCCGCCAGATTGGGCTCTTTCCCGTGGAGATGATAGAGGCGGTACAATCAATGGCGGCGGCACAGCCGGACGCCGGTAGCGATGAAATCCAAAATGAAGACCTGGGCAATATCGAGTTAAGCTGCCTTTACCTTTTACAGCATTTCACCGAAGGATGCCAGGCAAATTGCAGCTTTTGCGTTCAGGCAAAAGAGAGCGTCAGTAAAAACAAAAAATCACACCTGGTGGATAACCAGTTAACCAGGCTTCCCATAAACGCCTTTACCGGTTATTTAAAAGAGAGCCGTCTTGAAGAAAAAGGAATAAAAAGGATTTGCATACAGACCCTTTTCCATAAAGAAACATTCAATGACCTTCTCCTCTTAATACAGTCAATACGGTCTGTTTTTAATATTCCTATAACAGCCTGTTCTATTCCCCTATCAAAAGATTCATTACAGACCCTGAAAGAGGAGGGCCTGGATATGATCACCATCAATTATGAGGCTGCAGCACCGGAGTTATTTTCGGATATTCGCGGGAAGGGAGTAAAGGGCCCCTACCGGTGGGAAAGAGTTACCACAGCCCTGGTGGACGCGGTTGAGGTATTTGGCCGTAATAACGTGGGCTCTCATTTGCAAATAGGATTTGGAGAAAGCCACAAAGAGGTGCTTTCACTTATCCAGGATTTGAAAGAGAAAGGGGTGTGGGTGAGTCTTTTCTCATTCTGTCCCCTGCCGGGAACCCTCTTTGAAGACCGGGAACGGGTTTCTTACGGGGAATACCATATGGTTCAACTGGGAAGTTATTTAATTCAAAATGGAAAGACCACGGTGGCCAATATGCGATTTGATCCAAATGGAGCTCTCATGGATTACGGCATCAATAAGGATACCTTAGGTGAAATAGTTACCAGCGGTATTCCTTTTCAGAACGCCGGTTGTCCCGGGTGCAACCGGATCTATTATGAAACGAATCCGGGAGAACGGTTTTATTCCTATCCAAGAAAACTGCGCCAGGAAGAGGTAAAACGTATACAGGAAGAAATTTCAGCTCTATTATAAATTATTAAAATATATTCGGAAAAGAAGGGAGGGTCTTCTATGAATATGAGAAATATTAACAATCACGGGAATCTTGATATTAAAAAATATCAAAAAGATTTCCCTTCCATTAGTGATGCCATGCTTCATTACTCACGGGAATTGCCGGACCGGGTATGCGCTTATTTTCGAACAAACGATGATGAGGAGTTTGTCTATACTTATTCGGATATAATCAAAAGATCAACAGCCCTGGCTTATGCGCTTAAAGAAAAGGGCCTGGAACAAGGAGATCGAGTGGTAGTCGTTCTACCAACGTGCCCGGAATTTATTTTTTGTTTTTTTGGTATACTCCTGGCCGGCGGTATTGTTGTTCAGGCGGCGCCGCCCCTGGGATTCAGGGACCTGAAACACTATGTTGACCGTTTAAGCCATATGATCGAAGACTGCGGGGCCCGTTTTTTTATATCACGGCACGCCGATTTCCCTTCGTTTGAAAAAGAGTTCCCTGAATATGAAGGAGAATGCGCTTTTCTCGATATTTCCGATTTTGATTTTAACCGTGAGAGAACAATCTCTTACGTTCCCCCCTCTCCTGACGATATTTGTTTTATCCAGTATACTTCAGGCAGCACGGGCACTCCCAAAGGTGTGCCCATAAGCCATGAAAATATTAAATCAAACCTGGAAAGTATTGGCGCGGGATTGGAATCAGAGCATGATGATATCTGCATTTCATGGCTTCCTTTATATCATGACATGGGATTAATTGGGGGAATGCTAACTCCTCTCTACCATAATTTTCCAATAATTTTTTTCCCGCCTGAAGCTTTTATATACCAGCCAATACGATGGTTCCGGTATATTACCGAATATAAGGCAAGCATTTGCCTGGGAAATAATTTTTCTTATAATTACTGCCTCAAAAAAATAAAGGATAAAGACCTGGAAGGAATTGACTTAAGCTCCTTGCGAACCGCTTTTAACGGATCGGAACCCATTAATCCACAGGTCCTTAAAAAATTCCATGAACGATTCGCAAAAGCCGGTTATGCCGAGTCTGCCATGTTTCCCTGTTACGGACTGGCCGAAGCGACACTGGCTGTCACCTTTGCCGCTCTTTGGGAGCCCCCAAAGGTCTTGCGCCTGAACAGGGATTCCCTTCATAACGGTGACCGGGTAGTTCTGGCCCGTGAAGATGATGAGTACGCCATGGAAATAGTCTCTGTTGGTAAAGCGCTCCACGATATGGATGTTAAGATCTGTGATTCCAATAATGAGCCCAAAAAAGAGAGCACTATTGGAGAGATCTATATTAAGGGAAGTGCCGTTATGAAAGGCTATTATAATCAGAATAAAAATAATACCGGGGATACCTTCCACCAGGGATGGCTCAAAACCGGAGACCTGGGCTTCATCCATAACGAAGAGCTTTATATCACGGGCCGCATGAAGGAATTGATAATTATCAGGGGCAGTAATTATTACCCCGCCGATATTGAGCACGTGGTAAAACAGGTTGAAGGTGTGGACCGGGAAGCCGCGGCCTTTAGTTATATAGATCCCGGAACAGGATCGGAAAACCTGGCCCTTGTGTTTGAATCAAAAACAAATGACCAGGATAGATTAAAAACAATACAAAAAAAGATCAGGCAGGAAGTATTGGACCATTTTGGCATTCTTCCCCATAAGGTTATACCTGCTTCTCCGGGAGATATCCCTAAAACGGCAAATGGAAAGCTTCGAAGAAACCATTGCAAAGATCTATTTATAGTCTAATACCGGGCTTTTTCTTTTCAGCCTCTCTTTTTTTATAAATTCATCGCAAAAAGGAACACTGTTGCAGGTGATAATACCACCGGTGGGCGTAAAGCCCTCTTTTTTTCCGGGACGCTGATCAATGGTCAATATTCCCGTTACGGTAAATCTTTTTTTTATGATACCGGCACTATCGTTTACAAAAGAAGTAAAGGAACCGGGAGAGTCGGCTTCTATTTCATTATTAAAATAAAGATAATCAAGGAAGAATATAGTATTTCTATCTTCTCCAAGTATATCGATAGTGTAGCCCACAATCACACCGGCAATCTCTTTCTCTTTCCTGAAAAGTATTCCGTAACTCGAAAAATTACTGTATTCTCCTTTATAACAGGCATATTGTTTGAACTCTTCAGGGCTAAACATCCGTCCCCCTGTTCCCTTTTTGGCCTCTTCGTTAAGAAAAAGGCTTACCTCGTTATAATTATTTTCGCCTATTACCTCAAATTCCGGAGGGAGAGTATGGCCCTTATCAATATTGTTCCTGTCTATTTCTTCCTGCCCGTTATTACATTCAAGAACTTTGAGGTGATACCTGCCCCACAAGTCAAAAAATTCTTTTTCACATTCAGTGTGTATACGCTGGCTCGGGGAAATATTTTCCGGAGAACTATGGAACCAGCAGAACAGTCCTCCGCTTGTTTCCATAGCCTGTTCCTGAATGTTAAGAGAGATATGCTGGCTCACCCCCTTTGCCTGGAATTCAGGGTGTACGCTTAACCCCGTTAAGAGAACAGTCTTAAAAGAACGGCCCTGGAAAAAGACTGTTCTCGGGACAGAGAAAAATACAGCCGCTATGGTATCACCGGAGAGCGCCACCCGGCTATGATCCAATCCCGGCTCACCAGGGACAAAAAGCCACTTCAAATAGTCCGGGGTATAATCAAACCGGAATTGATCTTTATAGCCCGCGCGCCAGCACAGATCAATAAAGTCTGCCAGCTCATTTAATTTATGAGAGGGGTATACGGAAGTCAATTTTTCATATTTGATTTCGCGTAAAAAATTATATTTCTGCAGTAAGGCCTGTTCCTGCTGTTTTAGAAGTTTTGGAGTTTTAACCATTTCAATTTTCCAGGTACCCGGGAGCTAAATGCATACATTTATATTTTTATAAAATTTTTTATTGTATTATATATGAAAGCGCTATATAATACAATAAAATTGTTAATAACCGGGAACAATAAAGTCAAGAAAAAATTATAATATTCTATTTTTTTCTTGACCTCATATGGTCGAATCTGAGTAGAATCCTTTTATTGATTGCCCCGACTAGAGTAAAATTAAAAAAAAATTTTTTAGGCTAATTCTTTATACCAGGAAAAAACCAGTGAACAATATTGAACTTAAAACTCTTATTGATACTATTATCGGTGAACAAAAAGAGGGTGGCGCTGTTGAGTCCTCAAAAAGATCTATCGGCTATTTCTGCCGCTATGTCCCACAGGAAATCATTTACGCGGCAGGATATATACCCTTCCGTATTTTTAAATCAGCCAGTCCCGCTGCTGTTTCAATCGGCGACACTTACATGCAGAGAAACACCTGCCCCTTTGTCAGGGGGTGCATTGGAGATTTCATAAAGAACAAAGATGATTTTAATACTTTTGACGGAATAATCGCGGCCCATACCTGCGATAATATTCGGGGTATGATAGACAATCTTGATCATTTTAAGATCGGGCCTAAAATGCTTTACCAGCTCGATATTCCCAGAACTCCGGGGAGGGAAAATAATTATACGTATTATTTATCCCAGCTCAATGACATGAAGGGAATCCTTGAAGAGCTCAAGGGAAGTCCCATTACGGAAGAAGAATTATCCGAAGCAATGGCCTTATTCGGCAGGGTCCGGGCCGCCCTGGAAAGAATAGACCAGGCTCTCAGGAACGGGCAATCGGCAGGGGGCACCCTGAACAGGAATATTTTTTATAGAATTATCCATAAACTCTTAACCGCTGATCCCGCTTTATACATCAATCCCCTGGAAGAGATGGCGAGTCTTCTGGAAAAAAATGAAAAAGAAAAAAACAACAATCCCAATATATTACTTATTGGAAGTCTCTTACCCAAAAACAGTTACAAGATTATTGACATTATTGAATCAAATTTCGTGAACCTGGTTGATGATTATCTCTGCACCGGGTGGCGGTCCTATGCGCATTACAAAAATCCACAACCGGGCGTGAGCGCTCTTGAAACAATTGCCGAAACCTATAGCAAAAACTCTCCATGCCCCCGTATGTTTTCCCTGGAAGAGCGGGAAAAGATCATTACGGAAAAAATTGAGCAATCCGGCGCTCATGGCGTTATATATTATTCTTTAAAGTTTTGCGATCCCAATTTATACGATATTCCCCTGGTGCGGAAGTTATGCAAAGAGCTGGATACTCCTTTTTTGAGTATCGAGACCGAGCTGACGGACCAGGACTATGGCCAGTTGAACACAAGGATCCAGGCGTTCCTTGAAAGATTATAATCTATCGCCTGTTATGCTTTTGTTATTTTTTTATTATTAAAGGAGAACCGTATATGGTCACTTCACTTTCCATACTAAAGTCAAACAAAGAAATGGCAGCTTTAATAATGGATTTTCTCAAAAACTGTGAGCGCGAAAGGCGGGGAGAACAAAAATTAGTATGGGTCAATAATCCCTCTCCAACGGAAATATTTTACGCTTTTGACGTGATCCCCTTTATGCCCGAAACCTATAGCGGTCTTATGGAAGTTCTCGGTTTTGAGAACAGGTCCCTTGACAAAGCCGACAGCCTGGGTTTTTCCAGGGATACCTGTACTTTTTGTAATTATACTTTAGGGGCCATTGGGTTTGACCAATTTCCTGACCCGGATCTGGTTGTGTCTACCATGGTTACCAGCTGCGACGCCCAGGGAAAATCATTTGAGGCTGCGGCGCGTATGATTGATGTTCCCTTTCATTTGATAAACGTACCAAGCCGTAACGACCGGGAGAGCGCCCTGGAATTTTTAACCGGGGAACTCCGGTATGTTATTGGAGTGCTGGAAGAGCTGACCGGGACCAGCCTGTCCCGGGAGAAGCTTATGACGTCACTTACCAGGAGCAACCTTGCCATCGATAATTTTAGAAAGTACCTGGACACTCGAAAAGCCTTCCCGCCTCCAATCGGAGGAGCCCAGGCCTTTTTTAATTTTTTTCCCGTGTTCAATATGTGCGGCGACCAGTTAAAAGTGGCCGATTTTTACCGCTCCTTATATGAAAAACATGAAACCATAAATCAACAAAACACCCAAAAAGATGAACAACAAATACGGCTCTTGAACGCCGGCCATTATTTCCCCCTCCATGATGTTTCATTGCTGCAGGAAATTGAAAAAAGGAACGCAATGTTTGTTTCGGAGATGTTCGCCACGGCATTCTGGAATAAAGTCGAGTTTAATGAAGATGATTCTCTTGATGAATTAATCACGGCCATCGCGAGAAAATACCTCAAAATGATTACCGTTGGTTCATTTGAAAGGCGCGTGGAGATAATCGCTTATCTCGCAAAGGAATGGCAGGTGGACGGTATTGTTCATTTTCTTCCCTGGGGATGCAGGGTTATTGGCAGCGGCTGCCACGCCATATCGGAATATATGCAAAAAGAATTTAAGATCCCCTCTATTATTATTGACGCTGACCCCCTGGACAAGGGTATTTACAGCAAAGGGGCCGTGCGCACAAGGCTGGACGCTTTTATAGAAATGCTGGAACAAAAGAAAAATTGAAATATTTAGAAACCAAATAACAATACAGGAGTGACGTATGAATATTGTAGCTGGAGTAGATCTTGGATCAGCAACAACCAAGGCTGTGGTACTGGAAGACAGCACTATCCTGGGCCACGCCGTGCTGCCCACAGGATCGGGAATAAAAAACCCCGCCCTGCGGGTTCTGGAAATGGCCTGCGAAAAGGCTAATATTCCCAGGACCGATATAAGCAAAATAGTCGCTACGGGCTACGGGAGAATTAAGGCCGATTTCGCCGATAAAGCCATTACTGAAATTACCTGTCATGGCGTTGGCGCCCAATGGCTGAATCCCGATGTTGAGGCCATTATTGATATTGGCGGCCAGGACAGTAAAGGCATTAAGTTAAGCAGTGACGGCGAAATTCTCGATTTTGTGATGAATGATAAATGCGCTGCCGGAACAGGAAGATTTATTGAACTTGTTTCCCATTGCCTTGAACTGAACCTTGACGAGGTTGGTTCTATTTCTTTAAACGCTAAGGATCCAAAAACCATCAGCAGCATGTGCGCCGTATTCGCCGAGTCGGAAGTTGTTTCCCTCATCGCTGACGGCGCCTCCCACGCCGATATTTTGGCCGGTGTTCACCAGGCTATTGCCCGCCGTGTCATCAGTATGGCGAGCAGGATTGGGCTGGAGAACAGCGTGATCTGTTTTACCGGCGGCGTTGCCAAGAACAGGGGCATGAAACTGGCCCTTGAAAACGAGACCGGGAAAGATATTATCATTCCGGAAGAGCCTCAAATTGTCGGGGCATTAGGTGCGGCGGTTCTCGCTAAAAAGCTGCTTAAAAAATAATAAAATCCCATTACCGGAGACAGGAATTATGCCCGAAGAATCGACAAAAATCATTTTACCTGAAAAGGAGATACCCCGTCATTGGTATAATATCCTGAGTGATCTTCCCACGCCTCTCCCCCCGGCCATAAGCCCGGTAACGGGCAAGCCCGTTACCTTTGAAGAGTCAAATGAAATAATGCCCATGAACCTGATCTTGCAGGAGGGAAGCAAAAAGAGTTCCATTAAAATTCCCGAAGAGGTATTAAAAATATACAACTTATGGAGGCCCTCTCCACTCTACCGGGCCAGGAGACTGGAAGAAAAATTGGGCACTCCGGCGAAAATTTATTATAAGTATGAGGGCGTTTCTCCAACAGGGAGCCATAAGCTGAATACCGCCGTGCCCCAGGCTTATTATAATAAACAGGAAGGTATCAACAAACTCTGCACCGATACGGGGGCAGGACAATGGGGAAGCGCTTTAGCTCTTGCCTGTAACTTTTTTGATATGGAGCTCCATGTCTATATGGTAAAGATCAGTTTTAAGCAGAAACCCTACAGGAAAACAATGATGCAAACCTGGGGAGCTGATGTTACCGCGAGCCCCAGTACCAACACTGAGTCCGGCCGGGCTGTTCTTACCCGGGACCCGGACTGCCGGGGAAGTATTGCCATTGCCGCGAGCGAAGCTTCGGAAGAGGCTCGCGGGAACAAAGATGTCAATTACGCTTCGGGAAGTGTTTTTAACCATGTCTGTTTACACCAGACAATCATAGGACTTGAAGCCCAAAAGCAGATGGCCCTGGCGGGAGAGTATCCTGACGTGCTTATTGGCTGCGTTGGAGGTGGCTCAAATTTTGCCGGTATCGCCTTCCCCTTTGTCCGGGATAAGATACACGGCAAGAATATCAAAATACTGGCCGTTGAGCCTTCCGCCTGCCCTACTCTCACGAGCGGAAAATTCGCTTATGACTATGGGGACTCCAGCAAAATAACTCCCATAATAAAAATGTATACCCTGGGGTATTCCTTTGTTCCCGCCGGTATTCACGCCGGTGGTCTCAGGTATCATGGGATGTCCCCTATAGTGAGTTTGCTCCATCACGAGGGTATTGTGGAATCAATATCCTATCATCAAAATAAATGCTTTGAAGCCGCTATTTTATTCTCCAAGTCCGAAGGGATTTTGCCGGCCCCGGAATCCTCTCACGCCATTAAAGCCGCTGTTGATGAAGCCTTATTGGCAAAAGAAGAAGGGAAAGAAAAAACCATTCTCTTCTGCCTCACGGGCCATGGCCATTTTGACCTTACGGCCTATGAACAGTATCTTTCCGGTTCCCTTGAAGATTATGATTACCCCAGGGACGAAATTGAAAAAGCTCTGGAGCATTTACCCCAAATAGATTAGCCGGGACTACAGGCGGGGGGCAGCTGCAGCTCGCAATTCTATTTTGTTTCTAACGTATTTTTTCCCCGTTACACAGAGTCGGTCGTGTCTTAATATACCGAAAAACGTCATTCGGAATGTAAATTATGCCTGCCTGGAGTAATGCCTCGGCAGGTTGTGAGGCTGTCTGAGCGGAGCGAGTTCCGAACGTTCTGTAGAGGCATTACTCCAGGCAGGCATAATTTACATTCCGGGTTGATATACCTTATATGAAGACGCAACCCGGGGTCCGAACTCTTAAAAAACTAAGATATAAATCAGGGCCTCCTTCTTCATCACGAGGGGCTGGAAGCCCCACGTTATGAGAAATACCCATCACCCTGGTGAAGTTATT
>JAAENB010000507.1 GCA_024224995.1 bacterium | reverse complement strand
GAGGGATCTTCTTTGGAAATAATTTCAATGCCACGGCAGCTTTCCGGGAGCATTGCGTATTTTACATATACTTCGCAGCGGCACCGTATATTTTCAAAATCATCATTGGCTTCAATTTCCAGAAGTTCAATATTTGCCTCAAGCAGCCGCCGCAAGGACAATTTCACGTTTAAATTCCTGACCAGTTCTTCAAGGGTTCTTACAGCATCAAGGTATTTAATTCCGTTCCGGTTTTCAATTTCTTCCGAAAGCATTACGGCCATAAAAAAATTCTTATGTTCCCGGTAATTATTGATAATTCCTGAACAGATCTCCAGGACTATTTCATCGGGATATTTTTTGAATGAACTCCGGAGGTCATGCAAAGGGTACTCTCCCTTTTCCGTTTTTTTAGCCAGGTCTAATAATGATTGTGGGATGTCCATTATTTTAAAATCAGTCAGCAGCCGCGCCAAAGAATACTATTTTCATTTTCATATCTCCCTCCGGTCATTCCTGTGACACAGTATCATTGTGTATTAAATAAATCAAGGGAAATATTCCCACCCCGCAACCCGGGACCAGTATACGCTTTCATCGCCCGATAATAATTCCCCGGAAAATTTATGTTGACACAGAGTGATAAGAGCCTCTTATTGAACAATGGCCCAGGCAATAGAAATATATACAACAGTATCACTCAATGGAACAATTAACAGGTTAAAAAATATTATTAATACTGACTTATCTGTAAGTGGATTTATTGATAGAAGTTATTATCATGGAACAATAACAGGCAATCAATTGCAAATAAAAAGAAACTCATTTTATTATCCCACCAACATTTCAGGAACTCTGGAAGAAAACGATGAGGGGACAAAAATAACACTCAAGATTGATTTTCATTATTCTATTCGAATTAGCGCCTGTATCGTTGCTTTCGCAGCTCTGTCGGGAGGGTTAATTGTCTTTGGTCTTATAGATTTTTTGCCGGCTATTATATTTGAATATATTTGGCTGCTTCATACAATAGTACTATCTCTTCTTTTAACCAGGTTTCAAAAAACGTATCTTATCAGAAGCATTATAATCGACTTCCAGGATGCCCTGGGGCTGGATACTATTACTACCAGTAATTACACATAGTTATCTTGTGCCCGGAGAACCCGTCTATTGCACTTTCTCGCGGTTATACAGCTCAGCAATTTCCAAAACAGGTACATTCTCAATATCATCGGGCAGCTGCTACAGAGATCTTATCATGAAGGAACTTAAACCCCGGTCACCCGCGCCCTTTCAAAATCAATCGGTAGCCTTTCATTTACAATAGTAAAAGTCCAATCGTTCTTTTTTTCCCAAATCTCCTCTTCTTTACCCCCTTCCCTAAAATGCTGAGACATTTTTACAGGAGTGCACCTAAAAAAGAGCTTGACGTTGATTTTTTTGGTAATCCTATTGTTCATGAAGATCCAGGATGAAAAATGTTTATATTAAAAAGCAAACGAACAGTACTCTTACTTTTTACCATAGCAGTTACAGCTTCAGTGGCCGGATGTAACACAACGAAAAACCGTATGGGAAATTCTGAGCTGTCTCTGTGTACAGACGGGAAATGGCTCTCTCCACATGCTTATGTAATCAGCGTATCAGTCGGCCCGGGTGAACAGGGTGAAGGAAAATTAAGAGTCAGGCGAAGAATTT
Organism: bacterium; assembly: GCA_024224995.1. Next base: position 8,295 of record JAAENB010000507.1, on the reverse strand, counting down.
TAGCCCGGGAAGCTGCCCGGCGTCTAGCTATTCAATGTATCCTGATCAGGTTCAAAGGTGAAAGACCGCCTCGAACTTCAATAGATGAACCATACCCTTTTGCTATTGCAGGAGTAGTGAAAGCACACATCATAAGCGGAGACATTGAAAAAATGTTGTATAACGAAAACGACGAATGCCGGATTATTTATAAAGTAGAAGCAAAAGACCTGCGGAAGAAAAACCGTCAAATACCGTACTAATCTTATGATCCGTTCTTGAGGGATTGGAACAGCTTAAAGATCTAAAGAACCGGGCCCATCTTGATCTGAGAAGAACAAAGGTTACTGATACATTCACCAAATTATTTAAACAACATCAAAAACAATCAAACAGAGGTCATCAACAAAGTCATCCCTTTCGGAATATTCTTTAAGATGAGCGATCAAGGCACGGGTGAACTCCTCCGGAGAAAGGCCGGAATTTTCCCTTACGAAATCCTTGAACCGTTCCTCGCCAAAAAGCTCACGCAGCGGGTTCTCGCACTCAGTAATCCCGTCAGTGTAGAGGATGACCCTGTCGCCGGGGAGAAGCCCTATCTCTTTATCTTCAAGTTTTATGGTTTTGAACCATCCCAGGGGATGCCCTTTTGTCCTGAGGTCAAAGAATTCATCGCTTTTTTTGCGGTACACAAAGGGAGGAAAATGGCCCGCGTTGCTGAATCGCATGACATTGGTCTTTCTGTTGATTATGCAGTAAAAAGCGGTCACGTAATTGCTCAGCACCGTGGACCGGCAAATAACATCGTTTATTTGTACCAACACGTCTTTTGGGGATTTTTTTTCCGTAATATTCTCAAAGGACATCTTGGTGATCATTGATAAAAAAGCGCCCGGAAGCCCGTGCCCCGAAACATCAGCGATGAAAAGTTCAATAAAATTTTCGTTTGTTTTGAAGTCATAGAAGTCCCCGCCAACTTTATCCATGGGGATATAGATTACCTCGCCCCGGTATCCCGGAATTTCCGGCAAATCCCCGGGTAAAAGTTTTTGCTGCAGGAGCCGGGCCACGGTGAGCTCATCTTCGATTACCCGGTTCCTCTGGGCCAGTTTTTCATTTGCCTGTTCAAGTTCAAGAGTGCGGTCTTTCACTTTTGTCTCAAGGTTTTGATAGAGGGAGGCGTTCTCTATGGAAATAGCGGCCTGAGAAGAGAATATTTCCAGTATCTCCACTCTTTGGGGAGTAAAGGCACCGGCGGAAAGATTATTTTCAAGATAGACGATCCCTGACAATTTACCCCGGTTAAGAATAGGAAAGCAGAGAATGGACTTTGCTTTATTGGCCGCAACATATGGGTCATTGGTGAAATTCCCCTCAGCGCAGGCGTTGTTTAATATCACGGTTTCCCCGGTGCGGGCAGCGTATTGAACAATAGCGGCGGAAAGTCCCTGGTGAGCTTCCAGCAAAATAGAACTCAGGACCGGGATTTGTTTTTGCTGGGCTGCGGCTTCGGCCTTAACATATAATGTGCCCTCTCTTTCCAGGATCATAAATCCTTTTTCCGCACCGGCGTTTTCCAGTGAAACCTCCATAAGCCGCACAAGGAGATTGGAGAGGACCAGTTCCCGGGAGAGAGCCCGGGAGGCTTTCATGATTGTCGCGAGATCAAGGGCCGCCGAGGCTTCGGTTCCTGTAGTGTCAATCGTTAATCCCGATGAGCTTCTTTTTGTATTTTCCCGGGTGAATGTTCCATTTGTTTCTTCAGGTTCCCGGAGCAAATGAGAATATGTTTTTTCCAGGAGCGAGACTTTTGCCCTGGCGCCCCAGGTTGAATAACAATACCAGGCTTTTTTCATTATTAAAGCGGCAAAATCCATTTCACCTTTCCGTAACAGGAAAAGGGCGTAGCGTTCGAGGGCCAGGGCTTCTTCCTGGAGATATTCATTGGCCCTGGCTAGTTCCACTGCTTTTTTGTAATGCCCAATCGCTGCTTTATCGGAGCCAAGCACTCGCGCTTTTTCAGCTTCCACGAGGTGCCATTTATGAAGAAAATTCATTGGCGCGTGACGGGCCCATTTTTTCATTTTTTTTTGGTTTTGAGCTACTCTCTTCAAATGCGGTTTTTGAGAAAGAGCCAGGCGAGTCAGGGAATCAAAAAAATAATAATAAGGAATATTAAACATGGCCCTGGCGGAATCGAGATATTTTGACGCCTGAACTGAATTAATAAAAGCATCATCATATTGCCCGGCAAGATAATTGAGGTTGAGTTTAAGGAGGTTTATTACCAGGAGCGAATGGTTGTTCCCTTCTTTAAGAAAAACAGGGACCATTTTCTCTTCATCAAAACTTGTACCGGAAAAATCAGTTAAACTGCCATTGGGATCAAGTAAATTCAAGACAGCTTGATGATAAATAAGGGCAACATCAAGGTCCAGCTTTTGCTTTAATATATTAATGGTATTCAAAAACCCGGACTGTTCTTTTTCAACGTCTGTTAAATCTTTGCCGCTAAAAAAAATATACGCGCAATAGGTAGTGGCGGCGTGAGACGCGTACTCCATATCCCCGGTCTCGAGCCTGCTCTCATAGGCTAAAAAAGAAGGCTTAAAGGTTTCTCTCAGGTGTTCTTTCCAGTGCCGAACAAACATGTTCAGGATCAGGAGAACCCTGGTTTTATCTTTTTTCACCGGCGATCTATTAAGGAGATTTTCCGCGAGTTTTCCGAACCGGTATCCATTATCAATATCCCCAATACTGCAGAGGATCAAGCCAAAGGCAGCATACGTGCCGAACGACGAAAAGGGATCATTACCGTATTTAATATAGAGAAGAAGCCTTTTGAGAATATTTATTGGGAATAATTCAGGTTTTGATAAATAGGCCGCGGCCGCGATCTTGTGCAGTATTCGTACACGGGCAAGAGCAAAAGGATCTTTCATCTCTTTAAATGACACAATTTCCTCATCAGTTTTGCCTCGCCAGGCCATTTTGACTTTAATAAGATCAAGGGCAATATGCATCTTTCCCGGGTTTTTAGGAAATGTTACGCCAAGTAATTTTAAAATACTTAATCCCGTATCCACAGCTTCCTGGTAGAGCCCAATTGACGTGAACGTTAGTATTCTAATCTCATAGCTCTTAACCCGGTCCAGGATCGATCCGGTATTTTCCATAATAGCTTCAAATAAATGTTCCGACTCTTTATAATCTCCTCTCAGGTAGGCCGCTTCCGCCCCTTCTTCGTGGAGAGATAATAATAGTTTATAGTTCCTTTTCCACCCGTTTGTTCCCGCGAGTTCAATCCCAGTTTTAAAATAGTCATAGGCCGGTTTATATGCCGCTGAATTTTTCGCCTTTTGCCCGGCAAGAAGATTTAATTCGGAAAGCCGGTCTTTCTCCTCTTGAGCCGGTATAAGTTCGCTTCCTTTATTCAGGTGGTTAACAAGGTCGAATATTTTTTCTTCTGTTTTGGGTTCGGCGCTATTGCTGAGCAGCAGCCTGCCGATCTTTAAATGGACTTTTCTCTTTTCTTTTTCTTCAATAAGATAATAAGCGGCCTGCTGGATCCGGTCGTGGAGAAAACGGTAACTCACCGCAAGATCCCCGGGCGACTCTAAAACAAATTTGTATGAATCATCCATGGGAACAAGAAGATTTTCCCGTAAGGCCTCAAATAAAATTTCCGCAATGGTATTTTTTGGCCGTTCACTCACAATGGCCAGGGTATCCAGGTCGAATTGATTTCCGATACAGGACGCCAGTTTTAGGATCTCTCTCGCTTCCCGGCCAATCTTGTTTATTCTTCCCACCATAAGTTCAACAACATTATCGGTTACCCCCACTTCTTTGATCTTTACCAGGTCATATGTCCAGATGCCTTCATTGGCGTCAAAATCGATAAGTCTTTCTTCGTAAAGAGAATCTAATAATTGAACCAGGAAGAAGGGATTCCCGCCGGTCTTGTGGGCGCAAAGATCGGCCAGGGGGTAGGAGGTTTCGGGTTTGCATAATAATGTTTCCGTTAAGAGTTCATTAATAGATTTGAGTTCCAGCGGTTTTAAGGTTATGGAACTTATCGCGCATTCCGCTTTTCGCAGAGTTTGCAGCAGTGTGGTAAGAGGATGGGACTCGTCGATTTCATTGTCCCGGTAGGCCCCGATAATGAGCATATGCTTTGTATCCATACCGGTCATGAATTGTTCAATTAAGTGAAGCGACGGCAGGCCGGCCCATTGTAAATCATCAATGAATATAACCAGGGGCGAATCTTCCGCCGCGAATAGCCTCACGAAATTTTGAAAAACCATGTTAAACCTGTTTCGAGCCTGTTCAGGGTCGAGCTTTTCAACGGGAGGCTGTTTCCCTATAATCAATTCAACTTCGGGAATAACATCAATTACCACCCGGGCGCTTGCGCCTAACTCTTTCGTGAGCTTTTCTTTCCAGGAAGAGAGGACACTTTCCTTTTCCGCGAGGAGGCTTTTTACCAGGTCCCCGAACGCCCGGATCAGCGCAGAATAGGGAATATTACGCTTAAACTGGTCGAACTTGCCGGAAAGAAAATGACCCCGTTTGGCCGTAATGGGCTTGTTGATCTCCTGAACCAGGGCCGATTTCCCGATTCCGGGATGCCCCGCCACAAGCATTAATTCTTTTCCCCCTTCACTGACGCGCTCAAAGGCACTGAGCAAAGCAGTGATTTCCTCTTTCCGGCCATAGAGTTTTTGAGGGATTTGGAACCTGGTTGAAATATCATTCTGCCCTATCTCAAATTCCTTTATTGTACCCTGTGACGTTAAACGGTCCAGGCACTGCTCAAGATCACCTTGAAGGCTTGTTGTATTTTGATATCTCTCTTCCGCGGTTTTGGATAAAAGCTTCATGATAATATTGGAAAGAACCGCGGGGATTTCCGGGTTTAGATTGCCCGGAGCTTCCGGTCTTTTCGCGATATGGCAATGAACCAGTTCCATGGCGTCGTTCCCTTGAAAGGGCCGCTGCCCGGTAAATATTTCATATAACGAGGCGCCCAGTGAATAAAGGTCGGTCCGGTAATCCATAGCCCGGTTCATTCTTCCGGTCTGTTCCGGAGAAATATATGGTATGGTCCCTTCCAGGACATTGGGATTGCGGATTTCGGGATTCTCTCTTGCCAGTTCAGTGGCAATGCCGAAATCAATAATTTTAACCTGGTTTGTTCCGGGATTCCAGGCAATATTTGAAGGATTAATATCTTTATGGATAAGATTTTGCCGGTGAATTTGTCCCAGGGCCTCGGTAACTTTAACGGCCAGGGAGAGTTTTTCTCCCATACCGGGTTTGTGAACCGGGAGGAGTTTTTCCAGGGACTCTCCGCCGAAATTTTCCAGGATTATGGCCGGGCTGTTGTTGTGTTTTTCCATGCCGTAAACGCGGATAATTTTATCCCCTTTCAGGCGGCGGGTAATTTCATATTCTCTCCTGAAACGGGCCAGTTCCCCTGTTGTGGGAAATTCGTTATTCAGCAGTTTTATAACAACCGGTTTACCGTCCCTGTCACTGGTTCCATGGTAGATAACGGAGTTTTTGCTGTTATATATCTGCTCTTTGACCTGGTAACCGCTAATCCGGATCATAATGGATTCCTTAATAATACCTTTCAGTAATACTTTTAATCAAAAGTATGGCTCATGTGACAATGATATCATACCCGGGAATAGATGTCTATAAAGAAATGAAGATAATTACGGTTTTGGCAGAGGGATATCCTTAATTACGATGAATAGGATAATAAAAATTATTAATTCCAATAAATCGTCAACAGCAATTCTTTTCATCATAAGTCTTTATGAGGTTCTAATAAACTACATTTTTATCTTGACAAAGGCTTTTTTATAGTATGAAGTTTCCTATATCAAGAAATTGGGGTACCCTGATAATGACTCATCAAATTTCTGAGCTGGTACAGAAGAAACGACTTTTCCAGGCGATTCAATTCTTTTAGAATAAAAAAACTTTCAGGAGAAACCCATGAAAAAAATATCTTTAACCGCTGCGGTATTCGTTTTAATCTCTGCCCTGCCTGCTGCTGCCGGACAGGTCTTCATAACAAAATATAAAAGTGATGCTGATATCATAGTATATTTCACGAAATACAAATCGGATGCCGACGTGGTTGTTTATGTTACCAGGTATAAATCAGATGCCCGGGGCAAAGACGCGCTCTGGTATTATACCAAATACAAGAGTGACGCTGATGTTAAAATCTACATTACAAAACACAAAAGCGATGCCAGGCTCATTGTATATGTGAGTAGATATAAAAGTGACGCGAAATGGCGAAAGTCCCACAGCTGGACCGGCAGGCTCAGGTAACAAAAAAAGGCTTGATTTTCTTTTCATAATAATATTCATATATAACCATGAAAAACAGAATGTCTATTATATTGTATTCGTTTTTGGCTTGTTTTTTAATCCTTTTTCCGGCAGAACCTGCCATAAGCGCGCCTCGCCACGGACCTATTGCCAAAATATTTTACGCCCCCTTTGGGATTGGCAGCATGAAAGCGCCTTACATTGATAGTTCTGGCCCAACCGATACAGTTGGCACTATTTCCAGCAGCACAACAGCGGGAAATACTATTTTTGCCTTTTCCGGATATAAGGTAACCCTGGGGTATTATTACGGCTATCTTCAAGGTGAAATTAGTTACGCCGGATTGTTTATTAAGAACCAGGAGATTGAAGATACGAGTTCAAGTTCTACCGTAGCGGCAACAGGCGATTCCGGTTTCCTGGATCTCAAACTGGGTATGAGATTTTCTAATCCCGGTGACGCTACATATAATTTTATCTATTTAGGCGGCAGAAGAATGGCCTTTGAGACCGATTTTAATAATACAAGCGCGGTCTGTTATGGTTATTTTGCCGGGTATCATGGGTTTTTTAGTTTTTACTTAGACAGCGATTTTGAGTTTGTATTGAGCGGTGAATTTTATATTGGTGTTTATAAAATGAGTGATTTTTCTTCCGATGTGAATATTGGCCAGGATGTCAATGATTCGCTGATTTTAGGAGGTTCCATAGGAGTTGGAGTCCTTTATGAGCCTTTTAATATCGCGGCGCTCATAAAGGCGGCACCTGAATTTGACAACATCGGTTATGAACGCGCCTACGGGGGAACTGAAGTGAATATTAGCGCCTATACCGGTGGAGTATACCTGGGATTTGAGCTGGTATATACCCTTCCCAGTTACAAATATAACCGCGAGGAATAGTATTCCGGAACAGTATTTATGAAAAAAATAATAGTATTAATAATAACGCTTTCCCTTACCGGGTGCGCTTCAAAGAAGATCGGCTCTTCCGAAGAGCTGGTGAAACGGAAATTCCGAACATCGGAGAATACTATTCTTAATTATGAAGATGCCGCGGGTCAATACACTATTGACAATAAAAAAGCCCATTTCAGGATACATATAGAGATTGAAAAACCCTATATTATAAAATCAGCAAACTATGATGTTGATACCATATATAGAGTGGCGCGCCTTGAAGGAGTGGCTATATACAGGGCGAATGTGGGAACAAAAGGAACAGTAAAATCCTATGAGATTGTTAAGAGAGCGGGAATGGGACTCGACAGTATTGCCGATAAAATAATGAAAAACATACAATGTGAACCGGCGTATAAACTCGGCAAGAAGAGGAAATCAAAGATATATATACGAATAGTCTTCAAAGGGAGAGAACGCTTATGAAGGCTGTTTTTGTGTTATTCACGCTGTTTGCCGCAACTGTTTTTTTCCCGGTAAAGGCTTTTGCTTTTGACGTTACGGGAAAAGTTCTGAGTAAAGAGACAGCGGAACCGTTACCGGGCGCGGCTGTGGGAATTGAGGAACCGGGAGCCATTGAATACACAAACAGCGCCGGAGATTTTACCTTTAAAGATATTAAAAAGGGTAAATACCATCTTTATATTGCGCACCCGGAATACGAAAATAAAATAATAACTGTTACAGTAAAGAAAAATTTTCATATTGAAGTTGAGCTTGGAGTCCGGAGTTTCACCGGGGATACGATTGACAACAGGTATTATAACGCCGAAGACCGTTTTGGCGGGCAATATATAAGCGGGGAAAACATTAAAGATTTTCCCCTGCGTGGAGCCGGAGACAGCCTTCACCTGCTGCAAACGCTTCCGGGAGTGGGAGGAGGATCTTATTTGTCAACGGTTCCCATTATCCGTGGAGGCAATCCCCTTTATGACAGGTATTACATCGATGATATTCCTGTTGATTTTCCCTATCACTACGTGGGTTCAATTGTTCCTCT
>JAAENB010000506.1 GCA_024224995.1 bacterium | reverse complement strand
CAGGGATGCCCGGACGGACATTTTCAAAGAAACTGGTATAATTCATGTAAACATAGAATTTGCCCACAATGCGCATGGCTCCAGATAACACGCTGGCTTGAAAAGAAAAAAGAACAGATCCTCGGCTGCGACCATTTTCATATGATCTTCACCATTCCACACGATTTAAATTTCTTCTGGTATATTAATCCAAAACTCATGAGCGATCTGCTTTTTAAAGGGGTCAAGGAAACTCTTGAAGATTTTTTTAAGGATCCTCGGCATCTCGGAGCGACTCCTGGAATAATTGCTTCTCTGCATACCTGGACACAAACTCTTATTCGCCATCCTCATATCCATTGTCTTATTACCGGTGGAGGCCTTGGAGCAGACAATATTTGGCGTAAACCAGCAAACAGAGATGGGTTCCTTCTCCCCTCCAAAGCGGTAATGAAAAAATTCAGAGGCAAGATGCTGGCACTGATTGACGCAAAAGTCAAAAGCGGTGAATTGCCATTGCCGAAAACAATGAGCATCCAACAGTGGACAAATCTAAAAAACAAACTTGGCCGCAAAGTCAAGTGGAACGTCCGTATACAAAACCGTTACAAGCACGGTAATGGCGTACTAACCTATCTTGCCCGATACATCCGGGGAGGTCCCATATCAAATAACCGGATTTTGAAAATCGAGAATAAAACCGTTTTATTCCGTTATCGCGTGAACGGGGCGGAAGGTAAAAAAAATAGCACCGACACCATAAAATTACCAATAGACGAATTCATAAACAGGTTCATGCAACATGTCCCAGAAAAGGGCCACAGAGTTGTACGAGCTTGGGGACTTTACTCACCAACAAAGAAAAAGGAGCTTGACTGCTGCCGAAAGATTTTCGGCCAGCTACCGGCAGAAGATGCCGAGTTTCTCTCTTGGCAAGATGCGTTTAGCTTACACAATATTGAAGAGCCCGCACATTGTCCTCAATGTGGTAAAAAACTCATGATCCTAGCGGATATTTGCAATGTCAGAGGAGTTGTTGATCCCACGCAAAGCACTTTCATGAATAAAATGCTTTTCCTTCAGGATCAGCGATCAGCCAGAGAGGCACCTTCTTGACACCATTACTGTTTTATTACAAATCAAACAAACAAAAACAGGCCACTTCCTGGTACAGGACAGGTGCGCCCAAAAATCACCATTTTCTCCGCATAGACCTACATTTTGGCCCTTTATTCGTCCCAAGATATCAATTTTTCCATTTTCTCTTTTTATTACTCCCAAAAAACTCACCAATTGACATTAAATCTTTTCCATTGTAAGTCTAGAAGCTTGATATAATTCCATAGAACGGTAGCTGCACCTTCTGGGGCGCGCAGTCCAACCAAGTAATGAACCCGTCCGCGCGGAGTCCTGTGGCCTTCGGGCTAGTTTGGTGGGCGGCGGGTTATTACTAAATTATGTGTGAAAAATAAATCAGCGCAGTTCAATAACCGCTAAACAAAAAGTTCTTAAAAAAAACAATGGGTTTTAGATGGACATAGAGGAAATAAAAAAACAATTACTAAAAAAAGCCATTCAGCTCCAAATTGGTGGCTTTCGTCCTCCGGAGGATATTTCCACTAGCTGGTTCGGCAAGGTTAATCTTTGCGCAAAAGATGAAAGCTGGCCGCATTATCAAGGGTTGCCAT
>JAAENB010000505.1 GCA_024224995.1 bacterium | reverse complement strand
ATCTTCTAAATAGAACCTTTTTTCAAAGCGAGCCCTAAGCCCGCCCGGCATTGCTTTGCCCTTATGAGAGAACTATTCCCCTGATTATGTCTCTTGAGCTCTTTTCTGAAGATGAACCTGTTTATTTACCGGTTTTTTTTGGTGTTTGTTCCTGAAGTTGAGTTGTTTCCTGACTCCGTTGGCCGGAAACCGCTCCTTCGGGGGGTGCGACCTCAGAGCTCTTTTAAGGAGCAGCCCCTTCGAGAGGCATAACCTCAGAGCTCTTCTATGGAGTCACTTTTTCAATGCGAGCTTTAAGCCCGCCAGGGATAGCTTTGCTCTTATGAAAGAACTGTTCCCCTGATTATGTCTCCTGAGCTCTTTCCTGAAGATGAACCTGTTTATTTACAAAGTGTTTTTGGTTTCTATTCCTGAAATTGTGCTGTTTCCTTACTGCATTGGCCGGAAACCGCTCCTTCGGGGGGTATGACCTCAGAGCTCTTTTAAAGAGCTCTGAGAAAATTTCTTGACAAAATCTCCGCAAAAAATCATACACCTAATTATGAAATCACACGCCAGGGGAAATTTTGGAGAGCATATCTCCGCAATGGGAATGTATCTCTCTCCCGCATATCTTGTGAAAGGAAGCCGCTCCTCACTTATGATCGACGCGGGAGTAAGCTATAGCGGCCCTTTATACCTGCAATCAATCGAAAAAATACTCGGAACAAGCAGTGCCCTAACCTATATATTTCTCACCCATTCCCATTGGGACCACCTGGGCTCAGCCCCCTTTTTAAAACGAAAAATACCCGGAGTTTCAATAGGCGCCTCCGGCGGCATAGCGAAACTGCTGGAAAAAGAATCCGTAATACAGCAAATAACCTTTTTTAATGAAAGCCTGAAAGACCAGGTCAAGGATATTCCCATTGACGAAGATGTCACTTTTAAGGCATTTTCTCCGGACCTTTCTTTAAAAGAAGGAGATACTTTCGATCTTGGCGGGATCAGCTGCGAAGTTCTGGAAGTTCCCGGCCATACCAGGGATTCCCTGGCCTTTTTTATTCCTGAAATTGGAGCGCTCTTTCCGGGAGAATCCATAGGAGTACCGGAAGGAGACGACGGAGAGGGGGTTCAGGTTGAATTTCTTTCTTCATATACCGATTATCTCAATTCAATCGAAAAGATTTCCGCCCTGAAGCCAAAAATAATCTGCATGGCCCATCAATGGGTATTTACCGACGATGACGCAGCAAAATACCTGGAAAAAACTTATTCCGAAACCATAGAATTCCGCGCTCTCATAGAAAAATATCTCAATGAAGCGGACGGCGACAGCAACCTGGCCATTGAAACAATGACCCAAATAGAATACGACGAAAAAGGGACAATTTACCAGCCGCGTTTTGCTTATGTTGCCAACCTTACAACCCAGGTAAAACGGATCCTGGAAATGCAGCAAATAGTATAACAGGTAAACCTCCCCACTTTTTACTTACCCCGTAATATTTTAATTGCATTATTATTCGATTCCGGCTATAATATTTATTATTTTAATTATGAGAAGGTGTTAACAGAAAAAAAACGTGTACCAAAAGGAGATTAATATGACAAAACAGGTATCTTTTTCCACATTAGGGAACAAGTATATGCATCAGTTGCGGCATAAAGTAAGCCACGCAGAAGATAAAATAGACCTGGAAAATCAATTCTCTTACACAATAACAAATTTTCTCAAAAAAGTCTTTGAAGGAAAAAATCTGACCATTGCAGCATATGATGTAGTTTTAAATCCGGGCGCAGTTAATTTCTTCACCTTAAGCTCGAAATTGTTAAATTCGAAAGTATTTATGGATGCATGGGACGGGTCCGACATGCCCCATGTTATTAAAAAATTTGCCGATACTGCCTGTCACCGGTACATACACCTGGACAAGCACTCGGAAAAAACGGAGAACAAATTAAAAAAACGATAGTACAAATAAAATTTCAACAACCTGGCATAAAAGCTACATGAATTTACGGGTTTTACAATATCTTAGCGTAATAATCCCCGGCAAATGGATTGCCGGTGATTATTGGCTCAAAATTCCTCCTCTTAGAAAAGCGGTCCTGGCGATCTGTCTGCTGGGGAAAGGTATTATTAGTCCCGTAGAGATTCGTGAAAAAATTACGATTGTTGATAATTTCATAAAAGAGCTTCTCTCTTCCGGGAATAGCGCCTCCTTTTTTAAAACCAGTCAAATAAAAAGAACCGGTGATCCCGATACACAAAAAGCTGTTGGTCTTGAAAGATCCCTGCTTAAGAAAATATTGGACAAGCTTAACGATTATCATGTACCAAACAGGACATATCATAAAAATATGAAAGCCTGTCTCCTTGATGCGGCGTCAGAGGCCACTGAGAGGTATTTTTCCCTGGATGAACTGGTTGCTCTTGATAAAAAAATCAAGCGGCACGCTTCCAAAATCCATAAAAATAGAGAACTTGTCTTTTCCGCCGAAGGCATTAAAAAACTTGAAAAATTCATTCCCGCCGGCAGCCAGGAGAACCCGGTGCCGGAAAGCTATATTAGACATTTTTTTCCATCATTTAAAACAAATGAATTTGTAAAAAATCATATCCCTTTCAAAAGAGGCGACAAAAAACTATTCTCTCCCGGTGAAGTTACGGGCATAACCGGTTTTCTTGCTAAAAAACTTTTCGCGCGCAACCCGGTTAACAAGACCCATATGGCCGTCTCAACCGCAAAAAAATGGCTGCTTACCGCTGCCGTTATCTTTTACCTCATCCCCTTCTGTTTTGATGCGGTGATGCTTCTTTACGGAACATTCAAAAATGAATATTATTATACGTTTTTTAATAGATCCGGAGAAATTATTTCAATAGACACTCCTTACGCTCGCCGTTCCAATAAAATATTTGCCATGAATAAAGGGAGTAATTTCGATAACTTTTCCATCAACAATCCACATTCCACAGTACCAACGGGCGCCCTGCCCACCTGGAGTAACCGTTTTTCCGGAGAGCCCGAAGGTTCAGGCCATGAGCTGGCAATTGAACTTAATTATAATAAATATAAAGCTGCGCGTATTGAAGACCAGAGCGGATTAACCGTAATTTCCCTGGAAGAAAAAAAACTATTGGCTCTTAAAACCGTGGACAATCATAAATACAAAGAATTCCTTGAAGCGGTTATTGACAAAAAGACCCTGGAAAAAATCTGGTATAGCCGGAGCAGCCGCTCCGGCAGCCTTTATGATCATGCCGATCTTCCCCTGGAAGAAATACACCAGGCGATCCTGTCAAAAATAAAAAAGAGCCCTGCCCCCTTAGAATTGATACAATCGCTGAACAATATTTATTCCGTAATATCTGTTCTCTATCATAAACCCAATACCAGGAAATGGATTCCCCTGGACGAAGTTCCTCCGCTAATGATAGAAGCGATAATTCTGAGAGAAGACGGCCGTTTCCGCAATGACCTTTTTCCCATTCCGCACCGTGGAAACGACAATCTTGTAATAATTCCCCAGGCAGCTAAAAAATTTCTTGCTGCCGTACTTCGAAAGGTTAATGCCCTGGCCAAACAGTATGAATTTTCCTCTATTGAGAAAGACTGTACTATCTATCTTGAATATCTTAAACGTGAATCAATTAATGATATGCGCGGCGGGAGTTCACTGTCGAACCAGGTTGTTGAAATGCTGTATACCAGATACATTCCGGCTCTGGCCAGGGGCAATGCTTCCATGGCTCGAAAGATTGAACAAAAAAAATATGAGCTGCCGGCCTCATCCATGCTCCACTGGTTTTGGTCAGAGGATGATATCCTGGAAGCCTATATCAATGAAATTTACGGAGGCCATATCTATTCCCATATCCGGGGATTCCATTCTCAAAGTGAAATATATTTTTCAAAAAGTCTTCACGATCTCAACCTGCGCGAACTGGTAATGCTTGTTGGAGCAGGAAAAAAACCTTCATGGATCAAAGAATACGCGTACTGGCTCAAAGCGAAAGAGCTCCAAGCCCTGGTTAAGAACAACGGTTCAATTGAATCATGGGAGAAAAACAATGCCCGGTATTCGGTTAACAGGAAAAATTACACGGAAATACTTTCCTCTCGAAAAAAAATACGGAACTGGATCGTCAATCGAACCAACGGCATTTTACAACTTCTTCATTCGGCAGGGCACATTTCCGATACCGAACTGGCCGATGCCCGGCTACAGCAAAAAATATCCTTCAACTTTGCCCGGGCGAAAATGCTGGATTATAAATCACTGGTATACAATATACAAAAGGAACTGGACACCGAACTGGGGCCCGGGAGGTCGGATTCCGGTGTTGTGATGGTAAGCACGATCGATATTTCCATGCAAAATAAACTGCAGGCGATTATTGACAGGGAATCCCAAATGCACTATGTCGCCCCTGAAGACCGGGTTCTCCACCAGCCCGGTATGATCCGGATTGAAGGGGGGAGCAGGGTTATTAAAGCAAATACCTATATTAGTCCCGGCAAAATTTCCATTATCAACAATATCATTGCCGATGTCGGCGGCAGTTCCAAATACGATGATGAATGGGATTGGGTAAGCCAGGCCAACAGGTCTCTGGGGTCAAGCCTGAAACCGCTCCTTGATCTTTATTTTATCCTTCAAGGGTATCACCTCAATGACCGTCTTATGAATAGTAAAATTATTTATAATAATTACACCCTGGAACAGCAACGAACCTATCTCAATTTTATCCACAAATATCCAAAAAAAATAAAAGAATTCACCGGTATAGAAAAAAACTGGTTCTGGATTCCCCGCAATTTCAGAAGCTATACGAACGACTGGGTAACGGTAAACGATGCCCTGGTAAAATCTATTAACGGAGTCCATGTCCAGATCCAGGAAATCGTGGGGGTCGATAATTTTGCCCGCTTTTTAAATGAAACCATGAACATTGTCGACCCCGTTATGCGACATAAACCCTACCGGTCTATCATTTTAGGCGGCTCCGGCGGTGATCAACGATACGATAAATACCTCCTGGCCTTTTCCATATTTGCCAATAATGGTATTATTCGTCAACACACCTATATCAAGACCTTACAGCTTGCCAATGGCTCCCTGGTTAAAGCCGCGTATAAACCGATTCGCTCGTCTATCCTGGAAAAATACCCAAAAGAATACCTTGAAGCCGCCTGCCTTCTTATTAATAAGGCCCTGAGAGAAACCGTTAACCACGGCTCCATGGTAGCCATGAACAGGATCGGAGCCGGAAAAACCGGCACCTCGAATGATCTGAAAGACGCTCTGGCCACTACTCATTTCCTCTATGGGAGCGATACCTATATCGCCGGAATCAGGCTGGGAAATAAAAAAAATTATTCTATTGGAAAAGCAGCCCACGAAATTGCCGCCCCCACACTAAAACGTATTGTGAACTCACTTTTTAATGATGAGAAACTCCTTAAAGGCGACCCCTATGATAACTACCTGTCTACACTTCTTAATGCCAACCCGCACATTATTTCAATTAAAGGAAACTATTTTCTCAAAAAAAATATTCAAGACAAAAAAACAGCTTCTTTTCATTCGGAAAAATTATCGGTTAAAAAAATTAGAGGAAAACTCAGAAGTGAGGTTCTTATACAAGCGAATAAATATTTTAATAATAAAGAATATGAACTGGCGGCAGACTCGTATGAACGCTTTCTGAAACTTTCATCGAGCTTTGACTCCAATTATCCCGCGTTTCACAACATAATCCGTTGTTATATAAAACTGAACAAAATCCCGCGGGTTAAACAAATAATCGAACGGTTTGCGCTGCCCTGGCAAATGAAAAAAATTGCTGCGGCTTATGAGAAAAAAAACTCTATTACTCTTAATATCGACAAACGTCTTTCTCAAAAACCCTATTCCCGGCATCGATTTCTTGCGAGAGAAAGAAGAGAACCTCTCTTAGAGGAAGGAAAAAAAGGAGAAGGAGAAAAAGAAGAAAAAGAAGAAGAAGGAAAGAACGACAATACCGCTTCTTCCGGAGAAGCGGGAAAAAAGAAAGACCGCAAGAGCAAACTTATTGATTACGCGGTCAATTTCTTTAAAGAATGGAATGAAAAACAGAACCAGGGCAACAATGCCGGTTCGAAAGAAAAGAACCGGAACTCAAAACCACCCGGAACAGATCCCAACAAATAATCCCCGTGAAAGCCTCAGGGTAATCGTTTCCGGTTTCGAAAATCCCGGTAATTAAAAAGAATACTCAGAATTACACAGGAAACGAATCCCCACATAACAACAAGGTCAACAATATCCGGAGGTGCATACATCCCGGTATACTCAAGAATAAGAAAATGAATATAGGAGTACGACTCTATAGGATTTCCCATTGCGTCTCTCACCTGCCAGTGCCAGTCCGTGCAAAAACAGTATCCCCAGCCATACCATATTCCCATAACAAACCATGAAAACAGGGTTACAGCCGCAGTAATAAGATGCATCTTCCTGGTCTTCCGCCAGGTCCAGGCAAAAACATTAAAAATGGTAAAAGAGGTGTGAAAGATCAAAAAGAAGTAATCAAGAAAAACAAGACAATTGATATTCATAGAATATATCAAACCGGCAGCATCCACTTACTTACGTCCTGCCAGGGCAATTAACAATTTTTTATGAACGATATTGATTTGACTTGACGAACCGGAATAATTATTGACGATAAATGAAAACGCCATGAGTCTCCCTTTTCGATCTTTAAGGTACCCGGAATGGCTTTTAACCCCGCCCAGGTAGCCGGACTTGATCCTGGCATTCCGCGCGATTACCGTACCGGCGCCAAAACGGGACAATTTACCACTATCGCCGGGGGCTCCGGCTATGGGCAGTGAACGGTAATAATGCTTAAAATATGGTTTCCCCGCCATTACGACAAGCAGATCTACCATTGTCCTGGTGGTGATTGCGTTCGACCGTGAAAGCCCTGCCCCATCGTATAACACAAGTCCATCGGTATTAATCTTATTGGACGACAGAATTTTTTTTATTGCCGCAACTCCCGCAGAAACACTCCCTGTTCCTTGTTGATCCAGGGCCACCGTGCGCAGCAGTTGTTCGGCATACAGGTTAAAACTTTTTTTATTGGTAATAAAAACAATCTCCGAAAGCGGAACAGATACGGTTTCCGTAATCATTTTATTTTTCCGGTATTTTCGAGGAGTTTTTATTGACGCGGCGATTGTTCCTGCCTTTTTTTCAACGCGAATACCGGCTTTTTTCAAAGACCTGGTTACATACTGTGCCGCAAACAAAGGGGGATCGGGAATCGCTCCTTTAATAGCAAATTCAGGTTTGCCGGCAGGGAGCGTTCCTCTTAAATGTGCCAGGTATTGACGGGGAGCACAATAGATATAGCCTTTATCTCCCGAATTCCGGGGACCGGTTTTCATAAAATTAACAAAGCGCAAACCCGGGATTTCCGGTTCCATTCCAAGCAAAACTGCCTCATCTCCGACTTTTCTGCCGGGTTTAAAATAAAGCCGGTAAAGGTTATCGTGAAAACACAGGGCGCCTGCCGAAGCCCCATAGTAATTACCAACATCCATCCAGTTCCAGGTTCCGGGAACCGGGATCCTGTCAAAGAGCGTATCATCGGCAATGACGGCTCCATCCACTTTTCGAATACCCGCTTCTTTAATTTTACCAATCCAGCGTTTCATCAACTCATCCGGGGCAATGCCTCCCCTGGGGCGCATTGATCCAAGTGCCGGATCTCCCCCGCCCACGATATAAATATTTCCCTTAAGAATACCATTTTCCCGGATGGAACCATCATAATAAAGCCGGGTTTTATACCGGTATCCCGGTCCAAGAATATGAAGCGCGCAGGCTGTGGTAACCAGCTTAAGCCCTGAGGCCGGTGCCAGGCTTTGACGTGTATTAAAGGCAATAATGCTCCGGCGGGATGAAACATATTTTGCGCTCAAACTCCAACCGGCGTTTTTTAAAAGTTTGCTATTACGATATTTTTTAATTATCGCGTTAATCCTGCTCCCTCGGGCATTACCTGTTCCGAGAGATATAATTATTACGATAAGAAGCACACCAAAAGAGAGTCTTTTATTATTCATGCAGTCCTGTTTATCTATATTATAAAGAAGGTAATTCCCAGTTAATTATTTCTTTTCCCTGTTCATTCAAATAGCTATTTGTCTGTGAGAACTGTTTATTCCCCCAAAAACCCTGGTGGGCAGATAAAGGAGAAGGATGAGCCGACTTGAGTACCAGGTGACGATTGGCATCGATAAACCTGCCTTTTTTGTGTGCATATCCTCCCCAGAGGAAAAATACCAGGGACTCATGGCTCTCATTGAGTATCTCAATAACACGGTCCGTAAATAATTCCCATCCTTTACCACGATGAGACCCGGCTTGACCTTCTTCAACAGTGAGAACACTGTTTAATAGAAGAACTCCCTGCTCTGCCCAAAAAAGCAGGGAGCCGTGCCCTGGGGGACTAAACCCAAGATCGGTCTCAATTTCTTTAAAGATATTCACCAGGGAAGGAGGCGGAGCAATCTCCGGGGGAACAGAAAAAGCCAGGCCATGGGCCTGCCCCGGCCCATGATAGGGGTCCTGCCCCAGAATAACGGCCTTAACCCGGTCAAAGGGAGTCTTATTAAAAGCGGTAAACCACTCTTTTTTGCCGGGGAAAATCGTTTTCTCTGCTTTCAGCTCATCCTGCAAAAAATCCCCCAGGTTCTGCATATACTCTTTTTTAAATTCATCAGCCAAAACCGACTTCCAGCCCTTTTCCAGGCGTATATTTTTAAACAAATCGCTCATAATACCTCTATTTCCCCATATTTCCCTGCATCTTACAATTATTATCGACAATTATTTTTTTGATTTCCCTTTAATTTTTGTTAGTATTTAGAAACCAGGGGATACAGCCTGTAGTGACAGTGACACCCTGGCACTACAAATAATGTTTTCCTCCCATTTTACCGGATGCATTTTGTGTGTTTTACAACAGCATCAGGGGATTGGTCTTATCTTTCCGGAACAGGAGGCACGGAAGCCGACGCCCCTGTGTAATACAGGACGTATTATCACAGGGGTGGAGGAAAGATAAGACCAATCCCCGAGCTCACCAACAACATCGCACACAAGGCTGTACCCCCGATTTCTGAGTACTTACTATTTTTTAAGTAATAACACCAATTAATTCATTGAAAATTATTCACGGCTTAATAAAAAAGGTTTTTGGCATAATTATATATGATTAATCACAACTTAATAGAGAGGAAATGATGATAGAACGGTATTCGCGAGAAGAAATCGCAAAAATATGGGAATTGGAGAACAAATTCAGGATATGGCTCGACGTAGAAATAGCGGTATGTGAGGTTTACGCGGAACATGATATGATCCCAAAAGAAGACCTGGCAGTTATTAAGGAAAAAGCCGATTTCGACCTGGACCGTATCCTTGAAATCGAGAACGAGGTTCATCACGATGTAATTGCCTTTCTCACCGCGGTAAATGAGAAGGTCGGTCCCGAAGGCAGGCATATACATTATGGACTCACGTCAAGTGATATCGGCGATACTGCCCTCTCCATCCAGCTGCGCCAGGCAGGTGAAATTCTATTAAATGATATAAAGATCTTAATTACAGCCCTGAAAGCCAGGGCACTTGAGCACAAGAATACTCCCTGTATGGGACGATCCCACGGAGTTCACGCAGAGCCCACAACTTTTGGAGTAAAAATGGCTCTCTATTATGAAGAATTCAAAAGAAACTACGCAAGAATAGAGCGGGCAATTGAAAATATTTCCTTTGGCAAGTTATCAGGGGCCGTTGGAACCTTTAGCAACGTAACTCCGGAGATAGAGGCCGAAGTTTGTGAAAAAATGGAGCTCAAGCCCGACCCCATATCGACCCAGGTAATACAGCGAGACCGCCATGCGGAGTTTATCGCAGCTCTGGCAATAACAGCAGGAAGCCTGGATCAGCTTGCAACGGAGATCAGGCATCTTCAGCGAACCGAAGTACGTGAAGCAGAGGAACCGTTCCAGAAGGGACAGAAGGGATCATCAGCCATGCCGCATAAACGAAATCCCATATTATGCGAACGGGTAACAGGGCTTTCACGGGTAATAAAAGCAAATATGAATGTAGCGCTCGACAATATGACGCTCTGGCACGAGCGGGATATATCCCATTCATCAGCAGAACGGGTCATCTTCCCCGATACAACTATCACCCTTGATTATCTTCTTCACCGTATGATATTTATTATTGAGAATCTTCATGTATACCCGGCAAACATGATGGATAATATCAACCGTACAGGGGGGCTTTTCTATTCTCAGTCTCTTCTATTAAAACTGATAGAAAAAGGGCTTTCCCGTGAAGAATCGTATAAAATTGTACAGGATATGGCAATGCGGGTTTGGCAGAAAGAGGGAACTCTCAAGGAACTCTCGGAAAAAGACCCTGTAGTATCGCAGAAAATTACCGCTCAAGAGATAGAAGAGATATTTAATCTTGATAGATATTACAAAAACATCCCTGCCATCTACGAAAAGCTTGGATTAAAAGGATAGGATATTCCATGCCGGGAATCAATGTTATTCCCCTGGGCACCATTGATTATGATTCCGCCCTGGCTCTACAGCTCAAGGAGCGGGAGCTGGTTGCCGGAAGCAAAAGCCCCGGCAGCATTTTCATCCTGGAGCACGATCCCCCGGTAATCACCCTGGGCAGGCATGCAGCGCCGGAGCACCTGCTGCATCCGGAACCGGAATTGGAACAGGACGGATACCAGATTCGAAGGGCAAGCAGGGGCGGAGACGTGACGCTTCATGAGCCGGGCCAGGTGGTGATCTATTTTATATTGCCGGTGCAGTCAAAAGCGGTAAACAAAATTGTAGAACCAATAATGCGATTCATGGAGTCCTTTTTAAAACAGGAGTTCGCGCTAGCGGCAGTCTATGACGGAAAAAGGCCCGGGCTCTGGGTTGAAAACAGGAAACTCTGTTTTACGGGGTTTGATTTAACGGGCAGAGCAAGTATGCACGGCATCGCAATAAATGTATCAAACCCGGTTGAAAGCTTTGACCGGATCATACCCTGCGGGATGGAAGGGATTTCCATCACCAGCCTGAACCGGGAACTACCCTGCGCTATTAGCTCCATAGACATGGCACTTTCGCTAAAAAAGGCTCTCAAGAAACTAAATTTTGCTTGTGCGCGGGCCTTGAAGTAGTATGGGCTCTTTGGATTGCTCCGGAACTCGCTCCGCTCAAACAGTCCTCACAACCCAAAGAGCCCATACTTCTACGCCAGATGCAGCTCGCAATACTATTTTGTTTCTGACGTATTTTTTCCCTGTTCGACAGGGTCCGCACTCTCAAGAAACTCTTTTTAAATAGGGCCTGTTTTCGGGGGTGCGACCCCTGCGAGGGGATGTTGCCCGGGGTCTGTACCTTGAAAGCGACGTGACGTCACGTCGCTTTCAGAAAGAATCTTCGGCTGATTCTCCCCGGAATCTACACAGAAAAAGATCTATTTATATAAACAGTTTCTTCCATATTTTTTCCCTGCCTCGCAGGGATCGCATCCCCCGCAATAAAATTCTTTATTGACAAACAAAATAGAGCTGCCAATAATACATACAACCACAACAAGGAGCAGCACTATGGAATGGAACAGGGGTACTCTTCTTCAGCAATCGGGCAGCTACTGGCAAACCTGCGCTTTGCACAGTGCGGTTAAACTCGATATATTTACGACTATTGGCGAGAACTCTCTTACGGCTAAAGAGCTCGCGGAACAGACCGGGCTCAATCTAAGAGGGTTAACCATGCTGCTCAACGCCCTTACTGCCATGTCTCTCCTCATCAAAAAAGATGATACCTACGCGAACACTCCGGAAAGCAAAACATTTCTTTCAAAAAATTCCTCCGAATATATTGGCTTTATAATGACGCACCATCACTTCTTAATGGAGTCATGGCAGAAACTGGACCAGGGCATAAAAACAGGCGCTCCTGTCCGCACCCGGCCTGCGTCAGGAGAGACGCGGGAAGACGAACAAAAACGCGAGAGTTTTCTCATGGGCATGTTTAATATGGCATCGGGGCAGGCTCCGGAAATAGTCGCTCAAATTGATCTTTCTTCAAAACGGCGTCTCCTGGACCTGGGCGGCGGACCCGGAACCTACGCGATCCGTTTCTGTGAAGAGAACCCGGATTTGACTGCCGCAGTTTTCGACCTTCCAACGTCCCGGCCTTTCGCGGAAAAGACCATTAAGAAATTTAATCTCGAAGACCGGGTAGAATTCATCCCCGGTAACTTTTTGGAAGATAAAATTCCCGGCACCTATGACGCAGCCTGGCTCTCCCATATTCTTCACGGAGAAGATCCGGAGGGCTGCAAGCAGATAATCGAAAAAACAGTTGGAGCCCTGAAACCGGGCGGGCTCATTATCATTCACGAATTTATACTGGACAATACCATGGACGGCCCGCTCTTCCCTGCCCTGTTCTCACTGAACATGTTCCTGGGCGGTAATGGGCAATCCTATTCGGAAGAGCAGCTCATAGGGATGCTTGAGGAGGCCGGTGCTTCCGGGTGCAAGCGCCTCCCCTTTACGGGCTCAACCGGGTCCGGTCTCATAACAGGAGTTAAACCCTGATATGGGAACTATCGACCTGGTTTTACTTAACTGTTTTATAATAATAATTCCAATATTAATATGGAACGCCGTATTCGCTTCAAAGCTTCCCGAATACATGAAGCAGGAAGTTGCGGGTATATCCCGTTTTGTTCTCATTGCGGAGCACGTTTTCCGGGTGCCGGTCTTTATGTTCCCGCTCTTAATCCCGCTCACGCATAACACGTCTCTGTCTCAATGGGGGCTCATGCTCGCGTCTGCCGGGACCATTATCTATTTTTTAAGCTGGATACCCCTGTTATATTTTTCCCGATCGGAGTGGACAAAGAAACTGTTTATCCGCGTAGCTCCGGCCTATACTCCCCTGCTGCCGCTGGCGGGAATCGCCCTTATTGGGCACTCGTGGATATACGGCATTGTTTGCTGTATATTTATTCTTATACATGTATATCATGAAACATACCGGTTTACTCATTCCGGAAAGGAGGCTCTTAATGTATAACAACTATAAAAAATGCATGCTGATAACTATCGTACTAATATTCCTCTCACTACTGGGCTGCGCCTCTTCCGGTTCCCGGGTCATGAACCAGGACAGCTCTCTCTACTCCGGAGCCGCGTCCCCGGAGAGATCCGGGACAGAATCTATTCCGGAAAATACCAGGGTCATTATTTTAAACGCGAATCTCACTCTTGAGGTTGATGATCCGGCTCCGGCTCCCGGTGAAATATCTAAAATCGCGAAGCAATACAATGGCTATGTTCTTTCCTCGGGCAATAGACGCGTTGTTATTCGTGTTGAAGCGAAAAGTTTTCAAGCCGCAATTTCCGGCATCGGCAAACTGGGAGAACTTACCGATAAAAATATCTACGGAAAGGATGTAACCGGGAAGTTCAGGGACTCACAGATCCGGCTGGACAATAAACTGAACGCAAGGAAACGTTACCTGGAGCTGTTAAAAAAAGCTGAGAATGTTGAAGCCGCTCTTAAAGTTGAAAAAGAACTGGAGCGCTTAAACGGCGAGATAGAATCGTTTAAAGGAGTCATTAAAAGATTATCGCACCTCTCTCAATATTCTACGATAACCGTTATTATAGAAGAAGAGGTCACTCCCGGGCCAGTGGGGTATATTTTTTGGGGTTTGTATAAGGGGATAAAGTGGTTGTTTGTGTGGGACTAGTTAATTATTTCTTTCACCCGTTCTACCGATAAACCGTTTCCGTTTCCGGGCATGGAACAGAAGCTCAGGATTGATAAGATACCGAAACCGGCTTTTTCCAGCCGCAGTATTAAATCGTCTTTCGACTGTTTCATGGAAGCTGCGGCTGCTTCAATATTCCAGTTCCGTTCCGCGAGCTGCGATAGCAGGTATGCCCTGCGGGTTTGCGCCGATGAAAGCCGGTAGGTTTTCAGGTACTCAATGGTTCCGTCTTTTCGCGCAATAGCCTCGCCAATATGATTTTCCCGGGAGGTATCGAGTTTTGTTATAAAGCGCTGAAGCTGAAAAGGTCCTGCTGTATAGACCTTTTGGGCCTCCACTTCCCGGCCCAATATCCCATTTGCCATAAAAACCTGGAAAGAAGCCCATTGTTCCTCAATGGAGTCAAGTACTCCGCGCAGGTGAGAAACCTCGCTAACGGCGCTATCATCAATTTCCGGGACTTCCAGGTTCCGGCTTCCGTATATTCCATAGTGATACAAAAAAGGTCCATAAAAATCCTCAAGCACAGTTTGATGCAGAGCACGGTAATCATCGGGATGGGAAACAATAAACGCAGACGCAAGCGCTTCCGCCACAAACACCAGAACTCCAACCTGGTTCGTGTGTATCTCGAACAGGCGCAGGGCTTCTTCCAGCCCCTTCACCCCCCTCGAATGCTGCGGAACTCGCGTTGCTCAAACAGTCCTCACATTCTGAAGAAGGGATCAGTCAAACCCAAATAAAGTTTGTAGAGTTATTTCAAAATTATAGAACTGTCCAGGGAACCGGAATTGTTGATAAACTGCTGCCGTACTGCGCACATAAATTTTTCTTGCTTGACATGAATAAAAGCAGGTATAGGTATGTGTCATTATGAAAAAACTGGTTGAAATGCAGGAAGTAACCGCCGGTTATAACAATTCCGTAGTTCTGAATAAAATTTCCCTTTCGATATACGAAAATGACTTTTTGGGAATTATTGGGCCTAACGGCTGCGGAAAAACAACCTTGCTCAAGGTTATCCTGGGGCTGCTGAAACAGCAAAAAGGAACGGTTCAATTTTCAAAAGAATTGTTTCAGTCAGGAAAAAAAAGGTCCCGGAAAAAGATCGGGTATTTGCCGCAATTTAAGAATATCGACCTTCAGTTCCCCATACAGGTAAAGGATGTTGTCCGGTCCGGTTTATTGTCGAACGGGGGCATAAACAGGTTCACCGCGGAAGAAAAGAAAAAAATCGATGCTATTTTAGACCGTTTCGGCATTTCTCACCTGAAAGAAAACCCTATTGGGGAGCTCTCAGGCGGTCAGATGCAGCGGGTCTTCCTCTCCAGGGCTCTTATATCATCCCCCCGGCTTCTTATTCTTGATGAACCCGATACATTTATAGACCGGTCTTTTTCCCTGGATCTAAACGACATATTAAAAGAATTAAACAGAGAGATGGCTATTCTCCTGGTGTCACACGACATTGGTTCCATTATCTCCTCGGTAAAAAATATTGCCTGTGTTAATGGCGCGCTCCATTACCATAGTGTGGACGAAGTATCCTACGAGCTTCTTGAAGATTACCAATGCGGGTTCCGCCTGCTTGGCCACGGCGACATTCCCCATACGGTGCTCAAAAAACACGGGTGCGGAGAATGATAGATCTTTTGACATATCCTTTTTTTCTACGGGCAGTAATCGCTGCTGTTCTGGCGAGTGTTATTTGCGGTATTATTGGAACCTATATTGTTTCAAAGCGGCTGGTCTTTATTGGCGGCGGGATTACCCATGCCTCCTTTGGCGGGATCGGGATTGGCTATTACCTGGGTCTAAATCCCCTGGTATGCGCGGCCCTGTTCGCGGTTGCTTCGGCGTTCGGCATTGAGTTCTTTTCGAAACAAAGCCGAATGAGGGTCGATTCTCTCATTGGCATAGGCTGGTCACTGGGTATGGCTATAGGGATCATTTTCATATTTATTACACCCGGTTATTCGGACAATCTTATGGGCTATCTCTTTGGAAGCATCTTAACAGTATCATGGACCAACATCGGGGTTATGATCATTTTAACGGCTATCATCATCCTGTTCTTTACACTCTACTACAAAGAAATACTCTACATTGCTTTTGACGAAGAGTATGCAATAACCCAGGGAGTTCCGGTTAAAATTTTTAATTATATTCTTCTGGGCCTTATCGCGCTAACTATTGTACTTACCATTCGGGTAGTAGGGGTGATTTTGGTAATATCTCTGCTTACCATCCCCCAGGCTGCTGCCGGGCTGTTTACCAATGACTTTAAGCGGATTATTTTTTATTCAATTGGCGCTGCCCTGGCCTCCTGCCTTATGGGACTTTCCGCGGCCCATTACCTGGATATCTCTCCGGGGGCTTCGATTATTTTATCCTCGGTTGTTATTTTTGTTTTGTTAAAGCTGATCCAGCTCATCGTGCTAAAAACAAAAAAAGATTAAAACCGCCCCAATGGGTATCCCCCTTAGTTCTCGGATTCGGATGGTTGTATTTCTTCATCACTATTCCTGTTTAATCTCGTCTTAACTTCCTCTGGCACCGGCCATATTTGGTGTTCTTCTAACGCAAATGGATTTTCTTCGTCACCCGTAGGCTTCCTGAATAGAACATAAAAATACCATTGATTGTTTATTATTTTACCAACAATAGCACATTTTAAACCGTAATATAAAGTGTATATTTTACCGGTTATACCCTCATTTTCACTATTATAAACACTCTCGTCCCAATTCAAAAAATCATTACCCGCTTTTTCAACATCATAAATGACTCTAACGATACCATTTGCTCCTATTGTAGTTTGAAGGGATTCTCTATTTGTTTCTAATATTTTACCAAAAACTATTCCCATAGCACGAGCTTTTTCTCTGTACTTTCCAAGATGAGTTTCCTCATTATTTCCAATCTTTCCAGCGTTTACATGAGAAACATAAGGCAATATATTTGAACCAAAAACCTGGAAACCACAGCCAGTAAGAATATCAGTCACAAAGAATGGAGCACGATTACCCAGACGCATAGAAAAGGCTTTGTATAATTCATAAGGGAGATAATAAGTTCTATAATATGAATCATCCTTTGAATAATAAGATAGAAAAAAATTTTTATCCGTTGCAACTGAATAAACTACCGGTGGATGATTAGAAATAAAATATGATAGTATATTTTCATTTTCATTTATACCATAAGATTCCCCGACCATGAATGTTGGATCAAGAAAACAGGAACTATAAAAATAATCTATACCTATCCATTTCTTTACAGAATGTAGTTCAACTTTGAAACTAATTTTGCCGTAATGACGTTTAAACAATTCAAAAATGTCACCTTCAACACCTCTTGCGAAATCAGATTGATAATGATTTCCATATTTTAAAAAATATATATTTTTTGCATTGCTTAATAATTTCTCACTTTTTGTAATTTCGAAATTACAAAATTCAAGATACATGTATAAATCTTCAAGTTTTCTAAGAGAACCATCAACAATGCCAAGACCATATTCTATCTTTGAAAAATTAGCATTCCGCATTTTTTTATAATCATTTATTACTTCTTTTAGCGTCATGACATTAATCAACATATCACCGATGGATTTTATCAGTTCTTCATTTCTCTGTTTTCTCCTATCCTTTAATTTATTATTTTTTTCCAAATACACATTCAGTTTTTCATTCAAGCTTATTATTGCCAAATCCAAATCATATTTATAAAGAACATCTTTAGGAAAAAAAACTCTTTATACTATCGGGAGCGATTTGATTATAATGAGAATTATCACGGATTTCGTTGAAAATAGAAAATAATTGCTTATAAAATCTTAATTTATAATCAGATTCTTCATTCAACTCCAGAAATTTTTCATAAGCAAACTCCTTCATACTAATTAAATTCCTGTCTATACGTTTATTACAATAACCATTCGCATTCACTAAAGTTACATTCACAAACATTAAAACAAACAAAGTAGTAAAAAAGCATATGAACACTATTATTTTTTTCATAACATCCGCACCTCTGAAAATATTTTTTACGAAAGCTTAATATATTTTATTCAAATTTCTTTATAATTTTCGCGATCCAGTTTAATTTTTCCATTAAATGAATAACGAGCAATATCAAAAGGCCGCCAAATATTGCAATAAGCGTTAATATAAAATAGTATATAATAGTCCATTCAAAAGCAATTTTAATACGATGCAGCAATGGGATCGATGCCGCAGCATTTGATTCGCTTAAAGAAAATTTAATAGTGCATAATTCTTTTTCCGAATCATATTCACCTAATCTCACTCCAAGTTTTTGAATTTGATCTTCAATATCAAGTATCCGGTTTTCTAACTTAATGAATTCATCTATTTTCCCTCCCTTTCTTTTAAGGGCAATTAAAGAATCCCGGGTTTTAAAAAGAGATTTTTTCTTCGCGTTAAGATCCTTATATTCATTGGTTTTATCTGTTTTGGTAATTTTTTTAGATAATATTTCCCCAATCTTTTCTATCTCTTTTACCATTACATCAAACTTATCAGGATCTACTCCAATTCCCAGAACAAGCCGCCGTTTTCCTTCCAGGCCGACTCTTCCTTCAAATTGAATTAAAGCATTATATTTTTTTATCTTGCTTCTGCATTCCTCTTCATCTTTATCAAAATCCTTTGTGCTGAGGCTTGCGATATTGGCAATACGTTCATATTTTTGATCAATAGTAATAGTCTGTGACCCTGTTCCTTCTTTCGTTTTATAGCTAAGTTTTGAACTGGCATAGTTCGAAAGGTTAGAATAGTTAGTGTATTGAGAATCACTTGCAACATATCCGGGAAGAGTGTTTCCATCAGTTTCGGCAGGGCCTTCCGGGTTCCAGCCATGTCCTTGAAAAACCTCCTGAGTACTTTTATTACTAACCACCAGCTCGGAATAAGGTGTTTCTAATCCGGGTTCTGTCTTTGACGGGTAGACTACATAACCATAGATAATTCGAAAAATGAACAGAACAATAAAGCCTGTTGCATATATAAGTATTCCTTTTTTAAATTTCTTATTCATTTAATCCTCCTGAATATAAATAAGTTAACATTCTTGCCCCTATACCCGGTTCAGGCTCTGCAAATAATATTGTATCCTGTCCCTGATCCAGAGAGCCTGCTCCAGGGACATGGGACAGGCTATTATTTCTTCGTCACTCATACATTTGAGAAGAGGGCGCGGGGCAGGATAGCCTGTTTCGACACTGACTCTTTTTATTTTTGAGAGTTTCATATGCCGGGGCTTTTGCGTAAACATTGAACAGCTGTGGGTTATTGAATCGGGTGTAATTTCCAGTTTATTCCGGCCACGCCCTTTGGGAAAAAATAGCATTGTTATGGGTAAAGAGAGAGCCGGAACGAGCATAAACAGGGAGGCGAAGGGATTGAATTCTACGCCAACAACGATACCTGCTCCTATAAGAAAAAGAAAGATAAAGAGAAGGCATAAAAGATCGAAGGTCCTTCCCTGGAACTGGTTGAAAGTCCATTTAAGTACCAGGCTCTCGAAATCGGAGCGTATGCTTATACCCGCCGGAGGCTGCCCGGGGTCCGTAACTTCAACAAACCCCTGTTTAATCTGCTCCTGCATGGACAGGTCCAGATCGGAGACTTCGCGCTTTACCGGGGATTCTCCACTGTAATCCAAAACCGGGAGATTGAGCGCTTTTGCAAGCTGTTCCGCCGCCTGCCATACGGTGAACTCTTTTTTTTGAATTCCTAAAAGATAGTTCTCCTCCTCCATGGCATCGTCGATCTTCGTTAATTCCCGGTTTACCTGTTCCTGTTGCTCTTCTGTGAGCTCTCCTTCTTTTTCTGCAATTTCTGCAAGAAATTCGGTCTCCAATTTTTTAAATGATTTAATTGATTCATTTAATTTCCGGTAGGCTTCTTTGCTGTTGAAGCCAAGAATCCAGTGCTGCTCCTTCAGGGTGAAGCCATGTTGGGCAGGGACATCAATATCATCAGTCCACATCATAATAGAACCCACTTCATCAACGGAAATATCGAACCCGGGCCCCTGTATCCTCCTTGTGTTAAGGGAAATAACGGTTTTTTTCCCTATGAAGGCAAATACAAGTCCCACAAGAATAAGAGTTCCCAGGGAGACTGGAAACATGAACAGAAATAATGAATTAAAAATATAGGCAAGGATAAGGAATATTACTGCCAGTCCCAGACTTACCCACACAAGGACTCTGCCCTGCCAATTCTCTTCCGCTCTGGAACTTACAATAATCTGCCCCTCTTTTATTTTCACCATGTTTTGCATAGATATACTCCTTACCCGGTTTACCACTTATTGTTATTTTT
The DNA here is from genome assembly GCA_024224995.1 of bacterium. The sequence continues at coordinate 9,436 of JAAENB010000505.1, read as the reverse complement.
AAAAATTAACCCTATTTAATTCAAGTAATAAAAAAAAATTAAATGCCGCCATATGGCTCAGGGCATACTTAAACACAAGCGCAAAATTCCCTTGACCAGATCCAAATAATAGGATAGTATATTTTAATAAGACAAAACAGCAGCGTCGGCTTATCCTGCCAAAAACAAAAAAATATTAAAATATTAAACCCGCCCGAAAGTTTAATATAATTTATTCAAATTTCTTTATAATTTTTGTGAACTACGCAGGTTTCTGCAAAAATCAAGCAGAATTAGGGTTACCAGCATGGTTAGTATGAATATGAGCTTGAGTATAATATAGTGTACTTTCAGTTTCAATGAGTGACCTCTGTATTAAATGATTGTATCATGAACAATATACACATTTTTTCACGATAAACCTCTCATATAGAAGCATTTACTGAATTTAAGAGTTATTTTCTAGCCTTCCCTTAGTTCTCGGATTCGGACTGTTCCATTAAATTTATTTCTTCATCACCGCTATTTTCACTGATTTCATTTAATTTTCTCCTAACGCTCATAGGCACCGGCCAAATCTGGAGTAGTTCATATTCATATTCATATGCCTCTGATATATCACCCACGAGCTTCCGATTTAGAGCATAAAAAATCCACTGAGATTCATTTCTACTGCCAAAAACGGCACAGCTGAGACCGTAATATAAAGTATATATTTTACCGGCAATAACCTCATTTTCATTAATATATTCATAATAACTCATATCCCAATCAGCAAAATTGTCACCCGCTTTTTCAAAATCATTAACAACTCTAACGATACCGCTTGCTCTTATTACATCCTTAACGGTATCTTTATTTGTTTCTAATATATTACCCATAACTATTTCCATAGCACCGGCTTTTTCTCTGCACATTTCAAGTCCAGTTCCCACACTATTCCCAATATTCTTAGCATTAATATGAGAAACATACGGTAATGACGATGAACCAAAAACCTGGAAACTACAGCCGGTAAAATAATCAGTCATAAAGAATTCAGCCTCATCGCTCAGACGCATAGTTAAAGCTTTATTGTCATCATAAGGAAGATAGTATGTTTTATAAGATAAATTATACTTGTTAAAATAAGATAGATAAAATTTTTTCTCCGTTACAACTGAATAAACTACAGGTGGATTTTGAGAAATGAAATATGACAGAATATTTTCATTTTCATTTATTCCATAAGATTCCATTTGCATTAAATCCGGATTAAGAAATTTGTTCAGGTAAAAAGATCCAATGCCCATCCAGTTCTTCAGTTCTTGTACTCTAACCTTTCTTGTCGGATGACGATAAAACTGTGTATACATTTCAAAAATATCACATTCAATACCACTTTCGGAAGAACTTTCATGAGAAACTCTATATTTTTTTAAATATAGAGTTTTTGCCTCCTCAATAACTTCACTGCTTTCTGTAATTTTATATTCACACCTCTCAAGAAACATATATAGTTGATCCATTTTTTCAAGATCATTAGAACTAACATTATATTCTATCATTTTCGAATTAACATTTCGCATTTCGCTATATTCATTTATTACTTCTCTTAACTCCATGACATCAAACAACATATCTTTGATAGATTTTACCAACTTTTCATTTCTTTTCCTTTTCCAACTACTTGATTCATTATTTTTTTTTAAATACACATTCAGTTCTTTGTTCAACTTTTTTATTGCCGGATCCAATTCACATTCAAAAACAACATCTCTAGGAAAGCGAACTTCACCATAGCTTTTCATTTTATTGCGAAAAGCCTTTCTCCGTTTTCTGGCTAATTTTTCATTATTAATTTTATATAACAACATTTTATTAAAACAATTCTTTAGACAATAGGGAGCAAATTGATCATAAGAAGAATTATTATAGATTTTATCAAAAATACCAACTAATTTGTTATAAAATTTCACGTTATAATTCGTCCCACCAGTACTAATCTCCTGAAGTTTTCTATAAGCAAACTCCTTCATAGGAACTATTTCCCCGCCTATTGTTATAGGTTTATCACAATTACCATTCGCATAAACGAAGGTTACATTCACAAACATTAAAATCTGCAAAATAATGAAAGAGCATATGAGCACTATCGATTTTTTCATACGATTCCCACCTCTGAAAAGATTAATCATCTTGAATAATTACAAGGATGGTACTGAAACGCCTGTAAGTATACATTCAGCGTTTATTCCTTCGGACGGTCATCCTTTGAGACACCAAATTTTTCCCGGTACTCTATATTTCCCAGCGGTTCCACGTGCACAACGATATCATACACCGAATCAATCACTCGATTGATATTATCTTCCACCTTCATGGCTATGGCATGTCCTTCGGTAACCGTAAGATTCCCTGCTACTTCAATATCAATATCAATGACATAAAAATTTGCCAGTTTTCTTACGCGCGCCCGGTGCGGATTATTGGCTCCTTCCGTTTCCTCTACGGCCCTAAATATTTGCCCGTATATGGCAGAATCTTTTATTCCTTCCATTAATTCAGTATTGGTACTGATAAAAATCTCTATTGATGTTTTCATGATCCATAAGCCAATCAACAGGGCGAAGATTGAATCAATGACCGGAAGATTGAGCAATATTGTACAGCCCAGTCCGCCCAGTACCCCTAATGAAATAATCACGTCATTTCTCATGTTCTTCCCATTGGCAATAAGCATTTCGCTCTTTGCCTTTTTTCCAAGGCTGAATTGACTAAAAGAGAGGAGTATTTTCCCGGCTATTGAGATTAATATGACGTAGACAGCAAGATTTGAGGGAATCGCTGTTTTTTCCCCGCTTATCAGTTTTAACAATGCCGAAATAAAAAGCTGGGCTCCGGCAAAAAAAATAATGAACGATAATACTGTTGTTGACACGGTTTCAGCCCTGCCGTGCCCGTATGGATGTTCCATGTCCGGCGGTTTTGTAATTATTGCCGCGGCAAACAGGGTAATAACAGACCCAATAACATCTGTTGAGCTATCTATACCGTCACCCACAACCGCCATACTTCCCGATTGAAAACCGATAGCTATTTTTAATATTCCCAGCAGCGCGTTCCCGGAAATCCCCAGCCAGGATGCTATTTTGATCAGTTTTACCCGTTTGTCCATACCCTCTCCCCCGGTTCACATCAAACCTATATCATTTCTGTTCTTTTGTCAATACTATGGAGCAGCAAAGCGGATATCATATACATTTTTTTCTTGAAATATTATCTATTAAATTAGATAGTGTTAGATGGAAAGTTCGTTTATACGGCTCTCCATCATTCCTATTTTGAGAGGTTTTCAATGAAATACACAAAAACCGCCGTACTTTGCTTATCAGCATTCTGTCTTATTCTTTTTATTTCCTGTAAAAGCAACAAAACCAGCACCGACACCGACAAAGTTAAAATTTCCGATGTGAACAGCGCCATTACCCAGGAAGACATTGAAGCCGGGGTCAAAAAAACCGGTTCCGGCGCGAAATCCGTTACAATGCCGCATCAAATTCATGAAAAAGGCGGTGTTGCCTGTATTACCTGTCATCATAAGGACTTTAATGATGAACGAATTAAACAGTGTTCCCCCTGCCATAAAGGTAAGGACGGATCGGAAATGTATCACGCTCTCTGTATCGACTGCCATAAGAAAAAGGGCGCCGGTCCTGTTTCCTGTGACGGCTGCCATTCTCCGAACGCGGAAAAAAACGTTCACGCAAATACTAAAGAAAGGTACAACTCAAAAAACATGTACAATAAAGAGTTTCACCCCGTGCATGAAGGTGCCGGCCTTGAGTGTAAAACCTGCCACCACGATATAAAAGGTGACGTAGATAAGACAAAGGTTAAAAATTGTTCGGTTTGCCACAGCGGTAAAACCAATAAAGATATTATGCACCAGTTCTGTATTAAGTGCCATAAAGACTATGGTTCAGGACCGGTTAAATGCAAGGAGTGCCATAAGTAAGTTCCTGTTACCTGAAAGGGTTCGTGGTTCCGCGCCGGATTCTCTCCGGCGCGGTATATGGCTTATGAAAAATTAAGATCCCATGGTCCCGGACCAATATGGCTTGACTTTTTTACCGTTTATAATTGTAATAGTCCCACCGAATACTACAGGAGAAAATCTATGAAGAACAGCATACTAAAGAATAAAAAAATCGTTTATCTTGTAACAATATCCCTCTTATTTACCTTTATTTCATGCTCAAAACTTAAAACAGATGTGGACAAATACAGTTATGCCCTGGGGTTCCAGCTTGGAACTCGAATAAGTAAAGACAAAATTGAACTGATTGTCAGCTCATTCGAAGAAGGCATAAATCAATCCACTGAAAGCAAAAAATCGCAATATACCGATGAGGAAATAAGCCTTTCAATGATGCAGGTTCAGCAGATGATACAGGGGAATAAGCAGTTGAAACCGAATATGACAATATTCAGCTACGGTCTTGGCTTTAACACGGCAAAGCAATTCAAACAAATGGATATTGCTCTTAGTCCGGAGACCTACAAGCTTGGACTGAACGATGCTTCTAGCGGTGAAGAAAGCAAGCTTAAAGAAGAAGAAACCAAAAAAGCCTTTGAGCAAATAAATGAAATTGCCAAAAAAAAGCAGGAAGCTACAGCAAAAGAAAACCTGGTAAAAGGGAACGAATTCCTTGCTAAAAACAAAAAAGAAAAAGGAGTTATTGTTACCGACAGCGGTCTTCAATACGAAATCATAGAAAAGGGCAGAGGCCGTTCCCCAAAAGCAACTGACATGGTTCAGGTACACTACCGGGGCACTCTCATCGATGGAAAGGAATTCGACAGTTCCTACAAGCGAAATAAACCGGCAGATTTTGCTTTAAACGGAGTTATCAAAGGATGGACAGAAGGTATTCAGCTAATGCGGCCCGGCGCAAAGTACAAATTCACTATTCCCAGCGCCCTGGCTTACGGACCTCGGGGAAACCGGGGCATTCCAGGCAATTCCGTGCTCATCTTTGAAGTCGAATTTCTAAAAGTTCTCCCCGCCCCTAAAAAGTAATAACCCTATAAAACGAGAGAACGGTATCTCCTGAAAAAAAACAGGAAGGTATCGTTCTCATACACAACAGGAGTTTCCCATGAAAAAAAAGTGCATCGTATACCTTTTAATAGTATTTCTTGCTTTTACCGCGGCTTCTTCTCCCGGGCTCAAAACTATTGAACAAAAATACAGCTATGCCGCAGGTTTCCAGCTTGGAACTCAAATAAATAGAGATAAAATCGAACTTTCTCAAAAGGCATTTGAAGAAGGGATGAAGCAATCCTTTGAAAACAAAAAATCGCAATATACCGATGATCAAATATACCTTTCAATGATGCAGGTTCAACAGGTGAAACAGGGAAATAAGCAGTTGAAACCGAATATGGCAATATTCAGCTACGGTCTTGGCTTTAACACAGCAAAGCAATTTAAAAAAATGGATATTCCTCTTCGTTCGGAGACTTTCAAGCTTGGACTGAACGATTCTATTAGCGGTAAAAAAAGCAGGCTTGATGAAAAAGAAACCAAAAAAGCCTTTGATCAATTAAATGAAATTGCCAAAAAAAAGCAGGAAGCTATTACAAAAGAAAGCCTGGCAAAAGGGGAAGAGTATCTCGCGAAAAACAAAGAAAAAAAAGGGGTTTTAGTTACGGGCAGCGGTCTTCAATACGAAATCTTACGAAAAGGAAACGGTTCCTCTCCCCGGGAAACAGATACTGTTAAAGTCCACTACCAGGGAACCCTTGTTGATGGAACTGTATTTGACAGCTCCTATAAACGAAATAGCCCCGCGGAATTTCCCCTGAACAGGGTCATACCCGGGTGGACAGAAGGCCTGCAGTTAATGCAGCCCGGTGCTAAGTACAAATTCACCATTCCCAGCGCCCTGGCTTACGGGCCTCGAGGAAACCGGAGCATTCCGGGCAATTCCGTACTCATCTTTGAAGTTGAATTATTGGAAATCAAACCTCCGAAAGAATAATAATCCACAAGAGCGATATCAACGGAAAATACAGGGTGATATCGCTCTTTTAGCGCCTATTCCTGCGATTATATTGGTACAGATTTGTCCCCATACTTTTCTTAAAAAAATCTTTACACTGTAATGAATACTGATATCTTCTATTTTAAATTTTCAAGTGAACAAGATTCAACATGCGTATTTTTTCTATTGACAACAGGTATTTTTTTCAATAGTATTATAGACCTGAAATTATAAGACCTGTTTCTCAAAATCATTCAACTATTAACAAATACAGGAGACAAAAAATGTCACAAACTCCAAGTCACATTGAAATCGCTACTTATTCTATTCGAGTATTCGCGGATGACGGCACAATTGATATGGAAGAACTTAACTTTCTTATGGGTCTTGCCCTGAGGGACCATGTTATTGATGACAATGAAAGCCGAATTATCAGTTCTGTGTTTAAGCAAGTCGGGCAGAACGATGTTTCAGCTTCGGTGTGGGACAGAATCCAGGAAATTAAGAAAAAGTATAATATTTCCTGAGAATGAGACTAAAAAATCTGTCGGAGTTCTATGTTTTCGGCAGGTTTTTAAATTATTAGATGAAATACGTGTGGATACTAAACGGAACAGCCGGGACAAAAAAGAACCACGCGGCCTCCCTCTCAATCCCGGCATCATTTTTAACTGTTACAATTACAATTATTTCTTTTTTGAAGATTTCTTTGCGGATTTTTTCTTAGCAGCGGCTTTCTTTTTAGCGGCAGCGGCTTTTGCTTTCGCGGCTTCATCTTTTTTTGCTGCTTGAAGATCCTGCTTAAGCCCGGCAATAGATGCCTTCTCAGTTTTTAATTGATCGCTTAATTTTGAAATTTTTGCCTGCTTACTTGCCAGGGCAGTTTGTAATTGCTTCAATGATTTTTTAGCCATTGTATCGTTTCTCCTTTATGGTAGAATAGTATTTATTATTAATATTTTCAAATTTTTACACTTAAACAATAAATTGTCAATAAAAATATTATATTATTTAACGATATAAAAAATTCGTCACTTAAAAACATCGATACTAATAAAAAAAAATAAAAAAAAATTCCGGTTCTGTCTCTATTTACTTCCGCTTCAGTACAATAACGGTTAAATCATCATGAAATCCGCTGTTCCTTCCCAGGAACGTATAAAAATCCCGGAGTATAAATTCCAGGATCTCCCCGCAGGAACCGGCAGGAGCTCGTTCCAGAGAACGAAGCAGCCGGTCAATGCCGTACCATTTTTTGCTGCTGTTCATTGAATCCACCAGGCAATCGGAATAAAGCAGCACCGTATCCCCTTTTTCCATAGGAAACTCCATGCTTTTATATATCCCTTCCAGGTCTTCAACCCCCAGGAAATAGCCTCTAAGGTTATGCCGCTCATTGTTTACAACAGAAACACTCCCATCCCGGGCGCTCTTTTTAACCAGGTCCTCATGGCCGGCATTTACGTATTCAATAGCCCCGTCTTTAAGCCGGAGTATAATTCCCGTAATAAAACTGTCAATACTGCCTATCTCTTTTACGAGGTCGCTGTTTACCTTGCCAAGAACCCTGTTCAGGGTTTCATGCTGCATCCCTGAAAAATGCTGATGAACAACCGACTTCGCGATCATTGTCAGCAGGGCCGATGCTATGCCGTGACCGGAGACATCAAAAAGAGAAACTCCCCGGAATTCATCATCAATTACGTAAAAATCATAAAAATCACCCGAAACCCCGGTCATGGGTTTAAAAAAGTACGCGGCCTCCCAGGTATCTGATTTGGGGACTGCTGCAGGAAGCAGGTCTTCCTGCACATGAATTGCCATTGTCATATCCAGCTCCGCGATATTCTGAGTCCATTCCAGTTTTTTATTCGCGTTTACCAGCTCTTTGTTCATTGATCTCATTTCCAGTACCGCGGTCTTTAATTCAAGCGTTCTCTCTTCAACTTTTGACTCAAGGGAACCATGGAGCTCTTCAATAGTAGAAAATGCCCGGGAAGATTTAAGCGCGATCATGACCGCGTGAGAAAAGAAAAAAATAAACCAGCCCAGGGGGAGGAAGGTTATAGCAGTCTGCATTTTTATTACTTCAAGATCAATCAGGATATCGGAGCCTCCTGATAATATTAAAAAGAGCAAACCAAAACAAGCAATAAGGGCATACGGCTCTTTTTTTATGACAATGCTAATAATAAAATACCCCGCGTATATCATGCCGCAGACAATAACCACTTCATAGGATCGCCATATCAACCACCAATATTCATATGGTGCTATTAATAAAACAATACTAAATACAACTGAAATGATCGTGAGCAGCCGTAATACAAAAAGCGAAAATTTCTTTTCAAAAAAATAGTAGAGATGCGCGAATACAGCGGGAATAATGAAAAATATAACGATTGTTTGCGCTGATTCCTCAAATACATGGTTCATGCCCGAAAACAAGTTGCTCATTATGGTTTCGTATTCAAAAAGCTGTTGAAAAAACATGAGAAAGCTAAAAAAAGCAAAGTAGAGCGGCGCTTTTTCTTTTTTTCGGAAAAGAAACAGGATAATATGATACAACGCCATAATAAAAATAAATGAAGCGAAAATGATACCAAAGATGAGCGAATTCCGGTACTCCGCTGAAATATTCTCCGGTGTTCCCAATACAATTTCTTCAATAAGGCCGCCCCGGTAAAAATTAAAATTGCTAACCTGGAAAATAAAATCAAGCACACCCTTTTCCGGCTTTACAAAGACTACTTTACCGCTAATTCTCCCCCTGCTCCCGGCTTTTGTTGAATGAACCTCACCACTTTTTATAACAAAATCATCGTTATTCAGGAATTTAAATGCCGTAAAAATCCGGTTTATTTTAAGTCCGTAAAACCGCTTGTTTTGAGATTCTATGCTGCCCAGAATTACGCGCAGTCTAAATGTGCCGTAATTATGCACTGAAAAATCACGGTTTCCTACTTTGTAAGTTTTCCAGTTCCCCGGCACCAGGCAGAACAGCGGCTTATGGTTCCCGCTTGTTACATCTTTGGATAGCAGAAGCTTATTTGGATAAAATTCCCATTCTCCATCCAGGGCAATGCTGCCGCTTTGGGCAAAATCCCATTCGCTCAGGTCTATTACTCCTTTTAATGCCACCGGGGCGGCAGACGCGGAGACCGGACCCGGTTTGGCTGCGGCGAATATAATGAAAAGAATGACAAATGTGATTAAGACCCGGTATTTCTTAATAATATTCATCCTTGTTTAACAGGTTTTCAGTAATTTTTTTTATTTAATTATTTTTTAATTATTTTTCTTTTTGGTTTAAAAAGCAAGGATTATTCGGATATTAATATACTTGACGAAAGAAAAACCCTGCTCCGGCCCTTCGGCTCCGCTCAGGGACCGGATGGCCGGGAAAAAATAGGTCAGAAACTGTTTTT
>JAAENB010000504.1 GCA_024224995.1 bacterium | reverse complement strand
CAATCTCTACCTTTTAAGTTTGCTTCATTACTTAATCCTGAAAAGTATTTGCCAATTTTATCAAATGAGTAATTTGACTTTGCTTCTTTAAATTCAACAATTTCAGTTTCACTTGATAATTTTAGAAGAGATTCTAGTTTATTTTTAAGTTCTACGTCATTCATAATTTCATCTTTTTTTAATACTCACACAGAAAGTTTTTTTATTAGAAAATAAAAATACGCACATTGTATTGGATTATAGTTTCTGGTGGCATATACTCATTTACCTTTATAATTTCTTTTGAAATATTAAGTCAAGAGGATTCGCGATCGCCCCCAAATTTTTCGAGCCTGGCACTCAGAGCTCTTTTAAAGAGCTCTGAGGTCACACGCTTCGACTCCGCTCAGCGACCCTGTGGCGGAGCCGAAGCCCGGTCACTGAGCGGAGCCGAAGTGCCGCACCTTCTGCAACAACCTCCGGAGCGCCCTCATCTCATATCCATACAAATTCAACCTGAACTGCGCATCCTCCCCCGCGACATCAGATCGATATAGCTCTTCATCCGATTCCTCATCAAACGGAAGATTCAATATTATTTCCTTTAGCATCATCTCCAGGGTCTCTCTTTCCCCCTGGTCCAGGTTTACCTGGTAAAACCCGGATGCCTTCTCCGGTGTACTGGTACGGGTATTCACTTGTGATTGCGGCATGGGCTGCCCTCCTTAAAAATTTTTTTTCTTCTCTTGATTCCATCTCTTTTAACTAAAATAATCCCATTCAGCTGCATTAATTTTTGCAATATACAATCTCATTGCATAAAGTCAAGGAGAAATCCCTCCATGTTGCATTTTTTTCCTTTACATTTCATTATATTGTATTAATGTTTTGTGCATGTATGGCCCGAAATTAAAAAAACTTATAAAGGCGAAAGGATTTTCACAAAAAAAAATCGCTGAAATAACAGGCACCCCTGAAACGACAGTAAGTAACTGGACCAAAATTGAGTTCCCTCCTCTCGAAGCAATTAAAAAAATATGTGTTATTTTAGAAGTACCAATCTGGGAATTTTTTTTTGAGCCCGGGGAAGCATGGGGAGTCTCTGAAGAATCGCTGGAAATGACGAAACAGGTAGATTCCCTCCCGGAGGCGAAAAAAGAAGAGGTTTTGCGCCAGGTTGAAGGGCTTATCAAACTTGCGCGAGGCTAAGTTTAAGGACGGGAGGAGAAGTAGGTTGAAAAAATGGAATTATTAGAAATGAATTACTTAATACCTATTGTATTATTCATTTTTTTGTCAGCATGCTACCTCTACAGTTGCATCCCCGATACCCCGGAAACTGAAATATATCTGAAAGACGATATTACGTACAGTAAAAAAACGAATAAGCCTTTTCATGGAAAATCTGTTTTTTTGGGAGATGTTGTAAGGAAAGGAGATTCTAAAATATTAGGCAGTTCAGATGGATGGTACGGCAAAAGAGTAACCTATTACAATAAGGGAAACAAAAAGAAAGAAATTGTTTATGTTAATAAAGAATTATTCTTATTGGGTATTTTTTCTCCGGATTTTTTTCCATTCACAATAAAATATAAAGGAAAATTCTCCATAGCTCATTATAAAAATAATGTTAAGAATGGCCTGGAAAAGAAATATCATCATGGAGGCCCCAGGATCTTCTCAGTAGTAAATTATACTAACGGTAAAAAGAATGGGATCCTCAAAGAATATCATTGGCATAGAAAAAAAGGTAAATCTCAAATTGAACGACTGATAGAATACAAAAACGGAATTCAAACAGGAGTATTTAAAACATTCAAAGAAGATGGCACCCTTGACCAGGATTATATCCATGATAATGGAGCCATGTTAAACGGAACAAAGACGAAAAGTGGCGGCCATCAAATTACAATAAGAGAATGGTATAAAGATGGGAAGCTAATAAAACGCAGAAAAAGCGAATTTGGTCACTATAAAAACGAATGTATAGATGGTGGGACATTGGAGGAAACCTGGTATTCAAATGGTAAAAGAATTGAGCATAAAAAATACTGGAAATCAGAGTAGATATAAAAAAAATATGATTCTGATATCACACTTAGGTTTTTTTTATCTTAAAGATTATAGGTTCAACAAATGTCTATCGAAAATCTATGTTTAACACCCTCTCGTATGCGTATTCCGGTGCAAACTTTTGATTACCCATGTGGTGAAGCCGGCAGTTGGATTACGGCAATTATTTATGAAGCAATAGATGAAGTAGAAGATTGTTTAAGAGCAGAAAAAGGATTGGAAGATTTTGATATTGAAGAGCATGGTGGTGGAGGACATGCTCCTCTGCAAACACTCCCCGATTACATTAAAGAATTAAGAGAAATTTTTGAATATGAAGTAACAAAAGATTTTCTCCGGGAATTTTTATCGGTCTTTACT
>JAAENB010000503.1 GCA_024224995.1 bacterium | reverse complement strand
TCATTTTGGAATTAGTGACTAAGTAAACCAGCCAGGTGGAAACAGCTCTTTCTACAGCTGTTTCCACTAAATAATCCACACCAAAAAGCCGATACTATACCAGGGCGATATGCCTACGAGGAGAGATATTTATCTTGACACCGGCACTTTCAATGACTAGATTTATTATATGAAAAGAGCGGCATATTACCTGCAACAATTACATTTTCGCCTTACTTTTTTGCGGCAAATAGCCTGGTCCCTGCTTGTATTCCTGGTTTTTGCCCTGGTAAGCGTGATCCTGCTGCGAAGTGATAATATTTCCACCAAACCCGTAGGCTGGGAAAAGAGTTATCTTATAACTTCTCCCGGGATGACGGCGAAAAACGTAAAAGTCTCTTCCAGGGGGCAGTATATTGCCGCGGTGTATGAGGCTGTATACAAAGAGCAAAAAGGGATTTATGCCTCAATATCCTTTAATGGCGGAACGAAATTTTTGCCGCCCCTGCTTATAGCCCCGGTCCAATCGGAGATTGATACCAATCCTCACGCGGCAGTCTCCAGTACCGGAGAGCTTACGGTTATGTGGCAGAATCTTGATGAAGAAGCCTCAACGAACAGGATCTTTATGGTCACCTCCCTTGATATGGGGGCAACCTGGACAAAACCGGAGCAGATTAAATCCGGGTACGATATGGAAATGCTGCCCAAGCTTTTTTATGACAATAAAGGAACCCTTCACCTTTTTTATCATGCATTTCATAATGGAGCCTTTAACCTGTTTCACGCGCTTCGTAAAAGGGTAGTAGTGACCCCGGTAGAGGCAGCCCCGGAAGGGGAGAAAGCGGAAGGGGAGGCCCGTAAGGGCGATATTGACAGGCCAAAATATAAAGATACATTTGTTACAACAGGGTCATTAATAACACTGACACGGGATATGAAAGGGGCTTTTTTCCCATCTATTTTGCTTTCGGGAAGCAAGATCTTTATTGTGTGGCAGGGAAAAGGGAGGAATTTTTCCGATGATTTATTTTTTATACGGTCAACAAATAACGGATCGAGCTGGAGTTCCGCTGAGCGGATAACCAAAAGTAAGTCAAATGATGCTTCCCCCTCGCTTCTTTTTGATAATGACGTTTTATACCTGGTATACCAGAATAATGATGAGAAGAGCTGGGCAATAAAACTGCTCAGGGGGTACGACAACGGGGCCATCTGGGACGATAAACCCCTGACCATTTCCGCGACCAATGCCGATTGTTATGCTCCCGCTATCGTCCGGACTACGGACGGTTTGCTGATTACCTGGTATGATACCAGGGAAAAACAGGAAAAGGTCTTTTCCAGGAAATATTCACTGCTTGACGGGAAAATGAAACCGGAATTGAAATTATCGCTCAATAACGTTGTTGCCCGGAATCCCATACCCGTTACTACAGGAAACCGGGTTGTTATTTTCTGGGAGGAAGGGAACCGGGTAATTGTAAAATTTTCTGATATATATGTTCGCCCGCCTCTTGTATTTTCAAAGACCCATCCCGAAGGCAAGTGGTCGCGTTTGCCCGAGGCCAAAATAGAGTGGAAGCAGCCGGAAGATGAGTCGGGTATTGTGGGATATGCCACAATGGTAAACAAGCTGCCCGATTTTAATCCCAATATCCAGGATATTAATAATCCCAATGTTATCCGGAGGATTATCCCGGAACTTGAAGATGGGATGACCTATTTTCATATCAGGGCAATTGACGGAGCCGGCAACTACAGCAGGACCATCCATTATAAGGTCAGGTCCAGCATAAACCCCCTGGGAATGCCTATTATTATTTCTCCAACGCATAAACAGGGTAAATCCGGTAAAACGAATTCCCCGGTTTTCAGGTGGGCAATTGACGATACTGACCGTTTAAAGGGATTTGTCTATTCCCTGTCAAAAGGAGTACCGGCAACACCGGAGAAGTACATTGATAAATTTGAGCTCACCTTCGAAAACCTTGAACTGGGAACCTATTTTTTTAGCCTCAGCGCAGTGGATAAAACAAACCAGCGAAGTGAAATCGCTGATTATCCCATTATTATAGGGGAGGGATCGTTTGACCCCGCGTATTTCGAAAAGCTGGCGCGGAAAGAAACAAAGCGTGACCGGAAGAAGACCCGGAAAAGGATTGTTCGCAAAAAACCGGAAATTGAAATAAACCTGCCCGAAACCGCAGTAGCCTATTCGGTAAAATCTCTTAAAGGATTTATTACGGCGAAGAATATTCCGGGGAAAAATAAGAATATTGAAGGGTATTCCGTATTCTGGGATAACAATGAAGTGAGGGTCCGGAACAGCCTGGGCGGTGAGAGAATTACCCAGGACTCCAATATTATTATCCTTAAGGATCTTCAGGATGGAGACCACTATATTGGAGCTCGATGCAGGTACTATGAGATTGTAAGGGGTAAGAAAAAATATTCCTGGACAGAACCGGTTGTTGCGCGTTTCTCAGTAAAGCTGCCGGTTGAAGAATCTCCTATTGTTTCGAACGCAAAGACCATGATTGGCAAATTCCCGGGAAGATCGGGAATCGCCGCAATCCTGGTTTTGGGGCTTTCTATTGCCATTACTACGCTCGGATTTGGTACAAAAATAGCCTTTTTTTCCCGGCTTTTCGGATTTAAGCTCAAAGTACTATTCCGGTCACTCTTTATTTCCTGAAACCGGGAGGAGGCGCAGCTAACGCTGCGCGAAGGATAGGGGGTTGAGGGGGCGAAGCCCCCTCAACCCCCTATCCT
>JAAENB010000502.1 GCA_024224995.1 bacterium | reverse complement strand
TCTGCAGTCAGCGTGAGGTCATCCCCACCGTTGTTTTGCAATACCAGCGTGCCGGTCAAACCCGAAACACTACCCCCGATTGTATAGGTATTGACGCAGTTGGCTGCCACGTTCGTCACATCAGCCCCCGCGAGCGTGCCACTTCCTGTCGTAATAGTGCAAATCTGACCCGCTGGCTGGGTAAGCACCGTCACGTCGTAAGCCGAGCCATCCGCCAAAGCGGTAGCAAAAGTGAAAGCCCCGTCCGCGGTCAGCGTGAGGTCATCCCCGCCGTTGTTCTGCAGCACCAAGGTACCGGTCAAACCCGAAACGCTGCCACCGATTGTGTAGCTGTTGACGCAGTTGGCGGCCACGTTCGTCACATCAGCCCCCGCCAGCGTGCCGCTGCCTGTCGTGATGGTACAGATCTGCCCCGCCGGCTGGGTAAGTACCGTCACGTCGTAAGCCGAGCCATCCGCCACCGCGGTAGCGAAAGTGAAAGCACCATCCGCCGTCAGCGTGAGGTCATCCCCACCGTTGTTCTGCAAAACCAGGGTGCCGGTCAAACCTGAAACGCTGCCACCGATTGTGTAGCTGTTGACGCAGTTGGCGGCGACGTTCGTCACGTCAGCCCCCGCAAGCGTGCCGCTGCCTGTCGAGATCGTGCATATCTGCCCCGCCGGCTGGGTAAGCACCGTCACGTCATAGGCCGAGCCATCCGCCACCGCGGTGGCAAAAGTGAATGCACCGTCTGCAGTCAGCGTGAGGTCATCCCCATCGTTGTTCTGCAATACCAACGTACCGCTCAAACCAGAAACGCTACCACCGATGGTGTGAGTGTTGACGCAGTTGGCGGCGACATTCGTCACATCAGCCCCCGCGAGCGTGCCGCTTCCTGTCGTGATGGTACAGATCTGCCCCGCCGGTTGGGTGAGAACCGTCACGTCATAAGCCGAGCCATCCGCCAACGCGGTGGCGAAAGTGAATGCGCCATCCGCAGTCAGCGTGAGGTCATCCCCGCCGTTGTTCTGCAACACCAGCGTGCCAGTCAAACCCGAAACGCTGCCCCCGATTGTGTACGGGGCGACACAGTTGGCAGCAACGTTCGTTACATCAGCTCCCGCAACCGTGCCACTTCGTGTCGTAATCGTGTAAATCTGCCCCGCCGGTTGGGTGAGAACCGTCACGTTGTACGCCGCGCCATCCGCCAAAGCGGTAGCAAAAGTGAATGCGCCATCCGCGGTCAGTGTGAGGTCATCCCCGCCATTGTTT
>JAAENB010000501.1 GCA_024224995.1 bacterium | reverse complement strand
TTTTTGAGGCGCGGCCTATCAGCGAAGAAGAGATTGACAAAAGAATTTTATTGTGCAGCAATGAAGGAGAAACCATTACCTGCGGCAGCTGCGGGTCCAAAGGCTTGTAATCCCCTCATTGGGCCTCTTTTCCTTGCTCCTTTTACCTCATTTATTTCTCTTGACATTTATTATCTTGTTAATATTCTAATAAAATGTCGCTCACAAAAGAAAATATAATAAAAATAATCCGGAAACAGCCTGATGACAGCAGCTATGATGAAATTTTACGAGAATTGGCTTTTGCGAGAATGGTAGAGCTTGGGTTAAAAGATTCTGATGAGGGCAGAACTATAAATAACGAAGAAATGGCACTTAGAATTAAATCATGGCAGAAGAAAAGATGATAAGCACTGGAACAAAGCAGCTCGATGATTTAACCGGCGGATTAAAGCTTGGTGATAACGTTGTATGGCAGGTCGCCAATGGTGTGCCCGTAGAATATTTTACCAGGAGTTTCTTCCGGGAAAACAAGGATTTTCGGGATAAAGTCATCTTTATCAGCTTTAATTATTCTCCCCATACAATATTCAAAAGATATGATTATATTTTTCCCGGAGAAAACATTATACTCATTGACGCCTTTACTCATGGAAAAGGAAACAGCGATCCCGTATTTCTTGATTTTTACCACGAAGATCATACAAACCCGGAAAATTTTATCTGTGTTGATAATCCTAAAGACACATCTTCATTTATAAAAATTCTCAACGAAGTTGAGAACAAAAACCAGGACGGTTCATTTTACATTTTCGATAGTTTAACCGGCAT
The DNA here is from genome assembly GCA_024224995.1 of bacterium. The sequence goes on along the minus strand of JAAENB010000501.1, from coordinate 19,888 downwards.
GAACGAACTCTGGAAAGACGAAGCAGCAGTACTCGATTTCTTTGCCTTTACCTGTCCCAAACTCTATAATCTCAATACCCTGGCATACTGGGTATTTGAAAAAGACGCCCATTCAAAAGAATTTATTGCGGGGATCACCCACATTACCCAGATAGTCTTTTCATTACGGGCTACAAACTCCGATTACTTTGAGCTGAAGATCAAAAAACTGGAAGACCGGCCGTCGTTCCATGAAATTGGGCCGAATTATTTTAAAATTATCAACCAGTCTATCCAGTTTCAGGACAAACGATTCGAAGATATTTTCAAAATAGGCGAAAAAGTTAAAGAACAACGCAAAATCATGAAAATAACCCAGGCAGAACTGGCATCGTCCCTGGGCATGACTCCGGGCGCCATTTCCCAGATAGAGAACGGCATAACCGCTCCTTCCCTCCATACCCTGGTACAGCTCTCTTCGATATTTAATAAACCTATCGAGCATTTTATCGGGACCGAATCCTCACAAAAAGCCCATAGTAATTACACGGTCTCAAAACAGGGATTACAAATAACATCATCACATCGAAATCTCACAATATCACGGCTTTTGGAAGACGAAAATTCTTCGGTTAAACCCTATTCCATTGTCATAAAAGGCGGGAAAACCATTGAAGGCCCAATCCTGCTCCACAAAGGAAACGAGTTTATTACTGTTGTACAGGGCTCTCTTTCTATTTCAATAGACAACGAAATCATCTTCCTGGAAAAAGGAGACTCCATATTAATTAAGTCATCCTTCATCGACAATTGGGAAAACAGAGTCGATACCGACACCGAGTTTATTTACCTGCAGCTCTAGTTTCAAACCCCTATTAATTTACATGTTTGTAACATTCCACCCCCAAGTCTACTTGTGTATTTTTAGTATTGCTAACATATTTGGTTAAAATATTAGTAATATTAACATCCAGCACCAAATTGTTTAGTAAATGTAAAATTTAACAAAAATATACGGAGGAAGATTTACTATGATTCAATGGCCAAAAACAAATGACGCTTTAGGTACTGTTAACAGGGGAAATCCCGCGGAATCGGGACTTTGTACTCTTTGTAGAGCTGATTGTAAGGGAAAATGCGAAACATGGGTTTCTTGCATGAAAGGAAGAAAACTGCTCTACCCAAGAGATTTTGGAGTTATTACAGCGGGCAGCGCCAATACCACTCATGTTGGTGTTTCTTATAATTCATTACGGATAAACGGTTATGTTTACGGAGCAAATGGAATATCTTCGGATATGACCACCAACGCCGATGATTGTGTATTCCCGAACGTAAGCATTGAAGGCGAATTCGGTAGAGAAGTCAAAACAAAATATAGAGTACCTATTATGACCGGCGCTTTAGGTTCTACCTTCATCGCGGCAAAATACTGGGAATCATTCGCTATTGGAGCAGCATTAGTAGGATACCCTATTGTTGTTGGTGAGAACGTTGTTGGTGTAGACAAAGAATCAGTTCTTGAAGGCGGAAAGATTATTAAAGCTCCTGAGCTGGACAGAAGAATTGAAACCTATTTACGATATTATGACGGCTATGGCGCGATAATCGTGCAAATGAACGTTGAAGATACCAGGAACGGTGTTGCCGAATATATCATCGACAAATACGGCGATAAAGTGATCATGGAACTGAAATGGGGCCAGGGCGCGAAAGTTATTGGCGGCGAGATCCAGGTTACTGATCTTGAGTATGCCCTCTTCCTCAAAGAAAGAGACTATATTGTAGATCCCGATCCTACAAAGCCCGAAGTGCAAGCAGCATTTAAAAGCGGTGCCATTAAGTCCTTTGCCCGTCACAGCCGCTTAGGATATACCGATCTTACCAGTACTGAAGAAGTAACAAGAGAATTCATGAAAGCTGTTGATTACCTGAGAGGACTCGGCTACAAGAGAATCACCCTCAAAACCGGTTCCTATGGTATGGAAGCTCTTGCTCTTTCCATTAAACTCGCTACTGACGCTAAACTGGACCTTCTTACTATTGACGGTTCCGGTGGTGGAACCGGTATGAGTCCCTGGAATATGATGGAAGCATGGGGTGTTCCTTCAATACATCTCCACTCAAAAGCATATGAATATGCTAAGATTCTTGCCGACAAGGGCGCGGATGTTGTTGATCTTTCATTTGCCGGCGGTTTTGCCCGTGAAGATCATATCTATAAAGCGCTCGCTCTTGGTTCTCCTTTCTCCAAACTTGTTTGTATGGGTAGAGCCTTAATGATCCCCGCGTACCTGGGATGCAACATTGAAGGCGCTCTTCATAGCGACAAAAAAGAAAAGATCCATGGCCACTGGGAAGCACTTCCGCAAACCGTTCTTGAAAACGGTATCCGTGTGGATGACATCTTCTCCGGATATTTTGATCTCCAGGAAAAAATCGGTAAAGATGAAATGGAAAAAATCCCCTATGGCGCCATTGCTTCATGGACACTGGCAGACAAACTTGCCGGCGGCCTCCAGCAATTAATGGCCGGTGCTCGAAAATTCTCACTGGACCAGCTTTCCAGGAAAGAACTTTTCTCTGCGAACAGGGAAACGGAAGCAGAAACCGGTATCTCTTTTATCACTGATGCTGAAGACGAAAGCGCTAAGAGTATTCTTAATAGCTAAAAAAAACACTTGCATTTATTGAGTAGAACTAATATATTGATCCCAAGATGTTTAGTTCTACTTAATTTGCTGGCTTTTGCTGGCTCTTGTGTGCTAGCTTTTGATTAATAGATTTGGCTGCAGGGGTTGATCTTTCAGCCTCCTGCAGCCATTTTTTTCACCTGTTCCTGTTAAAAAAATAAAAAAAAGAATAATGCGGCCTGATATTAATCTTTATCAGGATATCGTGCTGTTATGGCGCCTATTTCATCAAGGGACTCAAAAAAAGCATCCACTATCAGGGGATCAAATTTTGTTCCGGAAAGTTTTCTTATTTCATCCAATACAGAATTTTCATCCCAGGCATCTTTATAGACCCGTTTGGACGAAAGCGCGTCATACACATCCGCCAGTGCCACGATTCTGCCATAGATTGAAATTTCTTCCCCTTTTAGCAGCTGTACGCCGCCTTCCGCGTTCTTTTTAAGCGCTTCTCCCGTATCCAGGTCTACACGCCCGGGATAGCCTGTCCCGTCCCAATTTTCATGATGGGTAAGAGCAATATCCGCTGCTACTTCATCAAAATATGACTCTTTATCCTTAAAAATCCGGGAACCCAGGTAGGTATGACTCTTCATTATATCGTATTCTTCTTCAGTAAAACGGGCCGGTTTCTTTAATATGAGGTCCGAGATTGCAACTTTTCCGGCATCATGAAGCATGGCTGCCATTCTCAAGACATCCTTTTCACGGTCTACCTGTTCCTGGGGAAGCTTGTGATTATGAGCCCACCGCTCATAAATTGCTACTGAATAGGCGCCAACCCTGTTAACATGTGCTCCTGTTTCTTTCGGATCCCGCATTTCTGCCATCTGTATCATCCGGAGCAGCAATGTCCTGGTCATCTGGGCTTTTTGCAGTACCATACTGGCGGTAGTGGCAAAATGAAATACATATAACTCATCTTCTTTATCAAAAGAAACCAGCTGTTTATTCTGATCCATTGCATTGATAATCTGCAATACCCCGATGATATCTCCCCGTTCCGTTTTTAAGGGTACCGTGAGCATTGATGTTGTCTTATAATTTGACCGTTTATCGTAATCCGAAGAGAACTGGTATGGAGCATCCCCTGCTATTTGATACACATCAGGGATGTTTAAGATCTCGCCGGTTGTGGCTACATATCCTGCTATGGACCGTAAATTCAGCGGTACACTGAATGTTGAATAAATCAGTTTATCTCCCGGTGGAAGTTCCCGCTGCTTGGTATCATTTTGCGCGTGACTAAATACCAGGTGATCTCCCTGGCGAACATAGATAGTCCCGGCGTCTGCATCCACAAAAGTCCGTGCTTCATACAGTATTCTTTCCAGCAGGATATCTACGTCCTGTACATTATTCAGCTCCGCTCCAAGCCTGATTATCTCTCTTAATTTCTCATTTTCATTCATTGCTTCTCTCAATCAATAGATTATTTGTCTTATTCCGGCTCTTTCTATTTATTATATCGACAAATTATCGGTAATCTTTGACTCTCTTTGTTTACTGAGCACCTTCATGAGGTTATCATTCTGAATATATCCAAGATCTACTAAAACCTTACCCAGCAGACCGCCTTCTTTCCCCTGGTGTTCCAATGCCTTATCCAGCTGCACTTTCGTTATTCTCCCGCTCCGAACCAGGAGTTCTCCTATTTTCATATAACTCATTTAAAAGCCTCCAACTTTAAACTATTACTGTTACTATAGTGCTATATAAATAGGCTGCAAATCAAGTATATTTTTATTATACATTAGCCAGGGGATGCTTTTTTTTCAGGGTTCCAAAATGAGAGCCGCCCAGATGCTGGATCAATTCCACTTTATTTATATCAATTACACCATCCTGAGTTATTAATTCTTCATTGGTATAGGCTTCCACGACCTTTCCCAGCACTATTGTATGATCCCCTGCTTCTATAAGCTCCGCCACCTCACATTCTATATGGGCCACGCATTCATCAACATAAAAGCCCCCTATTGCCTTACACGCTGCCGGTGTGAGCCCTGTTTCCTTGTATTTATCAATTTTTCTGCCGGAATAGGTTCCGCAGAATACCACCTGTTCCAGGATTTTATGATCGGGTACATTTACGCAAAAACAGTTCGACTGTTTTATCAACTCCAGTGTATACCGCTTATGCGCCAGGGCCACTCCCACAAGTTTGGGACTGCTGCTTACGGGCATATGCCATGCTATTGTTGATATCGTCCTTGCTTCCTCATTGCCCGATGAGACCAGGATTACCGGTCCCGGGTTTATTACCCGGTGTGAGTCTTTTATTGGTAGTGATACTTTTTTTGTGTTAGTCATAATACTCCCCTTGCTCCTTATTATCGCGCTTAAAAAATACCGTTTACAACTCATTGTGTCAATAAAAAATCTTCACAAAATCCTGTTGTTCATTCCCTCCCAGGTAGCGTTTATTCCCGGATTATTGACAACCCGCGCGGAAAACCTTATATTATTTAATAAATAGAAAAAATAGAAAATAACAAGAGGCGCTAAAATGAGAGAAACACTACTGGTCCAAAAACACGAAACAATTCACTCCCTGGCAGAAGAAATCGCCATTATGCTCATAAGTGGGGAGCAGGATGTAGAGATAATAGATCAGCTTGTGCATGAAGATGTCCCTAAAAAAAAGGCCCGTGAATTTGTAATGGAAATAAAAAACGGGGTACATGTACACTAAGGAAAAACAAAAAGTCCTGCGTTACGAATGAATAATTTTACCTGACTCGGCAAAATCATAACTACCCAGGGAAGCGATTTTTTTTCTGAATTCCGAGGTGTTCAGTGTTTCAATAAAAGCCTGAACACCTTTTTTAAAAAAGGTTTCCTGTGAAAGAACCATGTCGAAACTTTCTTTTACAACAGGAACAAATTCAAGCCCTAAAAGATTGGCAATAGCCACGGTTCCCATTCCTGCATTAGCCTCACCGGAAAGAATAGAAAGCCCAACTTCCATATGAGTATATACTTCTCCGGCATACCCATTAATTAATTCAGGATTTATTCCCAGTTCTCCCAGTTTATAATCAAGAAGAATACGAGTTCCCGAACCTTCCTGGCGATTAATAAACTTAACCTTCTCACTGACCAGGTCTTCAAAACCCTTAATTGTACCGGCAAACTCAGAAGAATAGAGCAGCCCCAGTTCCCGGTAAAAAAGATGAACAATCGCGATTTTTTTACCGGGGAGATACTCTTTAAGATGGGGAATATTGTATTCTCCGGTTTTCGGATCAAGAAGATGGCACCAGGAAATATCGGTTAACCCTTCATTAAGGCGCATGAGGCCGTCGGTACTGCCGGTATTACAGGTAAAAATATACAAACCGGGATGCGCCTGTTTCATATAACTAAGCAATATATCCAGAACAGGGTCATTACTGCCGGCAGATAAAAGCGCTTCTCCGGTTCTTTTCCCTTGAATCCCGCTCATCTTTTCTTCCGCGTCACCATTGATCCATTCGTCAATAAGGTGCAGGGGAAAGAGCCATTTTCCCGTAATCCGGGTACAGGGAATTTTATTCGCTTTTATAAGAGCGTAAACCTGCTTCTCGTGTATCCCAAGATAGGCGGCAACCTCTTTTGTGTTCATCATATCCTTTGACATTCTCTACCTCTATTTGTAACTGCCTTGTAATGACTTAAACCTGGAAAAAATAAATGGTGCCATAAATGATATCCACAAACCCGCAACCATGAACAGAACAAAACCGGACTCCGGAACCAGCTCCGGGACCAGCGAAAGAACCTTGCCGCCCCCTCCCGCAATTAGAAAAAAACCGCTATACCCGATTAGAATCTTGATACAATTATAAAAAACCTTATTTTTAGAACAAAAATCTATATTTTTCGCGGCAACAGCTCCTGCGGAAAAACCGGCAAAAAGACCCATTGAAGCGCAAATAAACGTTCCGCCAAAAAAATAAGCCAGCCCCAGGGGAATAAGCACAAGCAGCAGTATTAGAATCACCTCATTTATGTACCCAATCCCCGTTTCCAGCTTTGCCATACGGGGAATAATCAGTATCAGCAAGAGCATGACAAACAGGTATGCGCCCAGAACATCCCCCAGGAAATGGACTCCCAGGTATATTCTCGAATAAGAAACAAGAAGAACAGCAGCAATAGCGCTTATGGCTATCAACTTTTTTCTATAATAATAATAGAACGTGCCCCACAATATTGCAGCGGCCTGGCTATGCCCGCTGGGGAAACCGGGACTTGAGGGTTTATGACCGCCAGTCAGTTTTTGCACCGCCGGTACCAGGGCCTCCGGGTTAGGACGGGAAGAATTAAACACTGCCTTGGCAGCGGCATTCAGTATCAGTGAAGCAATAAAAAGATAACTTATTCTCAGCGCTGCTTTTTTGTCGTAACACCAATAAAGTACGGGGACAATTATAATCACGGAACATACGTTTCCCATATTGGTAACAACGATCATAACGGAGTCGAACCAGTCACCAATAAAAAGGTGCATTGTATTAAGAATGGCTTCCCCAAAAAATATTTCAGTAATAGTATTCACAGGGAATATATTAAAAAGTTAATTATATTTGATCAAGTCTTAAATATTTTATTTATTTTTTTAGATACTACAAGTACACATCAAAAACTACACAATCGTTAAGGTGAATTCATATCATACTTTTTATTTCCCTGAAGGATTTATACTTGTATATTTTTATCTTTTGCGCTAGAATGCCGGGTGTATAAAAGCTTATTTAAGTAATATATATTCATTGGGATTAACAGTAAAATTATGGGATTGGTCATATTTAACGACGAAGAAAGCGATCTTATTTACCATTCTATTTCGGTTATAACTCAAAACAATATGACAGAGGAAGCCGGGAGGATCAAAAAGAACATTGATGCCCTGGTTGAACTTGTCCGGGCTATTTCTCAATATCCTTCAATACTCGCGACCAGCAAACTCTGTAATGTTTCCCGCTCAGTCGGCACCCTCATGGAAATGCTCAGCACAAAAGAGGGACAGGATAAAATCATGTATACGCCCACCAAAGCCGTTTTGGGCAAAGGATTCCTGGTTGCCAAAATCAGCTTTTTTAACATGCTCTCCATGATTGTAAAAGAGCTTCCCGAACTGAACGAAAAAGTTCCCATTATTACAAAATTTATTGCCGACACCATTTATACCATTATGGGGGAAGAAGTATTTCTGGCTATTCTCGAAGATAAAGAATCCAATGACACCATTCGCAACAGGGCCGGGTTTCTCCTGGCCAATGTCTGGGAATACCGCCTGAATGAAGGGGTAAGTGATTTTGCTCCTATCCTTAATTCCATGTGGGAGGCCAGGAAACGCCTCATTCCAATTTTCGGCACCCTTATGGGTACAATGGAGCTCTGCCAGATGTCGGCCAACCTGGACCCGGTATGGGAAGAATTTCTCCTGGAAAACGAAAATTCGGAAGAAGTGTTTGAATCATTGGAAGAATTCCTTTTTTCCCTTGCCTATGAAGAACTGAACGATCTGCGAAAAAAAATGGAAGACCAGGGGCTTTCGGTTATTACCCGGAAAGATCTGGAATCTCTCATGAGCCATAAAAAATTGTACGATGATTTTGATATTGCCGACCCCAGGGAAATGTACCGCTTCTTCCGCGACAGAAAATTGAATGCCCGCTTCCGTAAGCGGGCGGAAACACCAGGCCCGAAAAAAACTATTGAGGAACACATCATGTGCTACCTCCTTTCATCACAGCGCTGGATCCCGCACTAGGTCCCGGGCCTTTCTTCTTACCCAGGCCAATCCTATCCGCCCCCATAAATTAAATAACCGAAGCCCAAAGGGCAAAATTTTCTCTACTAATGGTGTCAAATAACAAAGCCGAATAAACTCAAAATACAGGCTTTCCATATCCGGGGCATTTATAAAAATAGTTGAGCCTGTATAATCAAATTTCCACCGTTTTGCCATCTTTTCCGCTGCCGCTTCCCCGTCTCTCATAACTATCCGGGCCTCAAACGGTCCCTGCGGTGTGTACGGTTCCGTTCTTTCATTACCAAGCGCCTTTACCGCTGCCCTGGCCAGTCCTGTTCGCCATGCAGGAATATCGAGATGCCCGGCACCTGCGAGATGCCCGGCACCTGCGGCTTTCTCTATTGGGTACACATCAATTCCTTCTATTATACTCTGTGCCTGGGCCGATGCCACAGCGCATCCCGAAAAAAAGACAGGTTTTAATCCGTACGGTGCCAGTGAGGCGGAAAAAAGTTCCAGCTCTGTCATCAACGCGCCGTTTACCTCCAGCCTTGCGATGCGGGAAGTCATGGTATGAGCAAGGAACCCCTCTGTTCCCGATGCCGCGTGCATACCAATCATCATAAGACCCGTGGAATTACCCGGATCTCCAAGACCCGGTACCGGGCCCCTTATATACCCCGATACAAGAGTTGCCCGTTTGTCAATAAGCTCGGGCATAAGGTTGTACCCGGTCCGGTGAAAATCCTTTATGATGATATTTTCCACCCCGGCATTAAACAATGCTTCCACTACTGCATTAATATCCCGGGACATTTCTACACAAGCCCGCGGCCATCCCGGTGTCATAAAAGAAGAATCTTCATAGTTGCGGCACCCGGAACTGCCTTCGATATCTGCTATTATTAAAATACTCTTATGTTTCATCTGACTCATCTGCGTTGTCTGCGTCTTCCGCTTGATTATCTACTTCTTGTTCTTTTTCTTCTTCTTTTTCTTCTTCTTTTCTTTTTTCTATCAACAATTTTACCACGTATAGATCTTCATATATTTCTTCAGCCGAAACCTCTTCCTTATTAACAAGATATTCCCCTGCTCCCGGTACCCGGATAAATACCGTATTACTGTTCCTCACTTTTTCATCCTGCGCCAGGGTTATACTATTCTCCGATACCATGAGCGATAATATTTCACTTCCGGGAAACAGGTGCGCTGTGGTTCCGGCGATGGTATAATCCCTTTCTTCCACACAAAGATAACATACCGATCCATAAGGCGGAATTGTAATTTTCGTTCCGCCGCGGATAAAACCGCCGCTGTTCTCTCCGCTGTTATTTCGAAAGTATACCGATCCGTCTGTCTCTTCTCCTATAACAACCCGTTTTTTCATCTTTGAAAAATTCGAGCATACAATATATGATTTATTATTAATATCAAAACATATGGTATACAAACGCTTTTCCAGGTTTACCTGGATATTATTTTTTTCCATGAGCGGAAATATTGAACAAAAGAGTCTTTTTCTTTTTTCGGAATAGAGGGATATATTATCGGATGTAAAAACCAGGCCGCCAAAAATATTATTCAGCATCAGCAGGGTATACCGCTGCTCCCTGTTCAGTTTCGTATTTTTTTTCCGCAGTTGTATCACATCGGGATCATTGATAAATGCCGGTCCGTTTAAATGGCGTCTGCCAATGCTGCTCTTTAATGAATTTACAGTGGATACCCGTTCCCGGTATCCCAGTTTCCTTAACAGCCGGTCTTCCCATTTCAGTGCGATATCACCCCCTATTCTACAGTAATCGACCTTCCCAAACGAGGATCCCAGCGGTACTCCGCATCCCAGGATCAATTTATCCCCGGCCCATTCACGTAAAAGCTTCATGGCATCGTTCATGATCTCTCCGCGGGTTTTATCGTCCCTGGGCTGTAACGCTGCGGCATATAAAAAATCGAGCTTTACCATGTCGAATTTCCAGGTATTAAATACCGTATGAAAAACTTCTTTGAGATAATCCTGTACCTCGCTGTTATAGATATCCAGGGCGTAAAACGCGCCTCCCCAGAGCGGAGCGTATCCTGCCTGCTGAAGTTTCCCCCTGTCGTCCCTGAGAAGCCAGTCGCTGTGATTCCAGTAAATCATGGAGTGCTTATCGCATACAAAGGGCGCGAGCCATAACCCGGCTTTATAACCGGCATCTTTTATCTTCTCGGCGATATACTCCATTCCCGAGGGAAAGGTCAGCTTTTGCTTGAGCCAGTCTCCAACTGAACGCTGGTACCCGTCATCTACCTGGAAAACATCAATGGGAATATCATTTTCCCGGAACGCTTTCAGATTTTCCAGTACAATGGCCTCTGTTACATCTGTATAATAATTATACCAGCTCGTCCAACCGGTGGCAAGCGGTGCCCTGTTCCTGCTGAGTTCCAGCCGTTTAAAATAGGCGGAAAAAATATGTTCCTCTTCGGATTCATCTCCCTGTATTTCCAATACGTCAAATGCCGTGTATGGTCCGGACGATTCGGACAGGTGCAGACCCCTGCAATTTTTCTGGATAATCAATACCGGTCTCCTGGTATTATAGGCAAAAATCGTATACCCTGTTGATTCATCCAGTGATCCGAAAAAAGTAAAATTCTCCTCACTGCGTATATAACTATAGGTATAACTATGCAAGATCCCCCGTTTTCCGCTATAAGGATAAATGGTATAATCTCCGTGGAAACTCACCCCTAAAAAATTCAGGATCATTGAGATTCGTTTCATCCGCTCAGTAACACGGAATTCCCTGCTCTCGGTCCAGGATTGAAACCCATTGCAAAAGATCCTGTCTTTGGGCAAGAGCTCAATTTCCGTTTCAAGATACATTTTGTGTATAACTACTGCCTCATCTTCCTGAGCCGTACACGTTACCCGCAGGCGGTTTCCTCCATCTGCCGTGAGTTCCTGGCTTGAGACTGTCAACCCGGGGAAATCATTATCCGAAGAAGGTAAAAACTTTCCTGATACAACCTGGTCCTGATACTGGTATTCTATATATCCCCCGGTAATACTCATTAATTCCTCCGTTTTTGGCTCTTTTTTACCAACATTTTCAACTTTCCGGCCTATTTATCAATAATTATATGCTTTTTTTGAAAAAAAATCAATAAATACTATAACAAAAAATTCGAATTTTGCCGAAGTTATATACAGAATGACACAGAAATACTCCACAGAAGGAGGTAAAAAATATGGATATAAATTTATATAACAGCTTAATTCAAAATTCAACCTATAACAGGGCGGATAATACCAACACGAGTAGTGATACTCTCACTGTCAGGCCTGAAAGTACTGAGAGTACTCGCAGTACTGAAAATATCGACAAAGATTTTCTGCCTGGTAATAAAATCAAGGAAGATGTTTTTGAACTCTCGTCCAATGTAGAACGGCCAAAACAAAACATGGCTTCAAAAAAAGTGATGATGGATTTAAATGAAATGAAAAGTTTCTTGTTTATGCTAATTGGTTCCTCAATCAGAGTTGAACCCGAGACCAATATGACCGGATCCAACTTTAATACCCTGGCATAATGAGGGGTTCCCCCCCTCATTATGAGAAGGGAAATGTATACCCGGTAAGCCCCAGTTCTTCCTGCATTTGCAAAATCTCTGCCTGCAAACTTTTATTAACCGGAACTCCTTTATCCTTTCTTTCCAGCCATGCTTCATACTCTTTTTCCCCGGCTGTATAGATCCTTGACTGCCCCGGTATTTTTGCTGAATTCCTGAGCTGCTGCAATATCTCTGTTGTGGTTTCTTTAAACGCGTCAAGGTCGGTAAAATGTGATATGTTGATAGCGGTAAAAAAGTGACCCAGTTTATACGGTACTTTTTCTCCCTTTTCAAACCCCGTAAGCATTGCCAAAAAGCTGCCTCCCTGGAGCGCGGCCGAGAGGATCTCTACTACAGTGGCATAGCCATAACCTTTATAGCCTCCAAGTTCTTCTCCGATCCCTCCGAGCGGTGTTAATGCTGCTGTCCCGTCTACCAGGGCTTTCAGGGTTTGTGTCGCGTCTGTGCTGGTGTTTCCCTCCCTGTTGATTACCCATCCGGGAGGCATTTCTTTTCCTTCCCTGTCGTAGAGCTCTATTTTTCCTCTTTGCGTTATTGAAGTCGCGCAGTCTATTACAAATGGAAATTCATCATTTGTTGGCATTCCAAATACCAGGGGATTGGTGCCCAGCATGTTATCTATACCAAATGTGGGCGCGATTGAAGGCCGCGCGTTTGTTCCGGTTATTCCTATCATCCCGGCTTCCGCTGCCTGGATTGTATAATACCCGGCAATCCCGTAATGGGTTGAATTCCGTACTGCCACCATTCCCAGGCCGTACTCTTCCGCCTTTTTTATTGCCATATCCATTGAGCGTTTGGCAATGACATGCCCCATGCCGTGGTGTCCGTCTATTACCGCTGTTGTTGGTCCTTCTTTTATAATTTCAAATTCCGCTTCGGGGAATTGTATCCCGGCTTTTATGCGGTTATAATATATCGGTTTTAAGCGGTTTATTCCGTGAGAATCGATCCCTCTTTTATCGGAAGTGATGAGCACTTCCGAGCAAATCTTCGCGTCCTCTTCCGGGACTCCCAGCCCTTTGAAAACATCTGTCATAAATCGCTCTAAGATATCAAATGGTACCCATACTGTATCTTCACTCATATTTGTTCTCCTTTGCTAAATTCAGATTTCAGGGATCAGGGGCCGGGGGTCAGGGTTTTGTACAACCAGCCTCTTTCGATATAGAGTATATCAAAAATAAATAGGGTTTGTCAAGGGACAAAATGCGTTTTTTTAGAAAAATAATTTTATGAAAAAATTAATAAAACTGCAACAAAATAATATAATATATTAATAACCAATTCTATTAGCTACCATACCAACTCAACAGAATACTTTGAAAAAGCTCTATCACTTCCAATTAATGGTATATTTTCACAAACAGATTGAGCTATAATTAGTCTATCAAAAGGATCCCTGTGATGAAATGGCATAGACAACATGAGGAAGTTTAATGTTCATTAATTTAATATCATTATCAGTAATTATCCACAAAAAAACGTTAGTATCAAGCAAAAAATCTACTACATATACTCTTTAAAATCATCTAATGGTTCATCAAAATCAGGCATAAGCCTGATTGCATCTTTTGCACTACCAAGTCTTCTCCCTTTTTTAGTATTCTCAACTACCACCAGTTTTACCAGGCTATTATTACCTTTTGCAATAATAACCTCTTCTCCATCAAGGGCTTCCTGTATTAAACGAGACAGGTTTACTTTGGCTTCATCTATCTTTACTATATGCATATTAGTATAATAATATGACTAAACAAAAAAATCAACTTAATTTTATATCTCTTTTCTCTTTATACCTGCGCCGCATCTTCTGCACTTATAATTTTCCTGGGGAAGTCCGTAATCGCAGAAAACCTGGACAATATGCCCGCATTTGCAGGTATATAAGAATGTTCTAAAACGTGTGTTGCTCATAAGTACCTCCCGAAATATATATATTTCTTCATCTTTATATATATTATCGGCAGGTACCGGAATTGTTTTTAATTCTAATTCATGATCTTATTCATCATCGGAATAGCCTTCCGGAAGCTGGTTCACACTGGAAGACATGGCGTAAATAAGTATGAATACACAGGCAGAGATCATGCTCAAGGAACCATAAACTAACTGTCTTGTTACAAAAAAGAAATAACAACATGCTCCGAGAGAAGCCAGCGCAATCACCAACGAAAATAATAACAAAATCTTTTTCATTCCACTCCCACCTTTAGATAAATATTACGGCGTTTTGCCGTGCTTACAAATCCGTTATAACCGCGAAATCTGATACCATATCATTTTCATTAACATCCAGCAGCCGAACTCCCACTGTTGACCGTCCCTGAACCGATACATCTTTTGCCAATAACCTGATGGTCATTCCGCTCTTCGCCGTAATAATAATTTCGTCATTCTCAAAGACCGACTTTATTCCTACAGCAGGGCCGTTCTTATCGGTGACCTTTACATATGCCATCCCTTTTCCGCCTCTGCCTTTGTTGGTAAAATTGCTATACTTGATCTTTTTTCCATATCCCTGTTCGGTTATGACAAAAAGATTGGAGTCTTTTTTTACCACATCCATATCAATGATCTTGTCTTCAGGGGCCAGGCGCATTCCAATAATGCCGGCAGCAGTTCTACCCATGGACCGCATCTTTAACAGGTTCGACCTGAGAAGCAGACCATCCCGGGAAGCAATCACTATATCATCACCTTTTTCTACGATCATGGCATCAATAAGCTGATCATCTTTTTTAAGGCTGATAGCGATAATTCCGCCCTTCCTGGCATTGGCAAAATCCTCAATCCCGGTCTTTTTCAAAATACCGTTTTCCGTTACCATACAGAGATAGGCTTCAGTGTCTAAACTGCCAATCGAACACATTGCGGTGACAAACTCTTCCGACGCAAGGTTGATAATCCCCTTAAGTGATTTCCCCCTGCTGTTCTTCGATGCCATTGGTATTTCGTACGCTTTTAACGCAAATATCTTTCCTTTATTCGAGAACAGGAATACGGTATCATGGGTCATGGCAACTGTCATCATCTTGACAAAATCCTCTCTCTTTGCCGTTGACATGCCAATTACGCCCTTTCCGCCGCGCCGCTGCTTCTTAAACGCGTCCACCGGCATTCTCCGAATAAATCCGTCATTGGTAATTGATATTACCATATCCTCTTCGGCGATGAGATCCTCTACATTAAAATCTGTTGATACATCTCCTCCTGCCTGGATTTCCGTTCTTCGCTCATTCGCGTACTTTTCTTTTATCTCGCCAAGCTCTTTTTTTACGATATTATATATCTTTACTTCACTTTTCAGTATGGATTTCAATTCCGCGATTAGCTTTTTTAATGCCTTTAACTCATCAATAATCTTCTGGACTTCCAGACTGGTGAGCCGCTGCAGTCTCATGTCAAGGATCGCTTTGGCCTGGATCTCGGACAGCTGAAAGGTCTTGATCAACTTTTTCCCCGCGTCTTCTGCGTTCTTTGAACCCCTGATTATTTTAATTACTTCATCAATGTTATCGAGCGCTATTTTCAAGCCCTCCAGGATATGAGCCCGCTCTTCCGCTTTTCTGAGCTCATACTGGGTTCTTCTGACTATTACCTCTTTCCGGTGTAATATATAATTCTGCAAAATTGCTTTCAGGTTTAGAACCTTTGGGACTCCATCCACAATGGCCAGGAGTATCATTCCAAAAGACGTTTGCAGCGCAGTGTGCTTATATAATTGGTTGATAATAATACTGGAATTGGCATCTCTTTTCAGGTTTATAACAATCCGCAAGCCCGACCGGTCCGACTCATCCCGGATCTCGGAGATTCCTTCAATTACCTTGTTATTTACAAGATCCGCTATTTTGCTAATAAGCGTCGCTTTATTTACCTGGAACGGAATCGCTGATACGGCAATAACTTCCCGTCCCTTTTTCGTTTCTTCTACATCTATCGTTCCCCGGATCTTTACACTGCCCCGTCCGGTGTTATAGGCTTTTACAATCCCTTCGGCTCCCATTATTGAAGCGCCCGTTGGAAAGTCGGGCCCTTTGATGTGCTTCATCAATTTTTTTACGGTTATATCGGGATTGTCGATCATTTCAATAGTCGCGTCTATGACCTCTCCAAGGTTATGGGGCGGGATCTTTGTTGCCATTCCTACGGCGATTCCTTCGGAGCCGTTTACCAGCAAATTGGGAAATGCCGCAGGCAGCACCTGGGGCTCTTTCCGGGTGTCGTCAAAGTTTGGATTAAAATCTACTGTCTCTTTATCTATATCCTTGAGCAGTTCCTCGGCCGCTTTATTCAAACGGGCTTCCGTATATCGATAGGCTGCCGGAGGATCCCCGTCCATGGACCCGAAGTTCCCCTGCCCGTCAATAATAGGCTGGCGCATTGAAAATTCCTGTACCATTCGTACCATGGTATCATATACGGCTGAATCTCCATGCGGGTGATAATTACCAATTACTTCACCGACAATCTTGGCCGACTTTACATATGGTCTGTCGCTGCGCCATGCCCGTTCGTTCATTGCGTGTAATATCCTTCTGTGTACCGGTTTCAATCCGTCCCGCACATCGGGCAGCGCCCGTCCCACGATTACACTCATGGAATAATCAAGATACGAATTTCGCATCTTATCTTCTATTTCTATATCAATTATTTTCTCTTTTATTACCGGTTCTTCGCCTGTTTTCTTTTTTGCCACTTTTCTTCTCCTTTCTTGCTACGGCGCGCCGTGTCCCTACGGTTTGGTTTACATGTCTAAATTCTGTACGTTCTTGGCGTTTTCTTCTATAAATTTTCTTCTCGGTTCTACCGCGTCTCCCATTAACATGGAAAATACATTCTCGGCTTCTATCTCATCATCCATGTTCACCTTGAGAATAGTCCTCGTGGCGGGGTCCATTGTTGTATCCCATAGCTGATCCGGGTTCATCTCCCCAAGACCCTTATACCGCTGTATCACTGCCTTGGTCCCCGGATGCTTCTCCATTATTTCATCCCGCTCCTCATCACTGTACGCGTAAAACGCTTCTCTTCCCATTTTAACATTATACAGCGGCGGCTGGGCCAGGTATAAATACCCTTCGTCTATGAGCTCCCTCATATACCTGAAGAAAAAGG
This sequence comes from bacterium, assembly GCA_024224995.1. The sequence continues at coordinate 2,728 of JAAENB010000501.1, read as the reverse complement.
TAAGCAGCAGGGTGGTAATGTGCGCCCCGTCTACGTCAGCATCCGTCATAATAATAATCTTATGATACCGGGCTTTTTCTATATTAAACTCACTGGCTCCGATTCCGGTCCCAATCGCGGTAATGAGCGTCTTGATTTCCTCGTTTGATAATATTTTATCCAACCTCGATTTTTCCACATTCAGGATCTTTCCCTTAAGCGGTAAAATTGCCTGGTAGTTCCGGTCCCGTCCCTGCTTGGCAGAGCCGCCGGCTGAATCTCCCTCAACTATGTACAACTCACTTTTTCCCGGATCCTTTTCCGAACAGTCGGCCAGCTTACCCGGCAGCGTACTGTTTTCAAGTGCCGTCTTTCTTCTGGTTAAATCACGCGCTTTCTTTGCAGCTAACCTGGCACTGGCACTCTGGATACATTTCTCAATGATCCTTTTCGCTTCCTGGGGATTCTCTTCAAAAAATAGACTCAGGTTCTCATGTGTTGCCGATTCAACGATCCCCTTTACCTCTCCGTTTCCGAGCTTCATTTTTGTCTGCCCTTCAAACTGTGGATCGGGAATTTTTACACTGATGATAGCCACCAGCCCTTCCCGGGCATCATCTCCGGATAACGCGGCTATCTTCTTGTCCAGCTTCTCTTTTTTCAGGACATCATTTATGACCCGGGTTAATGCCGACCGGAACCCTACAAGGTGCGTTCCCCCTTCCCTGGTATTGATATTATTCGCGTAAGTAAATACATTTTCCGCGTAGGTATCAATATACTGCATCGCTACTTCGATTTCAATCTTATCTCTTTCGGTTTTAAAATAAATGGGTTTCCTGATTACCGGTGTCTTGTTTTCATTTAAGTATTCCACAAAGGATACGATTCCGCCTTTAAACTGGAATATATGCTCCTTTCCCTGGGCCTTTTTCTGTTTCTCATCCCGCTCATCTCTGAGGGTTATCTTTATCCCGGCGTTAAGAAACGCCAGTTCCCTGAGCCTTTTCGACAGGGTATCGAAATTATAATCCTTCGTGTCGAATGTTTCATCATCGGGCCAAAAATGTATTCGGGTTCCCTGCTTATTGGTTGCCCCTTCTTTTTTCATCTTTGTCGAGGGTACTCCCAGTTTGTAACTCTGGGTATATTTTTGCCCTCCCCGGCACACTTCGGCCTGCAATTTCGACGAAAGCGCGTTTACTACGGATATTCCAACTCCATGAAGTCCGCCCGATACTTTGTATGAGTCATTATCAAATTTTCCACCGGCGTGCAGCTTCGTTAATACAAGCTCCAGCCCGGAAATTTTATATTGCGGATGCATATCAACAGGAATTCCTCTCCCGTTGTCCGTTACCTCTATGGAATTATCTTTATGAATTGTTACGATGATATTATCACAAAATCCTGCCAGGGCCTCATCTATTGAGTTGTCCACTATCTCATACACCAGGTGGTGAAGACCATAGGAATCGGTTGACCCGATATACATAGCCGGTCTTTTTCGTACAGCTTCAAGTCCTTCCAGTACCTGAAGATTATCTGCTTTGTAGTCTTTAGCCATTACTTCTTCTCCATATAAATTCGTTTTCCTGAACGGTTCTCTTTAATAAGGTAAAGGGACTTACCTTACTGGTTGTTATATTATTTTCCTTATCTATTATTACAGACTTATCACTATCGGATAAGCGGCTGATTATTCCATCATTAAGTTCACTCTTTTTAATAGTTTCCGCGTTAAATATTCCCAACAATTTGCTGCCGGAAATTATCTTCCTGTCTCCAAGGTGTAAATACATATTCTTACCTCACTTAACCACCGGTCACCATTTCAATCTTTTTATTTCTGCTTTAAGATTCTTAATTATATCTACTGCCAGTTCTTCTTCGATCTTTTCAAGTATAGTATTTCTCATCATCATTAATTCATTCGCGTAAACAGAATGATCTACCGACACAAACAAAGTCTTTTTAAATATCCTGCCGGGGATACTGTGGGTTGCCAATATCTCTCCTACTACTCCGGGCCATATAGACTTTATCGCTTCTATTAAAAAAGAATCCTCTATATCCAGTTCTTTGATTATATCCGGTAAGACTCCACTGAAGCCCACCACTTTATTCTTTCTTTTGTTTCCTATTCTGAATTTCATTCTTCTTTATCTGTAGAGCCCTTCATCTCATCCTTTGGAGGGACAAGCTGCCCAAAAAAAGAGCTTTTCGTGATCAAAAACTGACATTTATTTTCCTGTGTATATAAAACAAATATCTATAAAAGATCAATTTTAAGATGTCTCATTTATTAGTCAAGCCGGAATTTTTTTCACCTGTTTCAAAAAAAATGTTGCATCTATTTGCTCCAAAATAACGCTTAGCATTATAGAATACAATAATCGGCAGCAGGTATCTATTATGAATACAGTTCAAATTGTTCTTATTATCGGAATAATCCAGGGGGTTTTCCTGGTATGTGCTTTGTTCTTTCGCAAAGCAAACTTCCTGGCAAACAGGATATTCGCCCTGGCAATCCTGGTTATTACTTTGTTCCAGGTTTTTGGGCTCCTTTACACAAAAGGATACCACTACAGCAATCCTCACATGATAGGAATAATGACTCCCTTTAATTTTCTTATTGGTCCATTGTTTTATCTCTATGGTCTCACACTTACCAGGAAAATGGTTCATATTGAAAAAAAATATCTTCTTCATTTTATTCCTTTCCTGGCTTTTGTTATAAGTAAAATCC
>JAAENB010000500.1 GCA_024224995.1 bacterium | reverse complement strand
TGACCCATTCCCTGCTTCAATAATTATTGAAGAAGTTGAATAATTCCGGAATCTCCGAAAAGCCCTGTTGGCCCTTCCGGGCCAGCAGGGTAATCAAAATATAAGTACTTTTAGCGTTAGCGGAGTATTTTGTCAATAAGAATACCCCGGGGGAAGGTGATCGGTTGGAGTAAAAAACTGCTTGAGATTCTCCACTATCTAAATAAAATTGCTTCTATAAAGAGCCGTTTTACATTGAAAACAGGACTATTTTTACATGAGTCAAAAAGTTAATATCTTACACCTTTCCGATCTTCATTTCGGCTATAATTCCGACCCAAAAGCTAACTCCACTGCCGTTGCCCAGAGGAAAAACACCCTTGATGGAATTTTTAAAGAGCTGAAGTCTGTTGATGCCGGGTGGCAGCCCGATGTTGTTGCTATTTCCGGCGATATTGCATGGAAAGGTTCTGATAATAACTATGAAGAGGCCGCGTTGTGGCTGAACGAGCTTCTGGATCTCCTGAACCTGGAACCTGAACAGCTGATTATCTGCCCCGGGAATCATGATATTGACCGCAGCAAAACCAAAGGATTTAATCCGCCCTCTTCCGCTGAAGAAGCTGATGATTGGCTGAAAATTGAAGAACTTGAAAATCCTATCCGTCCTTTTAAAGCATTCAGCTCCTTTTGCGAAAAGATGAAACTTTCTTCCTTTAAGATCGGTGAGAAAGAGCTTTATCTTACGGGGGTAAAACAAGCTGCCGGGATTCGTTTCCTGGCGCTTAATTCCGCCTGGTATTGCCGGGGTGATGATGATAAAGGCAAGCTGTGGCTGGGGCTTCCCCAGCTTGAGGTTATGGAAAGCCATTCTCAGCTCGTTAATCCGGATAAGTATGATATCGATCCTGTTACTATCGCCCTGTTCCATCATCCGCCGGGATGTCTCCATGACGCGGAACAGCACTCCTACGGCAACAGGATATCGACATATAAATATCTTTATCAACGATGCCATATCATGCTCTGCGGTCATGTTCACAGCGAAGCGGTTGACCCTCCTGCTAGAATGGGCAGGCATGCCGCTCTTTTTACCGGCGGCGCTTCCTATGCCGGCAATACTTACAGAAATAATTTTTCGATATTACAGGTCGATGCCGCGGACCGTTCCGCCACAAGCCTAATCTTTGAGTTTGATCCCCTTGAACGGCAGTGGAACACCCGGATTGATGCAAGTTATTCTTTTCGGAATAAGGAGCTTTCTTCGGGAGATTCTGCCCCGGCAGCTGTTACCCCGGCGAAAGTTTCAGCCGGGGATTCAATTCCGGTTCCCGATCCTTCCCCAAAAGTCAGCCCCGTTGATGCCCATCCCAACGGGGATTTGGTTAAGAATATAACAGTAGATATTCTCAATTTTATGATAGATAGATTCAGCAATGCACCTGACTTTGACAACTTATGCCGAACATTGGGGATTAACAATATT
>JAAENB010000499.1 GCA_024224995.1 bacterium | reverse complement strand
TTGGCTATCTTATCCGAGTTAATCACAATCCTTGTAGAAAAAAGCAATAAGCCGATTGTCATGATGATTGATGAAGTGGATAAGAGTACCAACAACCAGCTCTTTTTAAGTTTCCTGGGAATGCTGCGGGACAAGTATCTACTGCGCAACGAAGGAGAGGACGAGACCTTTCACAGCGTTATCCTGGCAGGAGTGCATGATGTAAAAAATATGAAGATCAAAGTACGTCCCGATGAAGAACAAAAGATAAACTCCCCCTGGAACATCGCCGTCGATTTCACCATCAATCTTGCATTCTCGGCGAAGGAGATTGAGACGATGCTTGTCGATTATTCTACAGAAAAAAAAATAAGCATGGATATACCGGCCGTAGCCGAGCGGCTTTACTACTTTACTTCAGGATATCCCTTCCTGGTGAGTAAGCTCTGCTACATTATTGATACATATATAATAGAAGAAAGTGATACCGCATGGACCATTGACTTTGTGGACCGGGCGGTGGACCATATTTTACGGGAACAAAATACCAACTTTGACAGTTTGATAAAGAATCTGGAAAATAACAAAGACTTGTACAAACTGGTGGAAACCATACTGCTTGATGATGTGGATGTTGAGTATAGCGAGGATAACCGGCTGATCAAGATGGGGGTCACCTACGGGATTTTCAAAAATGATGGTAAAACGGTTATACATAAT
>JAAENB010000498.1 GCA_024224995.1 bacterium | reverse complement strand
TTTTTAATCAGGCTGTCGAAATTAGTATTCTCCTCTCGGGTAATCCGGTCAACGGCCCGGTCGACATAACCGGTATTCCACGTTGTATCACTTTCTTCTATTATATATGTATCGATGATATAGCAGAGCTTGCTGACCAGGAAGGGATAACCCGAGGTAAAGTAGTAGAGCTCTTCGGCAATAGCCGGGATATCCATGGTTATTTTTTTCTCATTGGAATAGTCAACAAGCATTGTTTCAATTTCAACTGCAGAAAAGGCCAGGTCGATGTCAAAGTCAACGGCAATATTCCAGGGGGAGTTTATCTTTTGTTCTTCATCGGGACGTACTTTGATCTTCATATTTTTTACATCATGCACTCCTGCCAGGATAACGCTGTGGAATGTCTCGTCCTCTCCTTCGTTGCGCAATAGATACTTGTCCCGCAGCATTCCCAGGAAACTTAAAAAGAGCTGGTTGTTGGTACTCTTATCCACTTCATCAATCATCATGACAATCGGCTTATTGCTTTTTTCTACAAGGATTGTGATTAACTCGGATAAGATAGCCAA
>JAAENB010000497.1 GCA_024224995.1 bacterium | reverse complement strand
TGGTACACTGTATCTACAACAGTAAGTGATACCACAACACTTCCATCAGGATGTGATTCTATAAGCAACACACCAATTGTGGTGAACTTGCCAGAAGTAGTTAACGGTCCAGCTGTAACAGGCTGTGATTCAGTACAAGTGAATGGTAACTGGTATGATGCAACAGGAACTGTAATTGATACCTTAACAGGAACTAACTGTGATAGTATTGTAACCACACTAGTAACCATTGGAAACGAGATTGTAACGACTCAGCCGACTGTTGAAGATTGTGATTCCGCCTTCTATAATGGAACTTGGTATACTGTATCTACAACAGTAAGTGATACCACAACACTTCCATCAGGATGTGATTCTATAAGCAACACACCAATTGTGGTGAACTTGCCAGAAGTAGTTAACGGTCCAGATGTAACAGGCTGTGATTCAGTACAAGTGAATGGTAACTGGTATGATGCAACAGGAACTGTAATTGATACCTTAACAGGAACTAACTGTGATAGTATTGTAACCACACTAGTAACCATTGGCAGTGAGAT
>JAAENB010000496.1 GCA_024224995.1 bacterium | reverse complement strand
GTGACCCTGAACACGGTGACCGACAACGGCGGTGGTGCAGATACCAACACTGACATCAGTGCGACGGCAACGATTAGTGTCGGTGCGGTCAACGACACCCCCACCCTGGCGGCGACACCAGCGCATCACAGCTTAACCGAGAATGCCGATGTCACCTCGGATGCGGTGTTCCCCACGGTGACGATTGATCCGATCGAGACCGGCGACAGTATCAGTGAAGCGCAGGTGACATTAGCGGGTGGCCTGGAAGACAGTGACATCATTAACGTCAATGGCACAGCGATCACCAATTTAACGACGGCGAGTGCTACCGGTGCGGCATTAGCGAATGGTGGTACCTACGATTACGACCACACCACCGGCGTGTTAACGATTAACTTTGCCGGTGCCACCAATGCGGCGGCAGCAGAAGCCATTTTACAAGCGCTTACCTTCGGTATTGATGCCTCCGATAATGATCCATCAACGACAGCCCGCACAGTGACCCTGAACACGGTGACCGACAACGGCGGTGGCAGCGATACCAGTACCGACATC
>JAAENB010000495.1 GCA_024224995.1 bacterium | reverse complement strand
CATGTTCGAACGACGCGGCGGGCTATTGCGCTTGATCTGCGAGGGCACGGGCAGTCGTTACCACCGGGTGATGGTGATTACGCGATTGAGTCAAGGGTTCAAGATATTCAGACGGTTGTCGCGGAGTTAGGTATTGAGAGATTCATTCTGGTTGGTCATAGTATGGGGGGCAGTGTTGCTGGTGCTTATGCAGGTATTTATCCTGAGCGAGTCGCTGGATTGCTACTGGTCGATCCATCCGGCGACTCAACCCAAATGCCAATTGAAGAAGTACAACAGTATCTTGGCGCTTTGGAATCCGAAGCCTACTCAAACGTTGTTGGAGGTTACTGGAGTCAAATTTTAACAGGTTCGACTGAAACAACGCAGGCAAGAGTTATGCAGGATTTGCGCGATACGCCCAAAGCAACGGTTGTTAGTGTTTTTAAAGAACTTTTCAAATACAATCCCGTACCAGCGTTGGAAAGCTACGATGGGCCAAAGTTATCAGTCATTACATCGATTAACGAAACTCCTTTCAGCGTACACAACCTTGTGCCCAACCTTCCACACAAAAAGATAACGGGGACAGGTCATTGGTTGCAACTGGATAAACCAGAAGAATACAATCAGATAATGGATGAATTTCTTTCGTCCGTTGACAATGGTAGTCACATCTAAAAGACACTCAAGACATCAGGTTGGTAATCTAATACCAGAGACTTGGCGGACGATTGCAATTATTATTATTATTATTATTGGAAACCGTATTTCCAATATTTCGCAATCGTGCGCCAGGTTTTACGTTGAGTTTTTCATGCTTTAGTGCTCAATTTATATAAATCACCAGAAGAACGTTTAAAGCACTACAGGAAATATGTCTATGAAGCAGGAGGCCTTGAAATGTCAGATGGGAAACGGGTAAAACTGATAGATCAAAAAATCCTGAAAAAAGAGCAAAGAAAGGATTTTGAAAGAAAACCATACCACAGGCTCAGGTTCAAAACCCGATAATTTACAGATTCTGGAATAATAGGCTCTACTAATGATTTTGTTTATCAGAATTATCTTCTTTTAAAGATGTTTATCTAAACATGAGAAAAACCAAACCTGTTAAAGGGCTGGATGGTTTTTACTCATTAAAGAGACTATCAGAAATTTAAAAAACTCCTTTTTAATTATTTTTACCTAAAATCTGCAATCATAATCAAAATGATTATTCCATTAAGCTGAAATTATAGTATATATGCCTCTATATTAAATAAAAACGGAGGCACCTTGTAGATGCGTAAGTTTCATACACAATTCACTGAAAAAAGACTCACTGGAAATGCTGGTCTTGTCCATATTGGTCGTTTTATAGAAAAACTCAAATTAAAAAAAACAATAGATAAAAAAGTAAGTATCATTCGAGCCCCTAATAGTGATTACAGCGTCAGTGATGCTATAGTAATGCTGGCAATGGGAGTCATTGCCGGTGCAAAACGGATCAGTCATTTGAGTTTATTACAAAATGACCATGTAATCCGAACCCTTTTCAACTGGGAAAATTTTCCTGTCGATACAACATTTTCCAGAATTTTCAAATTATTCTCCCATAAACACTGCAAAGAATTTTCTGAGGTTGAGGCTGTCTCACGAAAACAGGTTTGGTCTAAAAAATGGTTTGGAAAAGTTACGCTGGATATGGATTCGACCGTTAAAGGTGTTTTCGGATCACAACAAGGTGCTGAAAAAGGTTATAACCCTAAGAAGAAAGGTCAAAAAAGTTATCATCCTCTTCTATGCTTTATAGCAGAAAATCGAGAATGTCTTCATAACTGGTTTCGATCAGGAAATACATACTCTGCAAATGGTAGTGTCGAGTTTATGAAAGAATGCATTGCCCGACTTCCCAAACGGGTATGGAAAATCGTTGTTAGAGCTGACAGTGCATTTTTCAACGGCGAGCTTCTCGATTATCTTGAAGGGAAATCGTGTCAGTACCATATAAAAGTTAAGCTTAAGGGGCTTGAATCGCTTCTTTCAATTCAGAAATGGAGAAAAATAAAAAACCAGCCTGGTTTTGAAAGCACAGAATTCTATTACAAATGCTCAGGATGGAAAAGAAAACGTCGATTTGTAGCCGTTCGTGAAATCATTATTACGCCGTCAGACGATCCACTTTTTCCAGTGCCGAAGATTGAGTACGCGTACTTCTGCTACGTAACAAATATGAACCAAAGCCCCTATGCGTCCCATAAATATTATGGAAAAAGATCTACAAGCGAAAACTGGATCGAATGGTGCAAAAACCAGATGGCTTCAAGTAAAATATTAACTCAGGATTTCTGGGCAAATTCTGCAATTTTTCAGTCTTCTATACTGGCTTACAACCTCGTTGTCTGGATGATGTGGCTGAATGATGAAAAAGGTTTTACTCAGGAACCCAATACCATTCGAATGTGGCTAATTCAAGTACCGGCACGACTCACGACCAGTGGACATTCCTGGTTTCTAAAACTTTCAGAGAGCTATCCATTCAAGGGGCGTTGGAAATTATTGGACGATAGAATCAATCGTTTGTGTTTTTAGCTAAGCATTAAGCAATAAAAAAATATAAAAATATAAAAAAAAAGATGCACCAGTGCGTCTTGTCGATAGAAAAAATAGCAAACTCAAGCATAATTAAATGTAAAACAGATAAAAACAGTTTTTGACAGAACATATATACTCTCATCTCTTGCTGAGAAATCTTTTTGAGCAGTATTATTGAAAATAAAGTCCTCTAAAATTGAGCTTGCAGGTTTTAAGACTAATTATAAAACTGAATAAAAAGGTAAAATTAAAAGCTTGTTTACACAATTTAAGAGCTTGATTCAATTGCGTATCGTCAATTATAGACTCCATTTTCTTTCCTGTTATTTTAAGTTCCGAATAAAAGTACATAAAACACCTTCTTAATTTAAGAAAGGTGTTATATGTAACATATTTTTCCAAGTTTAATATTTATTAATTATTAAAAAATTAAATCATAACTATTTAATTCTATAATTCCTATTTAACGTAT
>JAAENB010000494.1 GCA_024224995.1 bacterium | reverse complement strand
TTGGTTCAATGCTGACCCAAGACAGAATAGCCCCAGCGGGGCGACGTGTTGTAGCTCGGGGTTTCAACCCCGTGAAACAGAGCATGGCCCCGGGATAAAATCTTCGGGAACCGGCCCTATTTAAAAAGAGTTTCTTGAGAGGACATATGGAACACTATTTCGATATCGCCTCAGTCATATCCTTTTTCGGCACCGGTCTCTGTGTTCTTATGGCGCTGGAACAGCTAACGGGGAAAAAACGCGACCGGGCGAATTATTTTTGTGCCATTCTGCTTATGTGCAACGGCGTGATAATCCTGGGCTCCGTTCTCCTGTCACGGGGCATTGTGTTTACTCATCCCATATCCATATTCTTTTTTATAACGGCGCTCTGGCTCATCGGTCCTGTTGATTACATTTATTTCTATTCCCTTGTATACCCGGAATTCCGCATCTCCCTCAAAATGAAGCTGCAGTTTATCCCGGCCGGAATAGTCTTTATCGCGGAAATAATCTGCCACGGGTTCCCGGAACATACCATGCATACCTGGCTGAAAAAAGCGCTTGCCGATCCCCTGTCTCTCTGGTTCGCCCCTTTTATCTTTATGGCAGCAGTACTGGTCCTGTTATATTTATTATACCTGCTTAAAAACATTTTACTTGCCTGGGGAGAAGAACAAATAAAAGAAGAAGTAAGGGTGATAGTCGCAGCCAACGGGCTTGCCATTTTCACGGTTCTGCTCCTGGCAGGAGGTTTTTTATTTTCCAATAAATATCTCCTGGTGACAGGCGGGCTTTCCCTGGCCGTAATTCACATGGGCATCTTTCTCGCGCACAGCCGCTCCCCCGGTTTTTTCCGGCTCCTGAAACGGGAAATAAGAAACAAACGCTACCGGAAATCGCTCATTAAGGGCCTTAATACGGACCTGGTAAATGATCACCTGGCGCTGCTCATGACCGAAGAGTTCCTGTATCGCGATTGTGATTTAAGCCTTCCCCTTACGGCAGAGCGTCTTTCAATTTCTCCTCACCAGCTGTCGCAGTACCTCAATGAAAAACACGCCATGAGTTTTCCCAATTTCATAAACTCCTTCCGCGTTGAAGAAGCAAAAAAACTCCTGCTGGAAAACCCGGAACAGAGCGTAATCTCTATTTGTTTCCAGGTAGGCTTCAGTTCCAAATCGGCATTTAATTCCGCTTTTAGAAAATTTACCGGCAAATCCCCGGTAGAACTCCGGGATGCTCATAGCTCTTAAGAAACTAAATAATTTTGCTTGTGCGCGGGCCTGGAAGCATCCCCCTCTTCTAAATGCTGCGGAACTCGCGTTGCTCAAACAGTCCTCACATTTAGAAGAGGGGGATGCTTCCAGGCCAGATGCAGCTCGCAATACAATTTTGTTTCTGACGTATTTTTTCCCCGCTACAACGTGTCTCAATATACCGAAAAACATAATTCGATATACCTTATATTAAGACGCCACCACGGGGTCAGCTGCTCTTAAGAAACCAGGTTGTGTTTGCCCGGAAATATATTCGACCCAACGCGAAAGCAGTCAAAAAAACACTTGAATATTGATACTGTTTCGTATAGTATAAAGAATATTATGGCTAAAAAGATTAACATCCCAAAACCGGTCTTTTTTATCATACTACTTTTCGTGCTCATTCTACCCTGCCCAGTATTCCCGGGAGTACCTCTTGTTATTCATGACGAACAAGATAATTACAAGCTCAACAAATATCTTGAATATTTTGAGGACAAAAAGCGAACCCTGTCAATTAAGGATATCACCTCTTCTCAGTACAATAATAGATTCATACAAAATAACAACACACGGCTCAACCTGGGTTTTAAGACCCCGGCCTGCTGGGTACGATGCACCCTCCTCTATTCCGGCAACAAAAAAAACCAGCGGGAAAAAGAATGGATGCTTGAAGTGGACTATCCACATCTCGACTATGTCACCCTGTATTTCCCTCTTCCCAAAGGAGGCTGGAAGGAAATTAAAACCGGGGACCGCTTACCGTTCACAAGCCGCCCGGTTCATTTCCATAATTTTGTATTCAAAATACCGCTAAAACCAGGTACGGCAAAAACAATATACCTGCGAATACAAACCTCCGGTTCTTTGCAGGCCCCCCTTATTCTCCGGTCAAAAACGGGTATGCGGGAAAAGATAAATAACAAACAAATCGTCATAGGAATTTTTTACGGCATAATAATGATAATGGTTTTGTATAATCTTTTTATTTATTTTTCAATACGAGAACGGGCCTACCTGTTCTACGTGATTCATATATTCATCATCATACTCGTGCACCTGTCATTTTACGGCCATTCCTTTGAATATTTATGGCCCAAACATCCCATGTGGGCAAATTACGCTGTTCTTTTTACCATGAGCACGTCCTGTTTCAGCGCGTTCCTGTTCTCCCGGGAATATTTACAAACCAAAAAACTTTTCCCCGTAATGAATAAAATATTTCTTATTGCTATTTTTTGTATGCTGTTTATTACAGCCGTCACCTTCATTCTTCCGTACCAAATAGCTATACAAATAAACACAGTCGCGGTTTTCATGACCGCGAATACCATATTAATTTCAGGAATACGGTGTCTCCAGAAAAAATACAAACCGGCCAGGTACTTTTTAACTGCCTGGATTTTCCCCTTAGTAGGCGGAACGCTTGGTCCCTTAAGTTTGTCGGGCATTATTCCCTTAAATTTCATAACGTATAACGCTGTTCTTATTGGCACTTCAATTGAAGTGGTCCTTCTTTCTCTTGCCCTTGCCGACAGGATTAATATTATAAACCGGGAAAAAGAAAAAGCCCAGGAAAAATACCAGTCCCTTGTTGAGGGCTCTACCGATATTATATTCACCTTAGATGAAAAATTACGTTTTATTTCAGTTAACAAAGCGATTAAAGCCATCTTATTGGTCACTCCGGAATCCGTTCTGTCAAAAGAATTTTCCTGCCTGTTATATGAAGAACCAGGCAGAGCAGCGATGGCAAAACAATTAGTCCGGCAGCAGTTTGAAATATTCGCGAAAAAAAGAAAGCCCGTTTCTTTTAAGACCCGGTTTAAGCTCCCCATTCACACGGAATTTAAAGAAATGCAGGTACACCTGGAATATCTTAATACCGAAGGAAAACATGAGATCCTGGGAAAAGCCCGGAGCATAAGCGAAGACGCATTTCTTACTTATTTTGTTTCGGAAAAACAGAAGATGCTCATTGGTAATTTCATTCATATTCTCGATGAAATAACCTTTCGCTTAACGCGGAATCTTTATACGTATATAAAGCCCGTAACAGTCAACCTGGTCCGTATTGGATTACGGGAAATAATTACTAACGCGATAGAACACGGCAACCTGAATATATCGTACGATAAAAAAACCGAAGCGCTGCTCAGCAGTAATTACTTAACCGTACTGGCAAACCGGCAGACGGGCGAGATAAACAAAGACAGAAAGGTCTCCATTGATTTCGAGATAGACGAACAGGGGGTCCAATATATAATCACCGATGAAGGAGACGGTTTTGATTATAAAAAAATCATGCGATTTGATATCTCCGATAGAAATAAAAAAAAGGAATCTCATGGCCGGGGACTTATCATGGCTCAGGATATTTTTGATTCAATTGAATTTAATACAAAAGGAAACCGGGTTGTCCTGGTAAAAAAATTTACCTCAAAAAACACTTGCAATCCCTCAAATTCCTGATATTTTTGTAGATTATGATTAATAAAATGCAAATACCGGTATTTTTCATCATACTGCTTTATTTCCTCATTCTGCCCGGTGCCCTATTCCCGGCCCCCACTCTTATTACGCACGACAAAGAAGAAAGTTACAACCTCAACACCTATCTTGAATACTATGAGGATACGGAGGGAACCGTATCAATTGATGAAATCGCTTCTTCCGGGTTCAATGATAAATTCATAACAAATGAAAACGCCATTCTCAACCTGGGTTTTACGGATTCAACCTGCTGGATACGATGTACCATCCTCTATTCCGGCAAAGAAGAAGACCGGCAGGAAACAGAATGGATGCTTGAAGTGGACTATCCGCAACTTGACTATATCACCCTGTATTTACCCCGTCCCGAAGGAGAATGGGACGATATTATTACCGGGGACTGTTTACCGTTCAAAAACCGCCCGGTGCTGTTCCATAATTTTGTATTCAAAATACCGCTAAAATCAAATACGCCAAAAACAATATATCTGAGCGTAAAGAGCGCCGGTTCTTTGCAGGCTCCCCTAACTCTCCGGTCGGAAGCAGGCATGCGGAAAAAGATAAATAATAAACAAATAGCCATGGGAATTCTTTACGGGATCATGATCGTAATGGTTCTGTACAATCTTTTTATCTTTTTTTCAATACGGGAACGGGCCTATCTATTCTATGTGATTTATATATTCCTCACCATACTAATGCACGTATCACTGTACGGCCATGCCTTTCAATATTTATGGCCCGAATCTCCCGGGTGGGGAAATCGCAGTATTCTTTTTTTTATGGGCATTGTCAGTTTTGCCGCGTTCCTCTTCTCCCGGGAATATTTGCAAACCAAAAAACTTTTCCCCGTAATGAATAAAATATTTATTATTAGTATGCTTTACCTGGCAGTGATCTCTATTGTCTCTTTTTTCCTTCCCTATGGAGTCAGCGTCAAAATAGCCGCGGGATCAGCTCCCCTGACGGCGTTCATCATATTGATCTCGGGAATCCTGGCTCTCAAAAAAGGATACAAATCGGCCAGGTTCTTTTTAACTGCCTGGATTTTCGTTATAATAGGAGCGATTCTGAATCCCTTAAGTATGGCCGGTATTTTCCCGCTTAATTTCGTGGCGTACAACGGCCCTCTTCTGGGCGCTTCTCTTGAAGTAGTTCTTCTCTCTTTTGCTCTTGCCGACAGGATCAATATCATTAATCATGAGAAGAAAAAAGCCCAGGAAAAATACCGGTCCCTTGTTGAAGGCTCTACCGATATTATATTCACGTTGGATGACCAATTTCGCTTTCTTTCTGTTAATAAAGCGGTTAAAGCCGCTTTAAATATCATCCCGGAGTCTGTTCTGTCGAAAGAATTTACCGGTATTTTATTTGAAGAAACCAACAGACGGGCCATGACGAAACAATTCGTCCGGCAGCAGCTCGATCTCTTCGCGAAAGAAAAAAGCCCAATTTCTTTTAAGACCCGGTTTAAACTCCCTATTCATTCGGAATTTAAAGAGATGCAGGTACACCTTGAATACATCGATATAGAAGGAAAACACGAAATCCTGGGAAAGGCCTGGAGCATAAGCGAAGACATATTTCTCAATTATTTTATTTCCGAACAGCAGAAGATGCTCATTGGAAATTTCATTTATGTTCTCGATGAAATTACCTTTCGCTTAACCAGGAACATCAATAAATATATTGATCCGGCAGAAGCCAATCTTGTCCGTATTGGTTTGCGGGAAATCCTTCTTAACGCGATAGAGCACGGCAACCTGGGTATTTCATATGATGAAAAAACCGAAGCCCTCCTTGGAGACAATTACTTCACCTTACTGGCAAACCGCCAGAATGACGGATCAAAAAAAGATAGAAAAGTCAATATCGATTTTAAGATCGATGAAGATACCGCGGAATATACAATTACCGATGAAGGAGCCGGATTCAATCATAAAGAAATTATGAATTATGATGTCTCAGACAGGAACGTTAGCCTGGAAACGCACGGCAGGGGGCTTACCATGGCTCAAGAAATATTTGATTCAATTGAATTTAATGAAAAAGGGAACCGGGTGGTTCTGGTTAAAAAATTACGGCCCCATATTGAGACTCAATGAGCCTGCATTTGAGTTTTTAAACCTGCACTTTTTCAAAAAAAAAATTGACAATTTTCTAATAACTGTCACTTTAGATATATCATTGACCTCTTAGAAGTTCTTTTTTGAGGAAGAGATGAATAATTATATTAAAAGGAGAGAAAAATCTTATGAAAATTCCAACAAAAATTCTAGCAGTCTTATTTGTACTGGGATTAGCAGCAGCACTATTCGCCATGAATCCCGTAAAACCCCTTAATCCGAGAGCAATTGGCCTGGGAGTGGTACAACTGCAAAGCGGTTCAACCCTTCGGTCAGCAGCACCCGCGAACCTGGACTATCAACGTCCCATGTTCTTTCGAAGCGCATCTATGCATGACCCCTTTGGTACTTACTGCAAAGCAGGGAAAAAGAAATACACATTCACGACCACAGCTGCTCTCAACCTTGTTGTGATTCCGGGAAAATACAATGATGTGGTTGCCCTCAATGAATTTGCAGCTCACCCAGATGGGGAGTCAGCAGAAAAAAGCAACTTCAACTGGAGAAAAGTAACCAGTAAGGTTAAACTTGAAAATGTTAAGGCGGTCCTGCTTGATCCGAATGCCAGAACGGGCCTAAATATGAGATCAAACTTTAATTTAGCGAGAGTAAAAGAATTGATAGGAGCAGAAGCGGTAAGAATTTTCGCGAAAGCAAGGACGGAATGTGCCAAAGAGCAGAGTGAGATCAAAAAAAAGTATAACTATTTGTGTTCTGTAACCCAGCCCTGGAAAGATATGAACCCCTGGTCATACGCAGCTCCACTCATATTTGGAGTCAATGGAATTGATGGCTGGGTATCACTTGAGTATGATGAAGTGGTGCTGTTCGGCCGACCGGGAGTTAGCTCATACTATACACAGAAAAACTGGAACGACCATCTCAACCTTACCTCATCACCGGATTGCAATTAATACGGAGTTCCGGAAATTATTTTAATTCCCGGCCGGTTCCTTAAAACCGGCCGGGAAAACACAGGAGCCGGCCAATGACTTCAATACCTGAACGACTCCACCAGGCAGCAGAAGAACTGGTCTCTGCGCTGGAAAAAATAGAAGAATTCCAGCGGCGGTTTACTCCGTTTGACCTGCTCCATCTGCAAAAAGACCTGGTGTCTGCGGCACAAAACCTGGAAAAGGCGGCAGAACTGCTGCAGCAAACCAGGGACTCCGGGGAACTTGAGGGAACCGCAGCAGAGAGCTATCGGGCTGTATCCTCTTCCATAGACCTGCTTACGGAAACACTCCTGGTAGTAACAACAGCATCGGGCATGGATCCCCGGAAATCCTTTATTGATATAATTAAATCGTACCGGAAATTTTGCCGCGCCCAGGAACTGCTCTTCCTTCATGGAAAGGAGCTCGCGCCAGTGAACCGCTTCTTCCTGGAACCGGATCTGCGCTCCGGGGAACCCAGGCTTGCCGCGCCGGGACCGGAAGATACGGGGCTGCATTTCATCGGCATCAAAGACGATCCCTATACCCGCGGTGCCTGTTCAGTTTACGTGCCGGAGTTATACGACAAGAGCCGGGCCTGGCCCCTGGTGGCGGCACTGCACGGCGGCTATAGCCACGGAAGGGATTTTATGTGGGCCTGGGTACGGGAAGCCCGCAGCAGGGGTTTTATTCTCATGGCGCCAGGTTCCCTGGGATCGACCTGGTCCATTCTCGATCCGGAGATCGACACAAAAGCGCTAAACACAACAATAGAGCAGGTCACGAGCAGGTGGAATATCGACATGGATCGTCTGTTGCTTACGGGTTTTTCCGACGGCGGCACCTTTGCCCTCACCTACGGTCTTGGACCGGACTCCCCTTTTACAAAGATCGCGCCCTTTTCCTGTGTGCTGCCGCCCATGTACCTGGCTCCGCTTGTACAAAAAAAACAGGTTTACTGGATACACGGAGCCCGGGACTGGATGTTCCCCATGCACCAGGCAGAGCACGGATACGACAGGCTCGAACGGGCCGGAGCGACCGTAACACTGAAGATTCTTCGAGACCTTTCCCATGCCTATCCCCGGGAGGAAAATGGGGGGATTTTGGAGTGGTTTTTCAAGTAAGGTGACCCGAAAGAATTCTTTATTGACCAAATCAAAAATATTTTGTATATTGGTTTATATAGCAACAAGCAATGTATTATGAGGTTATTTTATGCATACAGTAAAAGATGAAGTAATTACAATGGTAAATGAGTTACCGGATGACTCCACTCTAGACGATATTATGGAGCACATTTATGTTAAACAGAAAATTCTTAAAGGCCAAAGACAATTAAAGGAAGGACAATTCCATACTCATGAGGAAGCAAAGGATATTCTGTCGAAATGGCTAAAATAAGATGGTCAAACGATTCAATTGAAAACCTGAAGAAAATATGTGAGTTTATAGAAGTTGATTCATCTGTTTATTCACAATTATTTATTGAAAGATTATTCGAAATAATCGAACATTTAGAGACCTTTCCTCTATTGGGAAGAAGAGTTCCTGAATCAGATGATCCCAACGTACGTGAATTAATATATAGAGATTATAGAATTATATACCAGGTCCAGGGAGACTTCCTTGAAATAATCAGTATTATTCATGGGAGTAAGCTCTTAAAGATATGATGTAAATAGCACGAATTTCCCTCGTTTACTCCAGGATACCTTGATTGATTTATCTCTTGACGAAACAAATTTTAAAGGGTATTATATTCTATTAATAATCAAGAATTTCTCATGGCGAAAAGGGATGTTGAAACAGGTAATTATTTATAGTAGAATTATACTCAGACCTCTTGTGCTGATATTTTTCATATCATTCATCATTGGTGCGGCAGAGCCCAAAGACGTTCTCACCCCGGAAGAACGGGCATGGCTCACGAAACACGACGGAAAGATCCGCTTCGCGCCGATCCCCCACTACGCGCCAATTGATTTTTTTAACGAAAAAGGAGAGCATTCAGGGCTTGGAGCGGATTATTTACGGCTCATTGAAAAAAAGCTGAATTGTACGTTTAAAATAGTGCACCTGGAAAACTGGCATGAGGTTATAACAAAAGCGGAAACCTATGAAATCGACGTGACCGGTACCCTGCAGAAAACGGAGAAACGTTCGGAGTTCCTGCTCTTTACCCCGGCCTTTATTGAACTCCCGAACCTCATTATCGTAAAAAAAGATATAAGCGGTTCATTGTCACTGGCTGATCTAAAATACAAAAAAGTAATAATAGTTAAAGGATATGCCAGCATAGAATACGTGCAGTCAAAGCACCCGGAAATTGATATTGTAACCGTGCCCGATGATGTAACGGGTATTCGAAAAGTTTCTTTTGGAGAAGCATATGCCATGATATCGGACACGGCAATTGCTTCATATTTTATTGAAAAAGAAGGCATTAACAATCTCCGGATTGCCGGGCAAATAGACTTTACCTGGAGACTCAGGCTCGGTTCACGCAAGGACTGGCCAATACTCAACAGCATCCTCACCAAAGGACTGGCGCAAATATCACCGGAAGAACGAAAATCGTTATACGATAAATGGATACGGCTTGAACAGAAAAAATATTATCAGCAAAAAGGGTTTTGGATCGCTTTTCTCACGGCATTTGCCATTGTTGCCATTCTCATATCGCTCATACTCCTCTGGAACCGCTCGCTGCACAAGCGGGTCGATGAAAGAACCGCGGAACTGCAAAAAGAACTGGCCATGAGAGAACAGGCCGAAGAATCTCTCAGGGAGAACGATAGAAAACTCAGAACCCTGCTGACCAATCTTCCGGGCATGGCCTATCGCTGCAAAAATGACGCAGACTGGACCATGAAATTCGTGAGCCAGGGATGCAAAGACCTTACGGCGTACGATCCCGCAGACCTGCTGGAAAACAAAACCATATCCTATGCTGAAGTGATCCATCCCGATGACCGGAATATGGTATGGGACTGCGTACAGCAGGCCATGGAGAAAAAAGAGCCCTATCGCATTGTGTACCGCATTATAACAGCGGCGGGAGAAGAAAAATGGGTCTGGGAACAGGGAATGGGAATTTACACTTCCGGGGGAATGCTTTTGGCCCTGGAAGGTTTTGTAACCGATATTACGGCTCAAAAAAAAGCCGATCAATTAACAAATGAACGGGACGCGGCAGAATCGGCAAACAGGGCCAAAAGCGAATTCCTGGCCAACATGAGCCATGAAATACGAACCCCCATGAACGCCATACTTGGATTTTCCGAGATCCTCACGGACCTGGTGGAAAACGAACAGGAGAAAAAATATCTCGCTGCCATAACCTCCAGCGGCAAAACCCTGTTAACGCTCATCAATGACATACTCGATCTTTCCAAAATTGAAGCGGGAAAAATAGAATTACAGTACAGCACGGTGAATCCCCACACCATTTTCAACGAGATGAAAAACATTTTTTCACATAAGATACAGGAAAAAGGGCTCGATTTTATAATAGAAATTGATCCTTCACTCCCCGAGGGACTGATCCTTGATGAAGTCCGCCTCCGCCAGGTACTGTTTAACCTGGTGGGAAACGCGGTAAAATTCACGGATAAGGGATTTATCAAACTCTCGGTATTTAAAAAATATACCGAAGAAGACAAAAGCACCCTGAATCTTTATTTCTCCATACAGGATACGGGGATTGGGATCCCGGAAGACCAGCATAAAAAAATATTCAGCGCCTTTACCCAGCAGGATGGACAGAGCATTCGTGCTTACGGTGGAACAGGGCTTGGATTAAACATTACCAAACGGCTTCTTGAAATAATGGGAGGTACGATATATATAGAAAGCGAATCCCGGCAGGGAAGTATATTCAGCATAATGCTGAAAAATATTTCGGTTTCATCAATGAAAAAAATAGCGCCGGAACAAACCGAGGAAACCGTGACCGTGATCTTTGAAGGAGCGACAGTTCTGGAAGTTGATGATATTGAATTCAACAGAACCCTGCTAAAAAGTTTCCTCGACTCACGGAACCTTACCATCCTGGAAGCGGAAAACGGCAAAGAGGCCCTGGACATCGCGCGGGAGCGCCTGCCCGATCTCATTTTCATGGACATAAAAATGCCCGTAATGAACGGTTACGAAGCAGTAACGATCCTTAAAAACGACGACCAACTAAAAAATATCCCGGTAATTGCCTTAACCGCTTCAGCCATGAAGATACACGAAAAAGAAATTACAGACAGCGGACTGTTTGACGGTTACTTACGGAAACCGGTAACCCGGAACGACCTGATTGGGGAACTAATACGGTTCCTGCCCTACTCTCGAAAAGAAACAGCGAAGGAAACAGGAAAAAAAGAATTGCATGCCGATAATCACCAGGCAGGAACCGGCCCTGTTACTCCGGAAATACAGGCCAGGGTCCCCGGGCTCCTGAGCATACTGGAGAAGGAAATTTCCGTACAATGGGAAGCCTGCAAAAAAAGATTTATTATTAGTGAGATAGAAGAATTCGCGGTGAGTATAAAAAAACTGGGAGAGAACTATGAAATAACCATTCTAAGTGACTGGGCAAACCTCCTCATGGAAGAGACCGCCAGCTTCGATATGGAAACCCTGCCCCTCACCCTGGAAACCTTCCCGGAGCTCATCAATTCTATCAGGAAATTACAATAAGCCCCGGAGCAAATCCTAAACAACCATCGCTTCACGAAAGGGAGAGTACCAACGAATCTCAGCTTCGGAAAATTTGTCCGTAATACCAATGTCCTGGTAATAATCTTTTAAAATATGAAGATGATACGTTTCCTGTTCCTCATCCGTAAAATCTTCTTTCGGCTGAGCGGCAATCTCCAAATAACTCTCTTCCACCCAGTTGAAAAAATCTTTATCTTTTTCCGAAAATATTTTGTAACTCGAAATCATGTCGAAACGAATGGTTTCAACAGCCTTACGAAACTCTTTATCATCAAGATCAAGGAGAGAAGAGGCCATTTCCGTCTGAAAATAATCTCCCCAGGTAATGATGTTGGGCATAACACCGTACAGGTTAAACAACCCTTCAACAGTCTGTTTGCCGATATAATTTTTAGTAGATATTCTATCAATAAACTCTTTAACATAGACCAGGTCGCTGATCCGTTCCATACTGAAAACACCGTCATTGACCATGGGCATAATCGCTTCATTTATTAAGTTTTGCATTCAAATCACCTGCCATATAAGGATATAAGAGTGCCTCCCACGTGAGAAGCCGGAGACATTTCTTAATGTCCCATCTAAAGGATCGACAGGTTTAATTTTTTTTTTAATTACTTTTTTTTATTTTAAAGCACTGGAAGGATTTATTTTCGTTCAACGCCAATAGCGGTAATATCGTCATTCCGGTTAACGACATCTTCGCTCTGGGAAAACTCCTTTAACTCTTTAAACAGGGTCTCGACTATTTCATCAACAGGCCGGTCTTGTATCGTATTCAGTATTGAAACAACACGGTCTTCACCAAACTCTTCCCCGGAGCTGTTCACCTCTTCAATGATACCATCGGTATACATAAGAATCTTATGACCGGGATTAAACTCTTTTACGATATTTTGATATTCCACATTGTCAATAATACCAATCATTTTCCCGGTATGGGCCAGTTCTTCAAGGGAGTCGTTAGAAATAAGATATTGCGCGGGATGGCCGGCTGAGGCAAAGATAAGCCTGTTCTTATTCAGATCAATATCGCACACCAGGCAGGTGAAAAAAACAGCAACTGATTTATACGAATCAATATAAAAATTATTCAGACTCTCCAGCAGTTCAGCCGGTTCTTTAAGTATCCGTTTCAACTGGTTATATTCACTTTTAATAAGCATGGTAACCAGGGCAGCCTGTACCCCATGTCCCGTGGCATCAGCAAGAAAAACCCGGACATATCCCGGTTTGATCTCTGTAATATCATAGATATCCCCCCCCACTTCACTCAAGGGGTAGTACCTGGTGGAAAAAGCAAGCCCGTCAATTTTGTCGATATTTTTAGGAAGAATATTTTCCTGGATATTCCTGGCCAGCTCTAAATCCAGTTTCATTGTATCCTTGGCTCTTTTCAGTTCAAGATGGGTCTGGACCCGGGCCAGGAGAACTGCGGAATTAAAGGGTTTGGTGACATAATCAACCGCGCCGAATTGAAATCCTTTAACAATATCTTCGGTTTCGGTTTTGGCCGTAAGAAAAATAATGGGAATGTCCCTGGTATCTCTCGACTCTTTCAGTTTGCGGCATACCTCGTACCCGTCCATCTCAGGCATCATAATATCCAGAAGAATGAGGTCGGGATGCAGGTTATAGACCATATCAAGCGCCTGCTTACCGTCGGTAGCAAAAGCGATGCGGTAACTCTCTTTATTCAGGATATTTCCCAGCACCTGGATATTCTTCGGAACATCATCAACAATCAATATTAATGCTTTGTATCCATCCAGGCTTTTCTCACTTGATATTGTAAGACTTTCACTCATAATATACTCCTTATACTATGCACCGGCAATCTTTTCAACTTCTTTTATTAGCTCAGGGAAAAAAGCTATTGTCCCGGGAAGGTTTTCCACGTTAAAATTATTGGCCTGGGCAAAAAGATCTTTTCCCCAGGTAACCAGGCAGTCCAGCTTATGCTTTTCCCCAATCTCCCGTACCTGGCGGGCAAAATCTTTTATTTCATCAATGATCAATGTTTTTTCAATCCGTTCCAGTTTTTCCATAAAATCTGTTTTTAAGCGCTTTACCAGGTCCGCAAGCTCCATTTTTTCTTCCGCCGAAAAACTCCGCCCGGAATCTTCTTCCGGAAAAACAGCGCTGCAGCTATCCGGTGAAAAGGTGTCAATAGGGGAATAGGCAAGGTATGGCATAAGTGAATTAACCAATTCAACCCGGTTTACCGGTTTTGTCACAATCGCGTTACACCCGGCAGCCATAATTGCTTCACTGCTCTCTTTCATCGCAATCGCAGTTATGGCAATTACCGGTATGCTGCTTAATATTTTATCCATTTTTATAAGCCGCGTAGCTTCATACCCGTCCATAACAGGCATCTTCATATCCATAAGAATAACAGCGGGCTTGTACAAACGCGCTTTTTCAATAGCCTCTCTACCGTTTTCAGCCTCACTAATACGAAAGTGACAGGACTTTAAAAAACTCTTTATCAATGAACGGTTCACCTTTTTATCATCAACAATCAGGACATCAGCTTCAGCGAATTCAATCGTGTCAATATCAACAAGATCCTTATTCTCAATTTTATCGGGCATTTCTGTTCGAGGGACTTTTTTTAGGATTACATTAAAAATACTGCCTTTGTCTACTTCGCTTTCCAGTAAAATAACTCCGCCCATCATACTTACCAGGCGTTTGGTAATGGAGAGTCCAAGTCCCGTGCCTCCGTATTCCCCGGTATTTTGCCCTTCCCGCTGCTTGAACGCGTCAAAAATAAGTTTATGATCTTCCGGCGGAATACCAATCCCCGTATCAGTAACGGAAAAAAGAAGATCAACGATCCCTTTTTCTTTGTTCTCATACCCTTTATGAGCGGATAGTTTGATGCTTCCTTTATTGGTAAACTTAACTGCGTTCCCAACCAGGTTAAAAAGGATCTGGCGCAAACGGATCTCATCAAGAAGCAGGCCGTGAGGCAATGAAGGGTCAATTTCAACCTGGAAGTCGAGCCCTTTTTCATCAATTTTGTGTTTAAAAATATCCCGGATCTCATTAAAAATACTTTCGGGGTTCACGGCCCGGTATTCCAGTTCCAATTTTCCTGCTTCAATCTTGGAAAGGTCGAGAATATCGTTAATAAGGCTCAACAGGGTCTTACCGCTTGATGTAATTGAAGAAAGATATTGCTTCTGCATATCATCCTCAATTTCCAGCTCCAGGAGTTCACTAAACCCGAGAATGGCATTCATAGGGGTACGTATCTCGTGGCTCATATTCGCGATAAATTCGCTTTTTGCCTTATTCGCGGCTTCTGCCGATTCCTTGGCAATCCGCAATGCTTCTGCCTGTTTCCTTTCCGTAATATCCACCAGTATGCCTTCAAAATACATAACTCTTCCATACTGATCCCGGACAATATGCGCGTTAACGGAAAGATCCACAATATTACCGTCCCTGGTATAGCTGCTGGTCTCAAAGTTTTTTATAAACCCCCTGGATTTAAGCAAATCCCCTATTTCCTCACCCTTTTTTTGATCCAGGTAAAATTCCTTGTTATAGAGAACCGTGTCAATAACCTCTTCCGGGCTGTCAAAACCAAAGATTTTCGCGAAAGCATTATTTACGGTAATAAATTTCCCTTCGGGCGTTACCTGGAAAATTCCTTCACGCGCGTTTTCAAAAATACCCTGGTACTTTTTTCCTGCTGTAGCTAATTTATCTTCGGCCTTGAGCCGTTCACTCATTTCGGCCTTAAGGTTATTCTTATAGCGTTCGAACCGTTCAATAAAACTGTTAAAATAACCGGCCAACTCGCCAATTTCATCATGGGACTGAATATCCATTCGAACCGTTAAGTCTCCGGCAGAGCCAAGTTCCAGGCGGTTTTTGAGCAGCTGTATGGGCTGGGTAATACTGGAACTAAGCCACAAACTCAACGGGAGAAACAGGATAAGGGTGGCAATTACGGTGATAAATATAATATTCCGGATCGTTACCAGGGGCTTGTAAAATTCATCAAGGTAGCTCGATGATGCCACAATCCAATCATATTCCGGAATATAATTTAAATAGACCAGTTTTTCCCGGGAAAACATTTCTCCGGGGTTTTTCCAGGAATAGACTATTTTCCCCCGCTTTTTTTTACATATTTCACGAACAAGATATTTTCCCTGTTCATTTTGCAGATCATAAATATTTCCGGAAAGTTTGGGATGAATAATAACTGCTCCCTTGCTATTGAGAATATAGGTATAGCCGCTCTTTCCGATGCGAAGTGAAAGAATACTATCCTCGAAATCCTCAACATTTATTAGCTCGGTAAATTCTTCTTTGTATGTGGAGACGGAAATTATCCAGTCCCAGGGTTCAAAATAGGTCATATACAGAGCTTTCGGTCTTTCAAACCTTTCCCCCGGGTTTTTCCATTCATATTCAATATATCCTTCTTTACGCTTCATCTGCTCCCGGACAAAAGCAAAATTAGATACATTGGTATTGAGCAATGCTTTTTTGGGGTGGTGGGCAACATTCCCTTTACTATCAATGCAATACAGATACCCGGTATTGCCAATGCTCTGCGAGAGCAGTACTTTTCGCGCGGCCTGCTGTGCCCGCCTTTCCGACCAGCCACCGGCCTTATGATTATTATAAAAATATTCAACGATCTCTTTATTTTTATCCGCTACGGCACGGAGATGATTTTTGATGGAAGTATTCGCTGTTGTTCGAACCATATTAAGGATTGTACCGGTAATATTCTCCAGCTCACTATTCAGGTTCTCCTCTATTGTTTTATGCATAAGGGAATAGCTAATAAAACCGCCAAACAAACTCAGCAGTAAAAAGATCGTAGAATAGCCTAAAAAAAGCTTATACCGGATCCGAAGATTCAGGAGAAACGATTTCATTTATACCTGCTGTCCTCTCAAGATACTAAATTGTGTTTGTAAGCGGGCCTGAAAGCACCCCCTCTTCTAAATGCTGCGGAACTCGCTCCGCTCAAACAGTCCTCACATTTAGAAGAGGGGATACTTCCAGGCCAGATGCAGCTCGCAATGCTATTTAGTTTCTGACCTATTTTTTCCCTGCTTTGCAGGGTCAGGCGCTCTAAAAAGATAGAACTTCCTTCTTTAATTATGCTACTAAAAATCGCTATTGTCAACCCAAAATCGACTGTATACAAGGACAGGTTTGTCCTTTGGAGTAGTACACATATTAGAGTCTTTTCATTAATAATTGTCAATTTGAAGAACCAAACCCTCCCCCGCCCGGCGTCTCTATCCGCACCCGGTCCCCGGGCTCAACCCTTACCACGCACTTCCCGCCCAGGCTCAACTGCCGGTACTGCTCTCCCTCTTTCTTCAGCAAACTATTCCGTCCCCGTTTTCCATCTTCTCCCCCTGCCATTCCCCAGGGAGCGAAGGAACGCCGTTCAGTGAGCAGGCTCACCTTTATCTCTTCAAGGAACTCAAGCTCGCGAACAACCCCTTTTCCTCCGGAATAGAGTCCTTTTCCTCCGGAGTTCTCACGAATGGAAAACTCGCGTAATATTACGGGGTAGCGGTCTTCCAGGATCTCGGGATCGGTAATTCGCGTATTGGTCATATGCGTATGAACAGCGCTCGCGCCGGAATAACCGTCTCCGGCACCGGCTCCCCCGGCTATGGTCTCGTAATAGCCGAAAAAATCACTGCCAAAACTGACATTGTTCATGCAGCCGCAGGATGCGGCACAATAGCGGAACGCTCTGAAAATAAGATCAACAATACGCTGGGACGTGGTAACATTTCCCCCGGCAACAGCTGCATACTTCGAAGGGTTTAGAATAGAACTGCCGGGAACCACAATCCGAATGGGCCTTAAAAAACCGCCGTTTAAAGGCAGGTCTTCAGCAATCATAACCCGCATAACATACATCACCGCCGATGAGGTCACTGCAATGGGACAATTGATATTCGAAAAACTCTCAATCCCGGAGCCGGAAAAATCGAAAACCGCTTCCCCGGTCTCTTTGTTGCTTGAGACTTTCAGGCTCAAAAGAGTTCCGTCATCCATATAGTCCACGGCAGAAAGTGTTGTGTCCGGGATGAGCCTGGCGAGCAGCTTTCGAACCGAATCCTCGGCAATGTCCCGGATATGGCTCATATAAGCGCTAAGGACCTCAAAAGAATATTTTTTTCCCGTCTCTTCCAGCAGTTCAATCCCTTTCCGGTTGGCCGAGATTTGAGCCTTGATATCTGATATATTATCTTCAATACGCCGTGCTCCCGCCTCAAGCAGCAGCTCCCTGATCCTCTTTTCGTTAAAGTGTTCCCGTTCAACAATCTTAAAACTTTCTATGACCGCTCCTTCTTCCCGCAGCAAATTCGAAAAAGGAGGCATTGACCCCGGTGTTATGCCGCCAATGTCGGCATGATGCCCCCTGGCAGCGACCCAAAAAAGAAGCGTCCCGTCCCGGACAAAGGGGGTTGCTACCGTAATGTCCGGAAGATGCGACCCGCCTTCATAGGGCGCGTTGGTAATAAAAATATCTCCGCTATGGATATCACCCTCAAATTTCTCCAAAATCCCCGTAACCGTATGGCTCATTGAGCCCAGGTGAACCGGGATATGGGGCGCGTTTGCCGCCAGGTTTCCCCTGCCGTCGAAGAGTGCGCAGGAAAAATCGAGACGTTCTTTTATATTCGTGGACACCGCTGTTTTTTGCAGCACCCGCCCCATCCGCTCCGCCACGGAAGTAAAGATATTATTAAAAACCGCAAGGGAAATGGAATCGGGTTGAAGAACGTTCGAGGTTCGAGGTTCAATACTTCGACTTTGCTCAGCACAAGAGTTCGAGGTTTTTTGCCCGGAGTGCGGCCCCTGCGAGGGGTCAATAAAGATCCGGACATCGCCAAATTCAGTAATTTCGCTCAGGGTGCAGGG
This sequence comes from bacterium, assembly GCA_024224995.1. The sequence goes on along the minus strand of JAAENB010000494.1, from coordinate 2,161 downwards.
TTCTATAAGGATCGTGGAGGTATTGTTGATAATCATTGCCGGGCCCGGTATGCGGTGGCCGGAGAACAGCTCTTCAAGGAGAAATACCGGGGTCTCGCTATAGCCGCAGTTAAACCACACCCGCGCCGTTTTCACGGAAAGGGCTTCCCCCGCGGCCGGGGCTATTTTTTCCCTGGCGCCCTGTTCCACTGCCGCCTGTATATAGACCCGTACTTCGTCTACATATATGGGTTTTTCCGCGAAATCAAAACCAAACTCCCGGGTATGCGCTTCCCGGAATTTTGTTTCATAGTCTTTGTCTGCCGGTTCTTCAATCTCCAGTGAATTCCCCGTGTCTTCAAAACGAAGCGCCAGGTATTTCCGGATCGATATATTCTCCCGCGGTTCCGCGCCCAGGCTGTTCAGCCCTTCATGGATGAGCTCTTCAAAGGCACGCTCAAGTAAGGCCTGTATGCCGGGCCCATATTCCATATTCACGGTCCTGTTCGCGTATTTGCCCATATTCGCCTTCCCGATCCCATAGGCCGAAAGAATTCCCGCGTACCGGTGAACAAGAACCTCCCCGATGCCCAGTATCCGGGCGATGGCGCAGGCGTGCTGGGGACCGGCTCCGCCAAAGCAGGCCAGGATATGTTCCGCCATTTCAAAGCCCCGGGCAGTGGATACTTCTTTTATGGGCTTTATCATATTCTCATTTGCTACGGTTATAAAACCCAGGGCTGCCTCTTCTATGGAAAGAGGCGGCAGGCCGCGCTTTGTATAGTCACTGTTGATGGTTTCGGTGAGCTCTTGAAAGGCCGCGCGCGCCGCTTCCCGGTCTAGAGGCTCATTCTCATTTTCACCGAATACCGCGGGAAAAAACTCAGGGACGATCCTGCCCAGAACCAGGTTGGCGTCCGTGATACTTACCTGGCCTCCTTTTTTATAACAAACCGGTCCGGGATGGGAGCCCGCGCTTTCAGGGCCCACGGTAAAAAGCGAGTTCCGGTAAAAAAGCCGTGAACCGCCGCCGGCTGCCACCGTCAGTATATCAACATGAGGAGTTCTTATGGGTACTCCGTCCAGGGTATTTTCATAAGAAATATCGTAGCTGCCGTTGTAACGGGACACATCAGTGCTGGTTCCGCCCATATCAAACCCGATTATGGGGCTGCCTGCATAGAAGGAAGACGCGTAGCCAACCACCCCTCCGGCGGGTCCCGAAAGAATAGCGTTCGCGCCGCGGAATTTTTCCGCTTCAACAAGAGCTCCGGCCGACTGCATAAAAAGCAGGGACACATCCCGGGCAGTGCCGGCAAAACCGCTGCGGAAGCCTTCGGTATATTCTTTCAATTTCGGCGTAAGGTAGGCGTCAATAACGGTGGTATATCCCCGGTCGGTTATTTTTATTACCGGCATAACCTCAGAGGAAAGCGCCACGTGCGCAAACCCCAGTTCCCGCGCGATCTTCCCGATCTTCTGTTCATGACGGTTAAAGCCGTAAGCGTGCATAAGGACCACTGCCACACTCCTGATCCCCTGCTTTTTAAGAGCAGTAAGTTTATTGCTGATATCCTCAGTGGAAGGTTCCTCAAGAACCTGGAATCCATTCTTACCGGGGATAACTCGCTCTTCTATCTCCACCACAGTCTCATAGATCTTTTCCCATTTTTCTATATCCGGGTTAAACAGGTCCCGTCGTACCTGGTAGCCAATCTCAAGCAGGTCTTTAAATCCCTTTGTTATTAGCAGGGCCGTTCTCTCACCCTTCCGCTCCAGCAGGGCATTGGTTGCAACAGTGGTACCCATGCGTATCCACCCGATCTTTTCGGCCGGAATAGCGTCCTTTGGCACGGGCTTCCCGCTTATTTCCTCAATGACCCGCCGGATCCCTTCACTGGAGGCGTCGCTATAATTCGCCGGGTCTTCGGAGAGCAGCTTTTTAATGTATACCGTGCCGTTATGCTCCGCGTATATATCGGTAAAAGTACCGCCGCGGTCTATTGAAAATTGTATCATTTTAATACCTGGTCTCTCTCAAAAAACTAAATTTTGCTTGTGCGCGGGCCTGGAAGTATCCCCCTCTTCTAAATGCTGCGGAACTCGCGTTGCTCAAACAGTCCTCACATTTAGAAGAGGGGGATACTTCCAGGCCAGATGCAGCTCGCAATGCTATTTTGTT
>JAAENB010000493.1 GCA_024224995.1 bacterium | reverse complement strand
CTGATGCCGGAAAAGCCCAGGATAAGTGAAAAGACCACACTTTTATTCCAGACCAGGGGGTAATCGGACCACACATATTCAAACCCCAGGCCATTCAGGGATAATTGCCCATTCGCATAAATAAAAATAAAGATTACGTAATATAAATAGGTTTTGTCCCTGATCCCAAAAAAGATGAAAAGGTTATACAGGATCATAACCAGGATAATTCCGTAGTATATTCCCAATCCTGTCTGTTCCCGGTTTACTTTTTCAGCAAAAGCGACCGGTTCCCAGATGTTAAGGGGAACCTGGAATGAACTGTTTGTCCGCACTCTCATATAGACAGTTTTTTCCTCTCCCCGGAGGATGTTGAATTTAAAGATGAAATTCCTGTGCAGCACCTCGCGTTCTTTAAAGGTTCGCCGGTCGGAACCGGTTTTTGTTGCCCTGTTTCCTTCTTCATCAATGAAATAAAGAACTATATCATCGAGATGGGGATATCCTGCTTCAAGAAGGTAATTATTTATTTCCCGGTTTTCGTTCTTCACCCGGAACCGTATCCAGTATACGGACCCGGTAAAACCAAAATTGAGTTTGTCCATTGTGCTCCGGGTAAAGACCTGTCCCGGTTCATTCGAAAGAATATCGTCGATATCCATTTTCCCGGTTTTGTCTTCAAGATAATCTACCCGTTTTCCCAGGTCGTACTGATGAATTTCATTGTTTAATACAATGGTCTCTGTTATAGATGCGGCTGCCGGAAGAGTGCTCATCAGTGCGATAATAGCATAGAAAATGGTAATAAATAATAAGCGGCTCATGCTCCCGGTCGATTTTTTGTTTATGCCATTCATGCGCAAGATTTTACCCTTTTTTTGGGAAAATGTCAATACTATTTGACCGGGGGTATTTTTTCTTGACAGTCTGCCGGGGAGGGGGGAAGGTACGGAAGAAACTGTGGTGATACCGAGGTCTGTTTTGCGAAGATGATCCGGGCAAGGGGTGCGCCCCCTGCGAGGGGTTTGGTTCTGAGAGACGTTGCAGTGCAACGCCTTTACTGGCTGGTTTCTGGCCAGGGCTATGGAGATTCCGAAAGGAGCGCAAAAGTTTTTGAAAATGAGTCAATTTTAGCCCGGGGTTTTAACCCCAATGGGGCAGCAGAGCATAGCCCCGGATAATATCTTCGAGAACAGGCTCTGTTTATAAATAAGTTCACCAGGGTGATGGGTTTTCTCATAGCGTGGGGCTTCCAGCCCCTCGTTATTATGAAGGAAGCCCCGGTTTTAATTTTAGTTTCTTGAGAGAGGACAATTTCATGAAAAGCGCGCTTGTTATAGAAGGAGGCGGTATGCGGGGGATCTTCGCTGCCGGAGTTCTGGACGGATTTCTTGAGGAAAAGTTTGATCCTTTTGATCTGTATATCGGCGTATCGGCCGGGGCCTGTAATATCGGCTCATTCCTGGCAGGGCAATATCAGCGTACTTATCGTATCTTTACCAATCTTATGACCAGCTCTCAGTGTATCAGCCTTAAAAAATTTATAATGGGCGGGCACCTTATGGACCTGGACTGGCTCTGGGATACCATTGACCGGGAAGAGACCCTTGACGCCGCGGCTGCGGTTCGTTATGCCGCTGAAAAAAAGAAGGAATTTCTTATTGTTGCCACTTCCGTTGAAACGGGCGAGCCCATTTATTTTAAACCCACTGCCGAAGATATGTCCCTGCTTATGAAAGGATCCAGCTCCATGCCCGTAATCTACCGGGGCTTTGTTGAAACAGCCCGGGGACCCGTTACGGACGGCGGTGTTGGTGATGCCATTCCCGTGATCAAAGCCTATGAAGAAGGCGCCCGGAAGATCGTTGTTATACGGTCCCGGCCTTCGAGTTATAACAAAAAAGAAGGGTTAGAGACCCGGGTTACCACCTTTTTTATGCGGAAGTACCCGGAGCTGTGCGCGGCCCTGGAGAATAAAGCCGCTTCTTACCGGCAGGCCCTTGATTTTATTCATAACCCGCCCGAAGACCTTTCTCTTATTGAAATCGCCCCGCCCGAAGATATGCGCTCCGGCAGAACTACCCGGGATATGGACGCCCTTAACGCCGACTATGAAACCGGGGTGAAGATGGGGAAGGGGGTTGAAGACAGTTGGGAGTTTGAAGTTTGATGCTTCGGCTCCGCTCAGCACAGGGGTTTGAGGTTTTTGACGGAGGGGTGGTTTTGGAGAAAGGGAGACGTTGCGTGCAACGTCTTTACGGGTTGGCTTTTTGGGGATGTGAGCCCCGAGCCCTGAGCCCCGACCCCGAGCCCTATAAATTACTCCTTTTGGTTGATTGAAGCAATTTAGTGATTCTCTTATACGATTTATTTTTAGCAATATCCGCAGGAGTTTTGCCTTCTTTGTTTTTTACGTCCAGAGGGACTCCTTGTTTTATGAGCAGAGCTACTGTTTTAAATTTCTGTTTCCATACAGCAAGATGTAACGGCGTGTCTCCTTCCGAATTTTTCGCGTTACAGTCGGCTCCTTTTTTTATGAACAACCCGGCTCCATCGACTTTTCCTGCCCATGCAGCATAATGTAAAGGAGTGTTTCCCTCGTTGTTTTTAGCAGTAACGTCCGCTTCTTTTTTTATGAGCATCTTTATTGCTCTATCATCCCATCTCTGTGAAGAATAATGCAGCGGAGTGTTTCCATTATTGTTTTTAGCATTAACGTCGGCTCCTTTTTCTATGAGTAAACGGACTGTATCGGTTTTTCCTTCGCATGCGGCTTCATGCAAAGGAGTTCTTCCATTTATTTTTTTAGCATTAACGTCGGCTCCTTTTTCTATGAGTATTCGGGCTGTATTGGTTTTTCCTTCGTATGCGGCTTCGTGCAAAGGCGTTTCTCCTTTTTTATTTCTGGCAATAACATTCGCGCCCTTTTCTATGAGTAACAGTATTGCTTTTTCATTGCCTATCCTAAGAGCAAAATGTATAGGAGTTTCTCCATTTTTATCGATGGCATTGATTTGTGCTCCCTTTTCTATGAGCGGTATTACTGCTTCGTTAGTCCCTCTTCGTAAGGCATAATATAAAGGAGTTTGTCCTTCTTTATCCCGGGCATTAATATTTGCTCCTTTTTCTTTGAGGAAACCAATTGTTTTTACATGCCCATTCAGCGCGGCCCAATGTAAAGGAGCTCTTCCGCTTTTATCGGCCGCATTAATGCCGGCTCCTTTTTCTATGAAAACCCGGGCTATACCGGTTTTTCCTTCGTATGCCGCGGTATGCAAAGGAGTGTTGCCCGATCTGCTTATTGCGTTAATATTCGCGCCTTTTTCTATGAGTAAACGGACAGCTCCGGCGTTGCCGTATCGTATCGCGTTATGCAAAGGAGTATGATCAATGCTGTCTTTAGCATTAACGTCCGCTCCTTTTGCTATGAGCAGCTTTACCGCGCCGGTTATTTGATAAAACGCAGCCCAATGCAAAGGAGTGTTTCCGTTTTCATCCCTGTCATTCACCGCTGCTCCCCTTCTTATGAGTAACATTGCTGCCGTAACATTCTTTCTCGATAAAGCATAAAGCAAAGGAGTGTTTCCGTTTTTATCTTCAGCATTAACATCAGCTTTTTTTTCTATAAGCAGCGTTGTTGTTTTAATATCCTTTTTCTCCAGAGCAATATACAAAGGAGTATAGTCATATTCAATCGCGATGTTTACTTTTGCTCCTTTTTCAATTAAGAGGCGGGACATTTCAGTATCTCCATCCCAGGTCGAAAAGATCAGGGGAGGCCATTTTCCGTAAACCCCGGTATTTACGTCGGCTCCTTTTTTTATGAGAAAAATCGCCGTATCTTTTCTTCCTTTTATTAAAGCCGCGCCTAATGCTTTTATCTTGATTTTATCGGTTTTATGGGAACAATCTGCATTGATATTAGCACCTTTTTTAAGGAGCAAACGAATTTTCTCAATATCTCCATTCGCGGCAGCCCGGCATAATGGCGTTAAGGTGAATTCGTCGATATTTGGTTTCCTCAGACGTGCTGATTGCAGGTCTAATTCCATTTCTACTTCTATTTCAGGGTCCGGTATGTGTTTTATTTCAGTATTCGATACATGTTCCGGTTCGGGTTTGCTGCAGCTTATTGCGGTAAAGATAATTAACAGGATTATAAGGGCTTTTGCGGGATATTTCATTTTATTTACTCCAAAAAAGGGATTAATTTATATTCCATCTTTTAAATTTACATTGATTTTGTCAAATATAAACGAAAGGAATAACTTCTCTTTTATATCGGTCTTTCCGATAATACAAGTATGATTAATGAGATATCACTGAACTGAAGGGGCCTATTCAATGATTATATCACACTTTGCTGCAACAGCATATAATACTATGGCAAAAGCGGGGCAGCCTAAAAAGACACCGGCAGATGGTAACATTCCGAATGAAGAGAATAACAATAAAACAGCCCGGGTAGATTTTGCCGATATCTCGGTTTCCGCCAAAATGACTTCTCAGCTCCATGGGCTGAGAGCTTCCCTGGATAACATCAGCCGGGCCAGGACCATGATCAATATGACCGATAGCTATATTGAGGAAACACAAAATGTTATTCAGAAAATGAGAGCCCTGGCCGTAAAATCGGCAAACGGCATCTACAACTATATGGACCGGCAGCAGTTCCAGGTTCAAATATCGGCATTGGTGGATGAGGTGGACAGGCTGGCGTCACAGGGAGAGTATAACCATTTTAAGGTGTTAACGGGCGAGTTTTCAAGATTTAGTGGTAAATCTTCAATATGGTTCCAGGTTGGTCCCAATATGAACCAGCGGGAACGGATATATATCTCAACCATGACCGCCGGGAGCCTGAGCCTGAGATCTCCCTGGATTAGGGAATCGGCGATCCTTACCATTTCCACCCCTGAGCAGGCAAATTCCAGTATTGGAGTTCTTGATGAGGCTCTCATGAGAATAACCAAACAGAGAGCCGATCTTGGGGCATATTCGGACCGGCTCAAGCATTCGGGAGAACAGGTGATGCGGTCTATTAACACGATCCTTAAATCCGGGCAAGTCTCCCTGGACAAAGATGCTGCTGAAGATTTAAAAAAGATAATAAACAAATTGGAACTGATGAAATAAAAGGGCAGGGTGAAACTATGAAACGATCTATTATTATATTTATTCTTACGGGTAT
>JAAENB010000492.1 GCA_024224995.1 bacterium | reverse complement strand
CATCTCAAATACTTTCGGGCCTGAATCACCAGATCCAGGCCGATGTTGCCAAACGGATTGCAAAAATGGACCGGACCTCTCCCGATGTTCTCAGGGAAGTTGAACGGGTTCTTGAAAGAAAACTATCTACCCTGGCAAGTGAGGACTTTACCTCTGCCGGTGGTATTGACGCTGTTGTTGAAGTTCTTAATAATGTAGACCGTGGTACAGAGAAGATCATTATTGAAGCGCTTGAAGAAGAAGACCCCGAACTCGCGGAAGAGATCAAAAAGAGAATGTTTGTTTTTGAGGATATTGTTCTTCTGGACGACCGTTCTATTCAGAAGGTTCTCAGGGAAGTCGATATGCAGGATCTTGGTAAAGCCCTAAAAGGGGTCGATGGCGAGGTTCAGGAAAAAATATACCGGAATATGTCCAAACGTGCCGCCGCCCTGCTTCGTGAGGATATGGACTTTATGGGCCCGATCCGTCTTCGTGATGTTGAGGAATCTCAGCAGAAGATTGTTAATATTATCAGGAAGCT
>JAAENB010000491.1 GCA_024224995.1 bacterium | reverse complement strand
CTTGCTCAGGGGATTCTGCCGGGTGCTGGTTTCTGCGAGGGAGAGACGTTGCATGCAACGCCTTTACGGGTTGGTTTTGCGGGGAGTTTTTTGCAGGGCTGGTTTATCAGGAAGGGAGACGTTGCGTGCAGCGATGATAGATAACCCCGCGTTGGTGAGATCCCTGCGATGATGTACGATCCTGCGGTGATGAGATTCCTACGATGATATGCAATCCTGCGTTGATGAGTTTCCTACGATGATGCGCGATCCCTGCGGTAATGAGTCCCATACGATGATGCGCGATCCTGCGGTGATGAGTTCCCTACTATGAAGTGCGATTCTGCGGTAATGAGTTTCTTACGATGATACACGATCCCGCAAAGGTTCGGTTCCACTATGGGGGATGAACTCATCAAGGAGCCTTCCCGTCATAACGTGGGGCGTGATCCTGCGATCTCATAACGTGGGTTTGAAACCCCACGTTATGAGAAAAGAGTACGGTCCTCATTAAACCCGGATTTTTGCTGCCGGGGCTGTTTTAGAGACGTTGCATGCAACGTCTTTACGGGCTTTCTTTTTCTTGTTCCTTTCACCTTGTTCCTTGCAACTGTTTCATTTGGGCACAGCAGTACCTGCCTCATCCGTTGAGGTTGCGTTTTTTTGATGGGAAACGGTCTTTGGGGTTGATTCTGTTCCTACGTAAAGTGTTCTTCCAGATGAATCTCCTCCGGAAAGCCCCAATAAATGACGAATTTCTGTATTCCGCCGGTTCCCCTTGCTAAAAAAAGATAGTCACTCGGATAACTATCCGACTTCCCGGGTTTTTCGGTAGAGGAAAGCTCTTTTATCAGCTGGTCCAGGTGCTCGTTTATGGCTATGGCTATAATTAGGGAAACAGACCTTTTTGAAATTTTACGTAAATCGAGCCAGGTCTCGTATTTTTCAACCTCCGGGTAAACGTGAATCCGCTTCCAATTACAAGCAAGATCCCTGAACTGGTACTTTATCTGCTTAAACATCTCCAGCGAAATCTCTTTTCTCTCCCTCACTTTATCCAGAAGCAAAATAATAATATCGCTCCGTGACATCTGCTTCGACTTCGCTCTGTACAAGTTCAGCTGCTTCGCCGCAGCTTCCACTTCCTCTAAAAGTTTAACGTTGATGTGTATTGTTGTATCTATATACATAAGTCCTCCGTCTTTTTTGAGTTTGAAGTTCAAACTTGAAACTTTTTTTATCCCCTTACTATTAAGACGAATGGGAAGGCCTTTTCATGAAAGGAAAATGGAATTTTTTTTGATTTTCTGAAAAAAAGTTCAAATTTTTGAGGATAACTTCTAATATAGAGTCAAATGGGGGAAATACTGTTGTTCATTCCCGCTCAGCTAGCGTTTATTCTCATTTGGGCGGGGGAGGGGTTATCTTATTGACAGGAGGGGGTGGAGGGGGGCATATTGGGATTTCCTTGAAATTGTTTTTAAATTATGAAAAAAAGTTTGTACCAGGAGGTTTGTTTAGTGAGAAAAATATTTTTTATGTTGATAGCTGTTGTTTTGGTTCTGATTGTGGGGGGAGGGGGGCTTTTCGCGCAGGAGGAGCCGTATAAGAGGGTTAAGATTTATGCAGGGTTTACTATGCTGGATTATAAAACGGATGATATGGTGCCTATAAATGCTTCGGATTGGGAGAAATATGGTGTATATTATACCGGTTACAACGGTGGAGGTTCAGAAGGGAGAATTTTATTAGACTTTGAAAAGGGAGAAGCAAAAGGATATGAACCGGGGATTAATCTTGGGATTCAATATAATTTTTTAAGTGATCTGGGTATCCTTCTTGATGGAAGTGCTTATTATATCTCTTCCGGGTCATATTATTTTAACGCATTTTTAGGGCTTGAATATAAACTTATTGATCTTGGTGTCTTTTATATTGGTGTTATTCCAAAGCTTGGTGGTTCCTACGTAATGATAGACCTGGGAACAGCTAGTCAGATGAATCATCATGATTCCGGTACTTATACAGCTCCTGTTATTCTTTCAGAAGGAACTATTCGTGATGGAGATGCTTTAAAAGCTACTATGATGGGTTTTACCTACCAGGCGCTTCTTTCTATCGGTGTTTGTTTTGGAAATGTTGAGATATTTGCGCAAGGGGGATGGACTCATACTATTACCCTGGATATGAATGTGAAAGCAGGAAGTGTTGAACTCGATATGGATAGTTCTGCTCTTGTTAAAAATGATTACGATAGAACTCAGGCCGGAACTGACCCGGGTATCAATTCAATGGGGCTCTATTTCACCGTTGGAGCTGCCTTCAGGTTTTTTGACTCTACTTCCGATTTAGATTTGGGTGGGCTTCTATAAACACCTCGTCCCGGGGCTCCGTTCACACGGAGTCCTTTTCTGTTCCCCGATATACAAACAGGTCTTGATTTTACAACCGCCCGGTTTAATGATGAGTCCGCTACCGAAAATTTGAAGAAATCCCTTCCCTTCTCATAGCGTGGGGTGCGACCCCTGCGAGGGGTTTCCAACCCCACGTTATGAGAAGGGGAAGAGGCTCATTTTAACGGCGCCGAATTTTTTAGCCAGGTCCCGGATACGGTCATTTTCAATGAGCTTAAAATTCTTGCTGGAATAAATAATAGATTCCAGCCTGTTGTAAATTTTACGGCTTTTGACAATAATGCTGCTTTTCGTCTCCTGATCCGTACCAGGGGCTAATTCCTCCGAAGAGGTATTGTAAAAGATAACCTTTTGTATACCTGATTTAAATTACCTGACCTGTTCAGCAATTTTTTTGGACATGTTCAGGAAAAAAGGATACAATTCATTAGCATTGTTTAGTTCTTTGTTTTTAAGAAAGATTTTTTCCTCAGAATTATAGTCAAAAGCAGTCATTTTGACCGCGAACACGCCCTCATCAAAGATAATCTCCCCGGAAAGGAAGTATTTTTTATCAATACTCAGGTTGTTATTTTTAAAGTAGAGATCGATTTTTTTAACAATACCGGGAATGATCTTTTTATCGATATTAACGCCGCCAATTTCCAGGTTCAAGGTAAATTTGGGCTTGATTTTAACCGTTTCCGGGCTTCCGGTATTCGCGGGAGCGGCAGGAACGTTCTCAACCGGCAGCACGGTCTTTTCAACCGGCGTATTGCTAATAAAATTGCTCACAACCAGGTAACCGCCAACGCTAATAGCCGCGGCAGCCGTAACAGAAGCGGCAATAATAATTATGCTGCTCTGTAATGTGGAGAGCTGAAAACCAAAGCGGGTGAAGCCAAAGTAGACATATGAGGTAATCCCTTCCCATATGGTATATTCGCCCGCTTGTTTGAGAAGGTTGAGATACGATTTCCTTTTGTTTTTTCTAATCGCTCTCATGTGAGATCTGGAAACTTCGGAAACGAGCCCGGTTTTTTCAAATAATTCATTTAATTCATCAAGAGTATCTTTTTTATTGTCCGGTTCAGTCATGTAATAACTCCTCAAAACTTTTTATTCCTTTTTCATTCTTGAGAAAATCAAGAATGCTGCTAATAACTTTTTTATACCTGTATTCAACCGCTCTTTTCCCCATACCCAGCGTTTGGCAAGCCTGGCGGTATGAATAATTTTGAATGGCAACCAGGTAAAAAATATTCATGTCACTGTCTTCGGTCAATTCCGAAATAGCATTAATGGCCTCCTGAATAATAATCCGTGTATCTCTGAAGCCATTTATATACGTAAAAGCAATATCTCCCGAAGCTTCAAGAAGAGCCATATCTTCGCTCATATTTTTTTCTGCATTCGATTTTTTACGCGTCCACCGATTTTTTTTGGGGACACTTGCACCTCAAATCAGACTACCTAAGTGTATACTCAAATAAATATTCTAACAGGTTTTATAGTTCGAAGGGAGACCGGGCTTAAGGCTCGGTCTCTATTTTTTG
>JAAENB010000490.1 GCA_024224995.1 bacterium | reverse complement strand
TAGTACTGCGGGCTGCATCTGGCGTAGAAGTATGGGCTCTTTGGGTTGTGAGGACTGTTTGACCGGAGGGAGTTCCGCAGCAATCCAAAGAGCCCATGCTTCTACGCCCGCGCACAAGCAAAAAGAGTTTCTTGAGAGAGATACATAAAATGCAATTTATGCTTTTCTTAATATTTTTTGGACCAGCCTTATCCGCGCTCTTCGCCATTACCCAATTTTTTAAGAAAGACAATACCCTTTCAACCTATATTTTAGCTCTCACCGTCGGTGGTTTTAGCGCGGCAGCGTTTACAACGTCTTGCCACGCAACAGGAATATTTGATACAAGCGAGTATGCGCTTTTAATAAAATCAATTTTCATACCGTTACACATCATGGCAGTTTTCTGTGTTTCAAATTTTATATTAGTACTCAATAAGTCAACCATGATCCCGCCGCAAAAAGCAACAAAAACGACAGCAGGTCTCTTTTTTATGCTATCTCTACTTGCGATAATACTGTTAATCCTGCCATTCTTTAAAAATTTAAACATAACAGCAGCAGCGCTGGAATTTAAAACAATGACAGGCAATGAATTTACCGGGTTGTCGAGATATGAGAGCATAATTTATTTTTTACAGGTATTGCCTAAAATATTACTGATTATTTTGATGTTATCTCCATTGAAAAATTCTTATTCTTTATTAAAAAGGAAACAAGAAGAAAACAAAGATGCAATCTTCACAGCCCTGCTTTATTCAATAGTAGTAATTTTCATTTGTACAATTTCCTTAATAGGAGATTTCATTTCTCAGACCCTGGTTCAAATATCAATGGCAGCATCAAGTTGTTTTCTCTGTTTCTTGTTTGTTTTAACTAAAAGATATCCTCACTTTCTTGAGAATTCTCAAATTCAAATCAACGAATCACAATACAACCGGTCAAAACTCAATAATCTCAATGTAACAAAAATCATTGATTCATTACAAAATATCATGGAAAAGGAAAAGGCATTCGCCGATGAGGATTTAACCCTGAAAAGCCTTTCCCGGGAGCTGGAGATCAATCAGCACCAGTTGTCGGAAATCCTTAATAACGTTCTTGAAGTTAATTTTAACGCCTATGTTAATACGTATCGAATAGAAGAAGCGAAGAAGATGCTTATTGAAGAACCGGGCAGGTCAATCACATCAATTTGTAACGCCGTAGGTTTTAACTCCACAACAACATTCAACTCAGGCTTTGTCAAACAAACAGGCCAAACACCGCGGGAATTCCGCAAATCGAAAAAATAAGATCGAATAGCATCCCTGTAATTGACAGAATTATAATCCCGGAAATTCACCCGCCCATAATAATGAAATCTGTATTGTCAACTACCGGTGGTTTTGTTATATTATTATGATTTGGCCAAATCGCATCTTTTTAACTAAACAAATAAAAACTACTAAATGGAGGTAGAGACCATGTCTTTTTCTTTTCGCGGCCATGCAAAGTATTAAGCATGCCGATGAAACTGTTAGTTTCCTGGGAATCGGCTCTGTAATGGCAGATTAATAAGATTAATAATAAAAGGAGAATCCAAATGTTTAAAAAATACTTAAAAGCTGTTTTGTTAAGCTCAATTTTTATTTATTCCGGCTGTTTTGAGTACGGAAAGAGAGTTCCGTCTCCCCTTGTGGAGAGTAAAGCGCCAGCAAGCGTGATCGCGAAAGGGAAATCAATAAAAAGCAATTACGCTTTTATGAAAATGGACCGCGGTCTCTTTCAAAAATTAAAGCAGCGTATTGAAAGTGACGATGTTGCAGCCATTAGTGATTTTCCTCTTACGCCAGGCAAAGGAACCACTATCACCAATATCCAAAAGGTTGAAACCTTTGCCCGCCATACCGCAATCTATCACGGTTACAAACGAATTCACCGCAAGCCAAACCTTGTTGTTGTGACTGGTGAAATAGAAGAGAGCGGAGACTCTATTTTTCTTGCCCTTACGCCGCAAGGTGCCCAGGGCTACACCAGGAATGCAGTGGGCGGCATAAAGCGAGTCATTACCCATTCTCCTAAGGATTCATACATCTTATCGTATGATGCTCATGCCGAAGATTTTCTCCCGTCTACCTGGAAGGATGCGGCTCTGCAGCTCCCCGGAGCTCCCGATGTTATTACTTCTGTAAACGGGATAACTTCAAAAACTCTATCATCCGGGAATTCCAATGGCCTGGATTATTATCGAATTGCCGTAGAAACAACAGCAGGCCTGGTTGACGAATTTGACGGAGATACGGAAGCTGCTGAGAACTATATCCTCACTCTCTTTGCGGCCGTATCACCAATGTTCAATGAGTTTAACGCTCATTTATATGTAAGCTATCTTCGTTTATGGCCCGATGGAAATGACGGCTACGCCGACAATGGAATTAACGATTTACTTACTCAATTCCGCGAACGATGGTCAACGGAAAGTAATCCCGAATATGCTATTGAGCGGCATTCAGCCATTATGCTCTCGGAGTTAGTGGGCGGCGGCCTGGCATGGGTGAATTCCATATGCAATAAGAATGCGGGGTACGCTGTGGCAGGGATTAATGGTAATTTCACCAGTCCCTTAGAAGATCATTCTTCAGGAAACTGGGATGCCATTGTTTTGGCTCACGAGCTGGGTCATACTTTTGGTTCTCCCCATACTCATTCTTACGATCCGCCTATTGACGGCTGCGGTCTTTCCGGAGATGACAAGGATTGTTCCCAGGCCTGGGGAGGAACCATAATGAGTTACTGTCACGCCTGTTCAGGCGGCATTACAAATTTTGTTATGCATTTCCATCCCACTGTTGTTGAATATGTCGACAGCCTGCGTTCTCCTGAAACGGATAATTGTGTGCCCCTTACCGCTCCCGGTGATGACCCGTCGGCATCTATTAATATAGAAAGCGGGGAAATATCTGTCCAACAGCAGGACCGTGATCAGTGGACCTCAGTGAACCTGGCCAATACCTTTGAAAATCCTGTAGTTATTATGCAGGTTGTCACCAATAACGGCGGCCAGCCGGTGACAACGCGGCTGCGAAATATCACGGAAAGCAGCTTTCAGTTCCAGGTGCAGGAGTGGGATTATCTTGACGGGACTCATTCCAGTGAAACACTGAATTATTTTGTTATGGAAGCCGGAACCTTTGAATTGTCCGACGGTTCTGTTTTACAGGCCGGAACAGGTAGTGTGGGAAGTACTAAAGAGACAATCGCTTTTCCCGGGTCATTTAGTGACACACCGGTTGTGCTCTCACAGGTACAGACTAATTCCGACAGCACTGCAGCCGTGACCAGGCAGGATGATATTACGATCAATGGATTTTCCCTCTATCTGCAAAGTGAAGAGAACCTTGGTAAAACTCATGGCAGCGAAGCTGTTGGCTGGATCGCCCTGTCTCAAGGGACTCTTGCTCTTGACAATGGCATGGAGCTCAGTGCTTACATTCTTTCAGGGGATTTCGACAACCCCGAGACTGATGTTGAAGAGTGGTATTACCGGGATTTTGTAAACCAGGCTTTTGCAGAAACACCGGTTCTTTTCGCAGCCATGCAAAGTACAAACGGCACCGATACTACGGGTTTTCGGATGCGGAATATCTCTACGGCTTCTTTTGAATTTTTTCTTGAAGAAGAACAATCGAAAGATGATGAGATTAAGCATGCCGCGGAAACTGTTGGTTACCTGGGAATTCTCCCTGCGTCTCAGAGCTTCATTGAGCTTTTTAATGAAGATTGATAGTTGATTATTTAGTTTTCTTCCCTTTTATAATTCCTTTTTATAAAGGGAAGAAGATGATAGATTTAGCTGCTATGAACAATTGAATGCTTATAATAAGCGGCAGTACTGTTCGGGGTGAGTCATGGACTCGACTCGACCAGCGTTAATAAATCTCATCATATTTTTTAGAAAATTCATCTAATGTTCCTTCAAAAAGTAATTCCTTATTATAATTGATTATTGTTATATGGTAGTCATCATCCGATACCTCAACCTTACATAGATAATTCAAACCATCGTCACTTTCATAGTCATCAAACATAAACTGAAACAACTGTCTATTCTTCAAAATATTTTCCGAGGTAGTTTGATTTAAGGCTATAATAAGCATTGGAGCCCAGTTCTCTACATGTCCATCCATATTGTAATACCTGGAACATATAATCCTGCCTTTATTTTCTATTTTTATTTTTGCCCTTGTCCCCATGTGATCACACCTTTTCCATCAAAAAATATAAGTACTCATATCTAAATCGTAATGACCTGAATTCCGTCTCCTCTTATGATCAGTAATAATCAATTGTTTATTGTCAATAGCTAATTATTAATTTTACCTTAACTAAATACATATAAGTCTTGCAGTAGATGAGCCCCTCCCGTGCAGCCGGCCGGTCTATGCGATTAAAAACTTTCCTCTAAATTGCTTGCATTTTTTTGATATACATGCGCGAATGAACATAATCCCACAAAATAAAAAACGAGAGAAAATCATGCATGATTATTGTATAAAAAATGCCACCATCATTGACGGAACCGGGAACGCGCCCTATGAGGGGTCGCTTTTGGTTAAAAAAGACACCATATCCGAGATTATCCGGGGCAGGGAAACCCGGCTGCCGCGCGCCAAAAAGACCATATCCGGAGAGGGAAAGGTTCTGTCGCCCGGATTTATAGATATACATACGCATTATGATTTCATTTTAAATGAACCCGATCATTTCGACGCCATGGAGCAGGTCATTTCCCAGGGAATCACCACTGTGGTAACGGGGCAGTGCGGTTTTTCGCCTGCGCCGCTTTTTCAAGATCACATCAGCGATATGCATAACTTTGCCGTACTCCTCTGTGACGGCCCCTTTAAAGAAAGTGATTCGTCAATGAATTCCTTTTTTGAACGGCTCGAAACGCAGGGAGTCGTCTGTAATATGGCACATATGGCCGGTCATGCGGCCTTGCGGGCCACTATTAAAGGGCTTTTTTCGGCAGAGCGGCTCACTATGAGCGATTTGCGGCGCATCCAATATTCCCTGGACGAGTCCTTTGATGCCGGGGTATTTGGCTTGTCCTTTGGGCTGGCCTATCCACCCGGCATGTTTGCCCCCAAAGCCGAGATCAACTGGTTTGCATCAATAGCCAAACGGAGAGGAGGGATCGTCACCGCCCATCTCAAAGCATACAACGCGCTCTCCGATCTCTACCCCATAATACCGGGAGGAACGGCGCATAACGTGATCGCCTTGCGGGAAGTAATCAACATGGCGCGGGATGTAGACGTACCATTACAGGTCTCTCACCTGTTATTCGTCTTTAAACCAACCTGGAAAACAGCGGATCGCTGTCTGGGGATGATCGAGAAGGCGTACAAACAGGGGGTCGATATCGCCTTTGACGGGTTTCCCTATCTTTATGGAAATACCGGAATTTTGGCCATATTTCCGCACTGGTTTATCGAGGGTTTTACCAATAATATCGGCAAACGGAGCATGTACCGGAAACTGAAGATGAACCTGACTGCGGCGCGTTATTTTTTGAAATTCGATTCCGGGAAGTTCAGAGTTCTCAGCGCCTGGTATGAACCGTATAAAAAATACGAGGGCATGTTATTCTCCGATATCGCCCGGGACCTGGGACTTGATGTGATCGATACGCTTATTGATTTTACTGAAAAATCCGAGGGCAAGGCCAGAATACTTACGGCCGATTATTACGACGGGCTTGGCCCGGACAGCATAACAGGAAGACTCATGGCGCATCCGCTCTGTCATTTCGAAACTGACGCCCTCGTAACCCGGGAAGGGCTTCAGAATCCCGCGGCAGCAGGCTGTTTTCCCCGGATACTCGGCACCTACAGCCGCGAATACGGGCTCATGTCAATGGCGGACGCCGTGCATCGCATGACCGGAGCCTCTGCCCGAAGGATCGGGATTCAGAAGCGGGGCGAGCTAAGAAAAGGATACTTCGCGGACCTGGTCCTGTTCGATCCGGAGACCATAAGAGACAGGGAAGACCGGACAGAGCCCGTTACCGGGATCGACTATGTATTCATTAACGGCAGCCCCGTTGTTGGGAATAAGGGTTTTGAGAAAAAGAAGAAGTTTGGGAAAGTCTTGAGAAAGACTACCTAACCCGGGCACTTCGGCTCCGCTCAGTGACCGGGCTCCGGCTCCGGGGTTTGCCCCTCTGTGACGAGTGCCGACCCGGCAGGGCCGGGAAAAATACGAAAGAAACTGTGGTGATACCGGGGTCTGTTTTTTGCGAAGCGAAGATGCTCCGGGCAAAGGTTTGGTTCTGAGAGACGTTGCAGTGCAACGCCTTTACTGGCTGGTTTCTGGCCAGGGCTATGGAGACTCTGAGGAGGGATGC
>JAAENB010000489.1 GCA_024224995.1 bacterium | reverse complement strand
TAGTACTGCGGGCTGCATCTGGCGTAGAAGTATGGGCTCTTTGGGTTGTGAGGACTGTTTGACCGGAGGGAGTTCCGCAGCAATCCAAAGAGCCCATGCTTCTACGCCCGCGCACAAGCAAAAAGAGTTTCTTGAGAGAGCAGGAGCGAACCTATGATATACAACCCGGCTTCACGAATATTAGGAAATATTTTATTAAACAATTTTGAGATATTCGCGGGCACCCTGGCGGATAAAGCCCAGGTTGCGTTTTCTTCCATAATGGACGGGCAGGCAGCTCCGCCGGAAAATAGCCATATTTTTAGCTTAAAAACATCATTACATGAAATAGATATTTGTATTATCGCGAATGATTTTACCCCGGAAGAGGAAAACGCTTTTTCCCGGTATCTTCAAGCTTCGTCAAAAGAGCTTACTTCGCTGCTGAGTATTTTATTGAAAAAGGCAGTTGCCGTAGAATACCGAAGGGGCGAGGCAGGTACTCTTTCCGGGTATAAGCAGGTTGATGCGGCAGTGAGAAGCCCGGGAGCGGAGAGTTATATCAGCATATTGCTTCCCATACCCTTTTTCAGGCTTTTTTCCCGGCAAATAAAAGAAGACTCCACTGTCGAGACCATAGAAGAAGAGATCCTGCTTTTTTTTAAAAACCCGGTAAATCTTTTTCCCGGGTTAAAGCTGCTCCTTGAGGTTTCGGATGAAGTGGAGCTGGGAGAATTGATAAACCAGCTGCAGCGGATGAATAGTCTCACGACCTACCAGCTCTTTCTCATGATAAATTCTTTCCCTGAACATTCGATCAAGATTAAAAGAGGACTTTCCAAGAACCGGGTCCGGGACGTACTGGAAGAGAAAAAACGCTATACCGGAAGCAACAGTATTACCAGGAGAGACCTGGCAATGGGAGTCTATACCGTAGAAGAAGCCATTTATTTTTTAATGAAAAGCGGGATCGATTTTGGGTTTTCACGTTTTATGGTAACGATTCAGGAAAATATCAGGAGATTGATGAATATTGAACTGCTGTTTAAAAAAGATTTCCGCCAGTGGATCGATGAAATGATAAAGAAAAATCTTTTGTATAAAACACTATCGATTTGTGATGATATGACAATAGCCGGAGCGGTTTCCGGAAATGAAACAGACCGGAATGAATACCTCGATATTTTTAAGCAGTATATATCAAAAAGAAAACTTGATGATATTCGCTCACTATCGCCGGAGTACCGGGATATAATTAATGCCCGCCTTTCTTTTGTGTTGAATTTTCGAAAAGAACGGATAAAAATGCTGAATCCCGATCATGAAAGCCTTGATTACCTGCTGGTAGGATTTCAAAAAGAAAGTGATTACCTGTATTTGCTGCTTGGCGTGGGATGGTCGGTGTTGTCAACGGCGCTTAAAGGACTGAAGAAAAAGAATAGAGACAGGGTGCTGGACAGCCTGCCCTACGCGGTGAAGTTTCTTATTGAAGATATACTGAGAGGAATCGTGAATCCAAATATTCTTCATGATGAGATACAGATAAATAAGGCGAAACGGGCCTGTGTCAATTCCATCAAAATGATGTATGAGGAAGGAATAATAGAAGTGGAGTGATCCGGAAAAATAAGCGGAAACCGGTTATTGGCAATAACCGGTCATTGATTGGCGGCTCTTACTTTTCGATTTCGTCTTCAGCATCTTCTTCAGTTGCATCTAGAGAGTCTACATCTCCACTTTTCTCTTCATCTTTTTTATCGTCATCCTCGTCCGTAATCGATTCCGGGGATTCCGTTGGCTGTTCCGGAACAATATCGGCCTGCCTGTCACTGATGTAGCTTGCCAGTTTATCGATCCCGTCTTTTAATTCTTCAAATTCCGATATGTTGAGAGCTACTCCTTTCTGGGTAGGTTTGTATATAACATCTCCCGTATTATTGTCCATAGCCGAATACCAGATCCTTAAATTGATAAGTTCCTTTCCTTTGAATTCGGAAACTTCTATCCTGATTATTTCTCTGCTGTTTCGTTGAATGTCCTTTATTATCACACCCATGATAATTCCTCCTGTGACCGGAACCGGTCTCTTTTTAAATATCCAATACTCTGGAAAGTGTTTGTAATATCACTTTCGCGTATATTTCATGTCCCTTTTCATTGGGATACCGGGTATCATTTTGCAGATATCCGGATGGTTTTTCATTATTGTCAAGGAAGCAGCCTGCCCAATAGGTATGAACAGGTATCATTTCGCACTGCAAATCTACAGAAACCTCCCTGATAGTCCTGTAGTATATATTAATCGCATCCATGTCATACTGGTTTTCAAATGCATGTGAGGTCAATAATATTATTTCGGGATTGAATTTTTTTCTCGCAAGCCGGACAATTTGAACAAGATTTTCCTTAAATTCCGATCTATAAACCGGCAGGTAGGCGTCGTCAATCCCAAAGTGGAGCATCAGGATATCCGGCTTAAAAGGTTCTATATCCTGCGCGAATGACCATACTCCGTCAAAAGAGCTGTCTTTTTCATTAGAACGGTTTATAATTTCAATGTTGGGACGGTCAAGGCTGCTTCGAAGAATATCAATATAGCTCCTGTTTACTCCTTTTCCGGCAGAAACACTTCCGCCTCTAATCAATATTCGCACCTTTTCCTCCGAAATGGTTCTGGAAATCAATAGAATTTTTTATTTATTATCGGCGTTTTGGTTGACAAAATAGAACTTTTTCAACTTTGTATCATTGTATTAACTATGATACAAAGTTTGTCAAAACACAGTATAATTTTAAATTAAATGAGCTTCAGGAGGATTTATACATGGCTGAACAGAAAAACGCGAATCCCGCAGTTGTGGGATTGGCCGGATTTGGACTTACTACTCTTATTTTACAATTTCATAATGTTGGATGGTGCGGGCTTGGACCGGTTCTGGCAATGGGACTTATTTTTGGGGGAGCAGCCCAGTTGATTGCGGGATTCCAGGAACAAAAGATGGGAAATAATTTTGGATACAGTGCCTTTGTTTCATATGGCGCGTTCTGGATTGGATTAGGAATTATATGGCTTCTTAATAATAAGGGAATATATAAACTTGAAGGATACGATATGGGCTGGTATCTTCTTGCATGGACCTTCTATACCGCAATAATGCTGTTTGGCGCTGTCAGGATACACGGAGCAATGGCCATAACTTTTCTGCTTCTCCTGATCGGGTTTATTCTGCTCGATATTGGTCATTTTGGTTTTCCGAAATGGTGGAATGTCATTGCCGGGTTTGAACTGATGGTGTGTGCCCTGAGTGCCTGGTATATGATGGCAGGAATTATTATCAATGACCTTGCCGGAAGGGAAGTCCTTCCCATGGGCAAGCCCTGGGTTAAGGCTAAGACAGCTTAATTTTTTTTATAACTTCTCATAACGTTTCCGCAGGGTTGAGGCATGTCTCGACCCTGCGGATTTATCCCTTTACTGCACTTCCTCAACGAGTCTTTTGATCCCGCCAATATAGTCTTCGAGCCCTAACATAAAGATATTATTATGATTGGCGCCTTTTACCGTAATAAATTCTTTATAAGCGGCAGGTGAAGAATTAAACAGGGCCTGCCCGTCGCTAAAAGGAATTATATGATCAAATTCGGCATGAATTACCAGTGTTGGTTTGTCAAAGTTTGTTATCTTCTCGTAATTGCGGAATCCCATTTCTTCAGAAAGACCGAGCTCTTCAGTCTCAATACCAATAAGCTTGAGCAGCGGCAAAACATACGCGAACCCGCTATCGATTATGAGACCGTCGATCTCATCGCCATAATAGGTAACAAGCTCAAGAGCAGAGGCACTTCCCAGGGAACGGCCCATAATAATAAAAGAACCGGTATAGCCGTTTTCACTGAGCCAGTTTTTAGCGAATTTGAGAATGGCGTGAGCGTCTTTCATAGTCGCGGAAACCGAAGGCTCCCCGGTAGAGCGGCCGTAGCCCCGGTAGTCCACGGGAAAAAAGTTAATGCCCAGACTGTTGAAAAGGGGAGCAAGGTCATTATAGTCGGCCACAATCTCTCCATTGCCGTGAAAGAAAAGTACTGTTGGCATCTCCTGGTGAGCACCAAAGAAATTTGCTCCAATTGAAGCTCCCTGCTCTACAGGAATAGCCAACTCCTGTTTATTATCCGGGGCAGAACCCCCCCTTGATTCCGGCCGGGGATGGAACAGGTACGCGGATATTTGCGGAGTATCCATTGCGGAATAATCAAATGATGGAGTATCTTTCATAATAATAACCTCTGTTCGTTTAAAATAATCAAGCAAAAAGCTGCACAATAAACAGGAAACAGTATATAAATGTACTGTTATATACAGGTTCCCGTTCGTCAATAATAATTCAGGTTTCAGACTTTAAGAATTTCATATTTTTTTATTGACAAATATCCCTATTTTTATTCCGTTGTTTTCCTAAATGAAATTGAACTATAGATGTATTGAAATTATCTTATAAAATTATTTGGCGGTAAAAATGAGCTATAACTATGAACAGGACTATGAGGATAGAGTATATGAAGATGAGTTCTATGAAGAAGTCATGGCGGAAGAAACTCTTGGAGAGCAAAGTATCATAGACAGTGAAGAAGAAGCTGGTAAAACTCCCGATGCCGACAAAAGCGGTGAAGCGGATGTTGTGGAAATGATACTGGTATGCGAAGAATGCAGCAACCAATGGGATGAATTTGTTTATACCGGAACCGAAGCAGAAAGTCTTTTCTGCCCTCTCTGCGGAACTAACAAGATCCGGGAAGTCTAATAAACTTTAATCATAATGCCAATTCCAATGGGCTGAACATCTCTTCTAACCGGTATGCAAATAAAATCAAGTTTTATTCTAACCGGTTTTCGCTCTCCAGTTTCGATATATCGTTATTGTTTCTCAACAGACCCAATATCGGGCTTGCTGTCCCGGGAATATTCCCGCTGGTCAGTGTCCGGGCAGAAATCGGAAGAGCCCGCGTCAATAGCGGGGCTGCCTGAAGCAGGAGCCATTGTCTCTGTAGAGCCGCCGTTGTCCGTAAGAGATCCAAGAAGGGGATCTGCTATAACCGCAGAACCGGCACAGGCAAGGTCGTCCCGTGTATACCCGGGTTTTTGCTGCGGGTACTGGAGGTTGCCTCCATTGTCCGACATTTCCCGGTTGCAGTTAAAACCCAGGTATTCGTTATAGCCCGTATTACGGTAAAAAATTGTATTCTTTAGCTGCACGGAACAGTTGCTTTCGGAAGCGAATATCCCGCCTGCGTATTCACGAGCGGTGTTCTCCGCGATAGTTGTATTGAAAATATAAAGATTCCCCCGGGAAATCCAGATTGCTCCCCCTTTTCCGCCGCCGTAACCGTCTGAGGGATCTACTCTTGAAGCGGTGTTCGCGTAAAAGGTTGAATTGACAATGCTCGCCTTTTCCAGTGTGTAGAGCCATAAGCCGCCGCCCATAAATTCCGCTGTGTTATTGTTTATCGTAGTGTTATACATGTTTAGAATACCGTTTTGATGATAGACAGCGCCGCCAAGCCCTTTATCGCTCGCGTTATTTATAACATTGTTTTTGAACGTGGAGCGGTTAATCTCACCGGAGGAGCCGGTGCCTTCGTAGAAATGGGTGAAGAGAGCTCCGCCCTGGATGGTGCTTGTATTGCCGTCGAACGTTGAGCCGCAGATGTAAAGCTGTTTGTTTTTCCCTCTCTGGTGAACTCCGTCAATGTAGATAGCGCCGCCAATGCCGCCGCCCGGGTCCGATTGCGCGTTCAACCCGGTCGCTCCGTTTCCGGTAAACGTACTATTGATAATTGTAAGGTCACTGCCCAGGCTGCCGATTGCTCCGCCGTTGCTTCCATTATTCCCGTTAAAGGTACAGCCCGAAATTTTTGCCTCAGGTACCAGGAAGACGTAGATGCCTCCCCCGCCATAATCTTTTCTCTGGTCTACGGCGGTATTATTTGAAAAAGTGGAATTGATAACGGTTAGAGAGCCGCCGAGATCGGCGAAGAGACCGGCGCCGCTGTACCTGGTGTCGGTATCAAGGCTCGCGTCTATAACAGTGGGCGCGATACCGTTGCTGAGCGTAATATTCTGAAGAGTAAAATTGACGAACCGTTTTTTATACAGTACCCGTACCGCGTTGTTCCCGTTCAGGGTAACCAGGCTTCCGCCGTCAAGAACAGTATCTTGTGGGACAATTAAGGGAGAAGTCAGGGTGATAGTCACTGGTGAAGAGCCGCAGCTGAAAACGACAGTTCCACCCGCGTCAAGGGCGGTTTGAAGCGCTGCTTCCGTACAACTCCCTGAAGTGCCGGAGCCTACAGTATTATCCGGAGAGGAAACATCAACGGCCTGGATCGCGTCGCACGAGGAAGGGCTTCCCGGCTGTACATCGGAGTTTTCAAGATTTCCGGAACATGCGGTTAAAATAGAGAATGATATCAAACATATTATTATAGCGATTTTTTTCATTTTTGTGTCCTTTTTTTTAGAATTTCTTAAAGTAGGGGAGAGGCATGCCTCTCCCCTACTTTAAACCTACTGTTTCTCTAAACAGTTCATATTGTGGTATAAAATAAAAACTCGAAGGCAGATCGAGCTTTACATGATACTTAAATGTTCTTATATTTATCTGGCGGTAGTCTGCTTTTTTTGAATGATTCCGTATTATTTTTGCATAGACTTTTTCCTTAGAGTCTTTTGAATAGCAGTGGTCAATAATGATTACTTCATTGTTCATCTTGCATATGAGACGGCTGTAAAATCCGGGCCGGTTTTTTTCCCGGGATATTTGTTTTGAATATCTCAAAAGGTCTGAAATTAAATCAAATCCTTTTTGATGAAGATATTCCGGTATAACAAGAATATTACCGGAACCGGTCTGTATCATTATGCCGTCCTCTGACCCGGTTTTTTTAGTACCGGATATATCGGCATCAGCAGCAGAGGATATACCGCCAAGAATATCTCCCCAGTGCGAATTGGATTTTTCACTTATTGAATTGCTGATTTTTTTTATATTCATGAATACATCTTCCGGGATAGTATGGCCCGTACTACCCGTTCTACCGGATCGTAACGCCATCAAGGCATATCGTTCCGAGCTGTCGAACTCCTGGTCGGCTAACTCCTGGTCGCCGAACTCCTCCATGTAGTAAAAAGCCACGGTGAAGACATTTAGCAGAAACCCGCCAATGAGAGTGAGCTTTACCGTAAACAAAGCTGCTATCATTTTCTTTTTGCTAAAATCCGGCATTGAATTACCTCAATATAAAGGTCTTTCTAATGTTGATTTTATTGTTTGACTCTAAAAAGATAATAAAATTTTCTCTTTTTGGCAATGATTAATGTATATTTTTTTCTTTAATGCGGTTTTTTTTGCATGTCCGGGTCAAATCTGTTTGACAGGTTCACAGATAATCGGCTAAATCTTCAATTAAGCTATGTAAGAAGAAATTTTTATAAGGATCATTCTAAATGGAAGTGCTGAAATCTATCTTTGCTTTTATCTTCATTTTTATTCTTACTTTGTTAGCAAGTTCAGTATTGGGCTATTATCTGAAAATTAATGTTTATATTAACAATGGAGATAATGTTTCTGCTTCCGGTTTCATAGTAATTGGAGCGTGTTTTGGAATAATAATGTTAACAATTTTCAGGCGCAGGTTTCTAACACTCTTAGCGGCTTTTATACCAACTCTGATTCTGTTAAATTTTCGTTTTTATATGATGGTAGAGCATGCAAGTTGGCAGACAGATCTTTACAAGAAGTATCATCCGGGTAATGTTGAGTTTTCCGCAGCTATTTGCATAATTTGTAATTCGTTATTGATAGGTGTGTTTGTTTTTTTTATAAAAAAATATAAACACGTTAAAAAGTAAGATCAAACAAAAAAAAGCTGCTGTCACGCCTGTTGCTTCGAACCTTCTTCCTCCGCAAACGTCTTAAACTGATTCAGCCACTTCTGAGTCTGTTTTTTAAATATTCCCGGCATAAAAAACGACATCATCTTGGGAATGACTCCATTAAATTTTGTATATTCAATTTCCATATCAAATATTGTCCGGTTTGGATCAGGAGAGGTGAATTGGTTTTTCATGGTATTTACCATGGTTTCAGCTTCGTACAGGGCGCTGAATTCCCGGGGCAGGTCTTTTTTGATAATAGTTTCAATCAGTTCAATCGTACGTTTTCCTATTGTATAGATGAGTTTGGACTTTGCGCCGGGTTCACCCGGGCTGCCGCTCAAGTGTTCTATGCTCACAAATCCGTCCTGCCATTTTTTTAGGTTTTCAGGGCTGTCATATAATTCAATAACCGTTTCAACAGGTAAATCAATTTCTACTACACAGGTGAATTTCATATAATTATCCTTGTGATTTCCTTGTGATTATAGTAAATGTATGTCTCGCAATACTATCAGGGGGATATTTTTTTGTCAAGCCGGGAAAGTAACAGCACGGAACCCGGCAATTGCCGGATCCCGTGCTTTATATTAACGGTTATGGGCTTTTTCCCACATGGAAATATATCCTTCGGCAGATTTAAAAAGCGGTTCTAATTGCTGGTCTGTCATTCCGATATTTTTTAGATCCTGAATAAAATCGGGAAGAAGACCGTAATGAGCAAGACCGTCATAGTTGATATCCCAGACCCGTTCACCAGTGCGCTGCTTTTGAAAAGTTCCGGCTTCACCGTGAGAAGAAAAAGGGTATACAACAGGGTTGGTCTGCAACGCGGCCTGTTCCTTGTTGTCCACACAGGCCTTATCACCAAAACGGGCCGCGGGCATGTGAATAAAGCCGTTGAAATCGGTACCCATAGGAACAGCGGCATTTGGACCCATCTGTTCAACAACGTACAGATAGGCCTGTGCCCAGCCTTTTGATGACTCTTTGCAGTTCTGTTCAATGCTGCCGGAACAGGCAAAGGTATGGGGCTCGCCCTGCATAAGAATTGGGGCAACAATACCGCCCAGGTCGCGAATACGGTCCATATGGGCTTTTGTTTTTTGCCCTTCATGATTCGCGCTGCCGTGTTGAATATCGTTAAGACCGGTATGAGCCGCCACAACAGGATAGTCGTACTCTTCGGCAATTTCAAGGGCACGATTAATAGTTTTGCTGTTCATATGATCAATTTCGATAATCATATTTCGTTTGATCAATTCTCTAATGAAGAAATCCCCGGCGTCAGTGAGACCGCGGGAATTGCAATGGGCGTCTGCCGCTTCATGAACGGGAAGAAAGCTGCCGAAAAGAGCCTGCAGCGGTTCCGACAGGGTAAGCGGTTCCTGGTATTCATAGCCCTGGGCGGAACAATCGTAGAGGTCAAGGTAGTTGCCGGTTACGATCTTGTTTCCCAGGTTTTGCAGCGTGGGTAATTGCATTGACGCGCCGCCGAGACCGTTGTCCCAGAGGTGTAAGGGGAAGATACTTCTTACGCCTTTATCGTAATATACATCAAGCTGTTCACTGAGGGTATCAATATCGCATTCGTCCGGTGTACAGCCAAAAATGGAATCTACTTCTATTCCAAGAATAACGGCAAGTTTTCCGCTGTTAATAACGGTCCTGGCCTCTTCAGGGGAGTAGACAATCCGGAACCAGCCTTTGCCGGGACCGCCGTTCTGAGCGTCGATATACTTCTCCATTTCTTTAACCTGCGCGAGCTGGCGGTCAACGGCTTCCATGTCGTCGCAGGAGTATCCATCTGCTTTGTTCGCGAACTGGCATAGCAGTTCGTTGGTAACGGCGTGAGTAACCATAAGGCGTAAGCCGCCAAGCCAGGCCCGCTTGATCCATTTATAATACATAGTCTGGTGATCCGAGCTGTCCCTGATGGGCCATCCCGTCAGGTGCGGGTATCCCCTGGTGTCGTGAGTGAAACGGCCGTCGGCGATATTGGCGATATTGTCAAGGATACCGTTTACTCCGTGAGCTCCGGTGCAGTCGGCCAGGGCTTTGGTGATACCAAGTTTATGAAAGGGCTTGCCCTGGAACAGGAGACCGCCGAAACCTTCATTGGAAAAAATATGGGTGTGAATATCGGCAAATCCCCATACGGAACTGTTGGGAGATTTTTGGGTTACCGTAACCTGGGCGTTAACTTCTGATTCGGGAAACGCCGTACACCCGCTTGCGGCTTCAATGACCCAGGTTCCGCGTGTATTATAATCGCTTACGACTTCGGTATGCCATTTGTAAAAAGGCCATCCCTGGTGCCAGGTGCTGAGCCACCGGCCTTCTTTTACCGATTGAATAGCGAACCGGCTGCCGCCAAGAGACTTTAGACGCCATTCGGCCTTATCGCTCACATGGTGCCACCTGCCGGTATTTTTACCGCCGTCGGCCACAAGCATGTCGGCGTTTTGATCGTAGAGAATATAGGTGCCGAATCCTGTAGGCTTTAGAAAGAATTTTGCTCTTTCGTTATACGATCCTGAAGCATGATACTTGTATCCGAACCAGTACTTCGCCACAAGATAGCCGTTTGAAGTCTCGGACTTAACTGTGACACATTTATTATTTTCCAATACTGAAGCGGAAAGACTCAAATCACCGGATTCAGCTCCAATGCTTTCGGGAACGGCATCGTCGCAACCGGTAATAAAACCGCCAGCAGCCAGCATCAGAAATACGAAAAAAAACGGGAAAAATTTTAGAGAATTATTTTTGTTTTTTTTCCTCAAGAGAGACCTCCTTAAAATTATGTATAATGATTGACTTATCAGTCATTATACATAATAATTATTTCAGTGCAAGAAAAAAAATTAATTAATACAAATGGAGTAAGCGTTCACTCTGTTTATTGTCTCTCAAGAAACTCTTATTAAATAGGGCTTGTTTCCTGGAAGAGAGACGTTGCATGCAACGGCTTTACGGATTGGTTTCCGGAGATTTGTCCCGGATCAACACCACAGAGGGCACGGCGCGGCGTGCCCGTACGCGTACCGATCCCCTCGCAGGGATCGCATCCCTCCTCAGAGTGTCCATAGCCCTGGCCAGAAACCAGCCAGTAAAGGCGTTGCACTGCAACGTCTCTCAGAACCAAACCCTGGCCGGAGCATCTTCGCAAAATAGATCCCGGTATTACACCAAAAGCGGTCCGCCAATAGCTCCAAGATCGATAATAAAATGGCAAATAATCCCCGGTAAAATACTCTTGTTTTCTTCCATTATATAGCCCAGAATAAAACCGTAAACAAGCGCTGGCAGCGCGAACCAGAAGCCGCCAATAAAATAATGGAGTACCGCGTATAAAATAGCCTGGAAAATATTCGCGGCGATAAAATGACCGGTGAGGCGTTTAAGGATTTGAAAAAAGACCAGCCGGAAAATAATTTCTTCGGAATAGGCATTGAGTACGCTCAGCACAAGAACAACAGGCCAGAACTCAAACCGGGCCAACCCGAATTTCATGGGGACGAGCACATAGAGAGAGTACCCGAGGCTGGCGGCAATGCCAATGTAGAAAACCCGGGAAAAGTTTTTCCATTCAAAAAAAGGACCGGAAGGGATTTTAGAGACCCGGAGCCACACCATGGAAAGCATAGCCACACCAGCAAACGGAGCATAACTGAATATAGTATGATAAGCATCGTCAAGGGTTTCGATACGAAAAAAGGGCCAGGCAACAATTTGGTTAATAAGCAGGTAATAAGAAACCCCGGCAATGACAGAGTACATACCAAGAAAACCAAACAGGGAAACAAGGAGGGGCTTCTTTTCCTCAAAGAGAGCCGCGCCGTTCTCCCGCTCAAGGAACAGGTTTTTAACCAGGAGCCAAACGAGGATACAGGAGCCGCCAACAATAAAAGAGACAGCCACAACCTGCGCCTGGGTAAGCCCGCCCGATAACACCAGTTCTCTGCGAAAGACTTCCATAACAAGGCGGATGTTTCCGTAAAGAATAAGATAGAAGGCTGATACAAGACCTTTTAAACCTGCGGTATTTTCGGAGAAATGGATCTTTGTATACAGGAAGCGCAACCCAAAAAAGAGGCCGAGGTTCAGCAGGATCGCGTACAGGGGCGTGGGGTTGTCGAAGGAGCAGGAAGAGCCGAACAGGAAAAACGAAAGCTCATTGCCCCAGCAGCAGCCAACCAGGAGGCAGCCCACTCTGCCGATAGCGTGGCCAAGGGGAAGATACAGGAAAAAGGTATCGCTCACGTCCCCGAGTTTTAATTTCATAGTATAGATGAGCAGGAGGACAATAATAGTGGGCAGAAATATCCCGGCGTGAAAGGTGACAAATTGCCCGGAGAAGAGCTCTTGAAAGAAAAACGAAACGCTCCATAAATTAGGAGGATGATAAAACATATTCGCGGCCCTGGCGCTGAGAACCGCGGCCGGGAACACTGAAATAACAAGGATCCCGATGAATTTTTTTATCAATCTTTTGTCATAGCCCAGGGCAATGAGTCTCCCGTAGACACCGGCAAGACAAACCAGGACCGCCGTGAGAATTAAGGGATAGTAAATACCGTAATTAAGAATATACCTCAGGTAAGGATAGCCGATACTGTCGTGAAGAAGAGTTTCAATCATTGCGGCCTCGTACTTTCAGTGGAAATATCGGGATAAACAAAGCGGCCGGCATAAACAAAGGCTTGAGCCAGGTGCTGAGTAACATCAGTTCTCAATAAGGGGTCGGACTCGTGGCTCATAACACCGCCCCTTGAAGAGCTGTTATCGGCATTATGCTTTCTTAAAAACCTGTTTTCCATACCGGACCCTGCCTGCCAGGTGTTTAAGCGGAAGAGTCCGCGGTCTATATAGCAAAGATATTTTTTCATTTGAGCCCTGTTGTTATTTTTTTTAGCGATCGCGTACGCGTGGATAATACCTTTGTAGGCAATGGCAGTGTTGTTTTTTTGTTCACAAAGACGGTACTCATCAATTATCCAATCTGCAAGGACCGTAACCCGGCCGGCGTAGAGAGAAGCATTGGGAATGGGCAGCCGGGAGAGTTCAAAACCGGAGAGCGCGCCCCATTGAAAAAAACCGGTAGTGCTTTTGTACCGGGAGAACATGGCATCGGCAGATTCTGTAATAAGGGGGAGCAGCTCATTTCTTTTAAGATAGTTTGAAGCTTTAATAAGAGCGAGAAGGGACTCACCGTCGAAGAAGGGCGAAGGCGCGCCGGAACCGGCCCCGGTACGAAGATCGTAATTTTTGTAAAAGTGGCCGTTTTCCATTCTCAGGCTTAACAAAAAAGAGAGATAGAGATTGAGATCGTTCGTAATGGATTCCCGGAAGCGGGGATTGTTCACGGAATGGTTTTCCGTAGATGAAAGAAAATCGCAGAGAGCCAGGACCGTGAGAGCAATAGTGCCGGCAGCGCCCGCGGATTCACCGGGATACCGGACCCACTTTGTCCCGTTAGGCGACTCACGGGAGTTTTTCCTGAAAAAGCGAATGCTTTTTTTCACGGCTTTCAGAGTCCGTGGACCGGGGTTGTGCCCGTGCAAAAGGACCAGCCCCCACAGTGAACCGGCCTGGCGGACCTGATTTGCCGTACCCGGGTCTGTTGTATTGTTGGTCCAATTGTAAGAAGCGTTAAAGGTTCCGTCTTTACGCTGATGATTGAGAATAAAATTTTTCCCCAGTTCCACTGAGGAGTTAACAATTGACCGGTTAAGCAATTGGGGGCACTTCCCGCTTTGCGGCGGGCAGGCTATGGAAACAGCTTTCTCCTGTTTTTTCACATTGGGCTGCGTGGTAAGAACAATAAATATATTCAGGAACGAAACCAGGATAAGAATTGGTCCGCCAATAAACAGAATTTTTTTATTGTGAATTATTCCCATAAATATTGTCCCCGGTTTTATCCTTTTTTTGATAACCGATAACCGATAACCGATAACCAGGCCCGCAGGGCCACCGATTACCTCCCCTTAAACTCCTTTTAATTCCCCATCATTAACCGTATATTCATATTTCGCCAGAATATCTTTTATCCACTGAGACCGGAATTGCAGGGCTTTGGAATTAATAAGATACATTTCAATGGTACTCTTGACTTCGTTAAAGGGTTTTGGAACCCGGACCTGTTTGCTGCCCCGCGTCACAACCCTGGAATAGATCTTGTTTTTATTCCGGTTATATTCTTTTGTAATATCTTCATTGGGAATGGAGATATCTTTAACGCTCAGGTATTCCATAAAGTCACCGGCAAGATAGAAATTTTTCATGAAGTTAATTTTTTCCAGGTATTCAGGGTTTTTATGGACCCCCTGTTTTTTCGCTTCCCTGTTAAGGAGGAGTGAGATGAAATAATTATCAATAATTTTTTTCCGGGAGCCCTCGAACTCCAGCGAGTTTTTAACATTGGAAATGGTTTTTATCATACTGATTCTTTTGTTGATATGTTCAATGGAGAATTTTTTATTGCCAATAGAGAAGAGTACGGCAGCCGGGTCCGGGGAAAGGATGAGGTCGTTGTTGAATGAAACATCAGAAGCGTTTTTCAGTTTTTGCGCGTACTTGATCCTGGCTTTTCTCAGGATCATTTTTTTATAGCTGGCGACCATTTTTTTATTGGTAATAACAGATTCGATATTTTGGGGCGTAAGATTGACGATATCGCCGGCCTGGATAATAAAAACCCGTTTCCGCTTTTCAAGAATAACAGGTTGTTTGGTGTACTCACCTTTTTTTAGCGCGAAAGCGGCCCGGGTATATTTTTCCGGAAACATCCCCTCAATGACATAACCGAATTGACCGTTATTATTCCTGGTAATATCTTCGGAATAGGTTTTGGCCAGGTCTTTGAACGGTTTCCCCTGGTTAAGCAAAGCAATGATTTTGCGGGCAACAGAAAGAACCCGTTTTTTTTCCCCATTGGAATCGATTTGCATTTTAAGCAGAATGTGATTTATTTTAACGGCCTTTTCAGTGTACCCGTTGGAATCGATAACCCGGTTCATGAGAAAGGCGCCCAGGTAGCGGGAACGCACGTCATCGAATAAAAAATTAAACCGGTCGCTTTTATCAAAGCCCTGTTTCATGGCTTCCTGAATGGCAATCCTGTCAATAGCGATCATTTGTAATTCTTTTTTCTGATAGGCTTTTTTCTTTTCAAAAGCTTTAATAGAAAGTTTCCCGTCTTTGATCTTGCGGTGAAGGTCTTCCCTGGTAATGGAACCGCCGGAATAGGTGGCAAGAATATCTTTGTTTTCACTACAGCCCGGCAAGAGCGCTAAAACCAAAAGTATATAAATTGTAATTTTTTTCATAATTGACTCCCCTTAATCCCTCTTTTATAGGGTTTTTATATGTTTTTCAGGAAAAAAACCTTAAAAACAGTCTTAAATACCGTCCAGACGGTCTTTTTCTATTGACTTTTGCTTCCTTCCTGACATAATATTTAAAAAATGACTGACCACTCACTCTTCTAATCGTTATTTTTTTAATAAGGGTTTGAGGAAACAAAACATACTATAACAGGGAGATAATTATTCGTCAATAATTTATTTAAATTTTGACCCCTCTCCGTCCCCCCTGTACGGGCACGGAGAGGGGTCATAAATAAAGGATTATATACCACAGAACCTGGATAAACAAACAAAGGGGATGCGGTAGAAAATCAATATAATTATTATAGGAGGTCTATCATGAGACTGTGCGTTAAGATTGCTGTCTTAATGATGATAATTTTGTTTAGCGGTACTTTAATGTCCGCGACAGTTTGGGTGCCGCCCAAGATTAATGGGCTCAAGGGAGATATCGTTCTTTCTCCGGGAACCCCGGGCGGTACTATTGCCGATCTGTTAGCTATTTTCGGGAATTACTGGTCACACTCCGGTTTGCTTATTGATGACGGGTATACTATTCGTCACAATACAATGTACATCGAAGAGATCCCTCAGGATAAAAACGGCTGCGGTATTCCGTACCGCTTGGATCCCGACGGAATGAGTAACGGCCTGCCCGGAATTATTTCGGAAGACGTTGATACCACCTACAACAATTCAACAGATTACAAAAGAGCGTTTAAGCTTTCGGGCGGTGTTATTGTTTCGCCTACGGACGCGAATGAATCCGCCTACCGGGGATATCTTGAATTAGCAGCGGACAAGATGATTTTCTTGCAGGGATATTACCGGGTTAACGCCTATGTTGATATGATGCAGTTGGATGATGTTGACTACTTGATAAAGGGA
This sequence comes from bacterium, assembly GCA_024224995.1. The sequence continues at coordinate 2,434 of JAAENB010000489.1, read as the reverse complement.
CGGGGAAATCATTGCTCCGGAACTATCTGGTACGCTCACTATTTCACCGGGAAAACAATGAATGTTGCCACCATTCCTTCCAGTGTTGTTTCCCTGTGCGCTCAAACGCTGTATGATTCAATCAAAGAAATGGTAGACGAAGAAGTTGGCTGCGGAGCTATTTTTGCTCCCAATGTTGCCGATGATATTGCCAACCAGGTTACCAACACATTCGGGTTCGACAGGTCTTCGGATCTGAGTGATTATTGGAGAGGATATATTGATTCGGTTACCGCTTACGCGAATGCTCCGGATCACCTCTTGCTCAGTTCATTTACCAATCCGAACGGAGAAAATGTCGGTGTTCAAACCAGTTCATCTTCCTACTTCGGAAAAGTAACGCCAATTGAGTGGACCGACGGCTACTACATTAGCAACTAATAATTTTTTTGTTGCATTACGCAGTAAATGCGGTACTCTTTCTTATATCTTATATAAGGAAGAGTACTTTTTTTAAGAGGTCTTCGGCTCCGCTCAGACACCGGATGGCCGGGAAAAAATACGGGAGAAACTGTGTATAGAAATGGATCGGTATCAGCATGGGGCTACCCGGGGTTAAAAACCCCAGGCTACATGACTACACCCCTCCGGGGTGTTTCTGGTATGGAACCGAATCGCCCCAGCGGGGCGACGTGTTGTAGCTCGGGGTTTCAACCCCTCGCAGGGGTCGCACCCCGTGAAACAGAGCATGGCCCCGGGATAAAATCTTCGGGAACAGGCACCTATTTAAATTCTAGTTTCTTGAGAGGGATCTATGGCTTTAAAAAATAAACATCTTATTGGTATCTTCGCCATCATACTGCTGGCCGTATGGGGGTTCAGCTTCCTGGGAAAGAAGAGCGACGCCGTAAAAGAAAAAAAAGAAAAGACCGATGAGAACCTGAGTATTCTCCAGTCATTATCCAGTGAACAGTGGGATACCCCCAAACCGGAAGTCGAAAAATCCCAACAGTATGAGATCCGGGAAAAGAAATTTATTACCGATGTTATATTTGAAAAGAACCCGGTATGTACCAACGAAGATTTTGAAGTAGGAGTGGCTGCCGCCAATCCCGACGGCCCCTTAAGTGAATTAACCTACAAGATCGCCGGAAGACACGGGAACCCCGCGATTCTCCGGTATAAAAAACCGGGACTTAAAATTGTTCATGTGTTTGTGCGGGATTCAAGAGAAAATCTCGATCATCGCAAAGTAACAGTCAATGTTATTGAATGCCCGGAAAAACCTTCCATAGTTCTTAAGGCCGATTTCAGCAGAACAAGAGCCGATGAGGGCGACTTCAAAGTGATAAACAAACAGGGACTGAGCGGAAAGTGTTCCTATCTCTGGGAGTTTGGCGACGGCTCAACCCTTACAACCGGTACGGCCTTTGCTTCGCATAATTACGGCAAACGGGAGCAGACCCGTTTTGATTCAACCTTCCTGGCTAAAGTGACTGTTGCCGACGAAGAGGGCAATACTGCCGAATCCAGGGCATCAATCGCTTTTTCAAATATCCACTGGATATCGAACAAAATGGGACACCCCATTTTCCCGGTTATTTACGAGCGTTTTCCCGTAAGAGAGGGGAATAAATATACTGTTCATATGACCATAAAAAATATCTATGACTCGCCAATAGAATTCACCTCCGCTGATGTTGAATATACCAGCTGCAATGCCAGGACCGGCAAAACCCAGGCCGTAAAACCGGCAGCTTCTTATATAACGAAAGCCGCTATTGAAGCAAACGGGATCACGAAAGACACCCTCACCTTTACGCAGGATTCCCTGCCCGAATCTACCTGCGGTATGCTGGTGAAATTAAAAGGTACTCTCAGCGACGAACGGGTTGTTACGGGAAGACTCAATCTCACTATTCCCATGACAGAGGAAGAAGCGCTGAGGACCCAAAAAGGGAAGATCGTTACGGATGAAGATCTTCTGGAAAAGATCAGCAAGGCTAAAAAGATCCTGGGTAAGAATATTATTACTCCCGCGGAGATTGAAAAACTGGAACAAAAAGGTTTGTTAAATTAAAAAAAATTAAAAAAACGCGATTCCTCCTGTGAAACAGAGCAAGGCCCCGGGATAAAATCTTCGGAAACCAACCCGTAAAGACGTTGCACGCAACGTCTCTCTTCCCGGAAAACAGGCTCTATTTAAAAAGAGTTTCTTGAGAGCAGCTGACCCCGCAGAGCGGGCTATATAAGGTATATCAACCCGGAATGTAAATTATGCCTACCGGGAGTAATACCTCTGCAGAACGTTCGGAACTCGCTTCGCTCAAACAGCCTCACAACCTGCCGAGGCATCACTCCCGGTAGGCATAATTTACATTCCGAACTACGTTTTTCGGTATATTAAGACACGACCGACCCTGTATAGCGGGGTGCGACCCCTGCGAGGGGCTTC
>JAAENB010000488.1 GCA_024224995.1 bacterium | reverse complement strand
TACCGGGTACTCAGTACTTGTTTACCGAAAGTGTAGGAAGTCCGAGTATAACTAAATATGTCGGCACTTTTACCGACACTACAACCAATGCGGCCTTGCAAAATGCAGGTACGGTCTATGCTGTGGTAAACATAAATGGCAGCTTGGCCGCCAATGCAGTGCCACTATCGCCTACCTTAAATGGTGCAACACTTACCGAAACAGAAACAAGCACGGGCAACAACATCAGCTCAGCCTTTACCCGTACCGATGGATCTGGTTGTTTGCCCTACGCGCATATAGACGTGCAGGTAAGCAACAGTGGTCAGGTTTGCGACAATCAGCTAATCTACTACGTAGAGGTGTGCAACATAGGTACAGCAGATTTTGAGATGGCCCCTGAGACCGACCCTGTTACAGGCCTTGCAGGCATTACCGCCTATCCACATGCCCACTTTACATGGGTAGATGCCCAACTGGTAGGTACCGACCCCTTTGTGGGCACTACCTTACCGGCAGGTGCATGCGCTACCTACCATTAT
>JAAENB010000487.1 GCA_024224995.1 bacterium | reverse complement strand
CTCTTGCCCCCTCGCAGGGGTCCCCCCCCGCTACACAGGGTCGGTCGTGTCTTAATATACCGAAAAACGCAGTTCGGAATGTAAATCATGCCTACCGGGAGTGATGCCTCGGCAGGTTGTGAGGCTGTTTGAGCGGAGCGAGTTCCGCAGCATTTAGAAGAGGGATGCTTCCAGGCCCGCTCACTTGCACAATTTAGTTTCTTGAGATCGGCGGATTTTGCTGGAAAAAAATACCAATTTTGAAAGCCTCATAAAGAACCTGGAGAACCACCGTGAATTGTATGATTTGACGGAAAAGATTATTCTGGATGGTATTCGTATAGAGTATAGTGTAGACAATTCAATTATCCAATTGGGAGTTCTCTACGGAATTTTCAGGAACGCCCCGGGCGTAAAAATTGACAACAGGATCTACGAACAACGGATTTACAACTATATGAGTTTGAATCTCAAAATAAAAAGTTTGCTGGAACGGCGTATTGATGACTATAGTTTGAGAAGCGGCTTGATGTGGTCATAACCTATTTGAATAAACGGTATGTCCTTGAGTTGAAGATATGGCGCGGTCCGGTGGCACACGAAAAAGGGCTGGAACAGTTAGCCGGGTATCTCCATAGACTGGGGCTTAATAAAGGGTATCTCCTGGTGTTCGATTTTACCCAAATAAAGGAAGCGAAAGAGGCGAGCGAGACCGTTATGGTCCGGAACAAAGAAATATTTATGGTTCGGGTATAAGAGGTACCCTTATGATCAAATCACTCTTTAAAAAATCGTTCTTTAACAAGGAAGAAAAAGCAGCAATCACCGCAGCCATCGGAGACGCGGAACGCGGCAGCCGGGGAGAAGTGCGGGTCCATATTGAATCTGCCTGCCCCGGGGAAAACAGCCTGGACCGGGCTCAAGAGCTTTTCCTCTCCCTTGGCATGGACAAAACCGAAGAGGATACCGGTGTTTTACTCTACGCAGCGGTTGACAATAAACAGGCCGCAGTATACGCGGGGTCCGGGATCTATGAGTCCGCTGAGCCCGGGTTCTGGCAAGAGGTGATTGATACGGTGACGAAAGGGTTTTCCGGCGGAAACGGTTCTCAGGGGATAGCGGATGCCCTGGCCGTTATTGGGCGTCTTCTCAGGGAAAAGGTTCCGGGTGAGGACCGGGCCGGAAATGAGCTTCCAAATGAGATCAGCTCCTCGTAGAAAAGAATTCGGCGGCAGGGAATATGGGCATGAATGATAAAAACAAAGAGACCACAGGTTCAAAAGAGTTTTTAAAATTATATATAACCTGCTTTATAGTCTTTCTTATAACGGCTGTTTTTCTGTACTCCGGGTACGCGGGTATAAAAAAGTCTTTTGTCCTTGTTGAACAAAAACGGGCTCAGGTTATTAATGTCATGGAACGGCAGCGTGCGATACAAGAGCGGTATCGGGGCTTGCCTCTTACTCCGGCAGCAGAGGCGGAGCTGGCAGGAGCCGAAAACCGTATACGCGTAGAACGCCAGAGGTACGATAACGCGGTTTCCGCCTACAACACAAAAGCCGGAAGTTTTCCCGGTTCAATATGGAGCTCCATACTGGATCTTCCGAAAAAACATCCCCTTTCACATGAGGTGCAAACATGGTAAACCGGCATATCAAACTGTATGGAATAATCCTTTTCACGCTAACCATGTTTTTATTCCCGTTTTCCGGACCCGTTGGGGCCTGGATTCCCGCGGTGAAAAACCCGGTTAATGACTATGCCGGAATAATTCCGCAGCACCTGGAAAATAAAATTTCCGGGCTCATCAGGGCTCATCGTAAAAAAACCGGGGTTCAAATGGCAGTGCTCACTGTCCGGTCAATCGGCAAATTGTCCATTGAAGAGTATTCGTTTAAGGCAGCAGAAAAGTGGGGAGGCGGGAGCAGCGAGCGTGATGACGGACTGCTTTTTACCGTTGCGGTGGATGAGCGGCGCATGCGGCTGGAAGTGGGGTACGGTCTTGAAGGATATATTCCCGATGCCGCAGCGCAGCAGATCCTTCATTCCATAAAGAAGGATTTTAGAAGGAATGCCCATGGCAGGGGCGTGCAAAAAGTTATTGAACAGGTTATTGAACGAACCGCTCATTTAAAAGCCGGTGAAGATATTTCCGTTTTGGGTAAAGTCAAAGGGGGAATTTTCCGGGTAACGTCTCTTTATACATACTATTTTCTCCTTGGCGCCATAGTTTGCGCTCTTTTTTTATTTTTGAAAAAAAAGCTCCGGCTTCACCTTGCTCTGACAATTCCCGGATACATCCTGATTTTTGCCGGTATCCCCGCAGGATTGGAATTTATTTTTCCCGGAGCCTGGGTGTGGCGGCCGCTCATGTTTTTCTTTGGCGGAGTTATGGGAGCAGGCTTAATGGTATCTTTTGATATGAAAACGCTTAAAGGTAAAATCATAACGTTTGTGTTTAATTTTTTGCCGGGAGCCGTTCTTGCTGCGGCGTCAATCTATTATCTCGATATATTAAAACCCGATCCTTTTGGAGAGACCCGGCATGAGTCCTCTATGCTTCTTGTTCTTATTTTCGCGGGGTTCTTCCAGCTCTTAATCTGGCTTAATAGCTATCTTTTCTCTGTTGACGGTTTCAGCGGCGGGTCAACAACATACAGCTCCGGCAGAAGAAACTCCTACTCATCGGGCAGCTATTCCTCTTCTTCATCGTCCAGCAATTCTTCCTGGTCCGGCGGGGGAGGCTCCTACGGCGGCGGCGGAGCCAGCTCTTCCTGGTGATTTTATTTTCTCCATGTATCCATATAATCCTTTATAAGTTTCCCCGTAGACTATTTTATAAGCTCATAGATCCGTTGATTCTCTTTATTCATGCCCAGGAATGTATCATATTCTCCTTTTGATAATATCTCTTGAGGTGGATAAATAACCGGGTTCTGTTTTAAATCTTTTGATAAGTATTTTTCAGCTTCCTTAATTGGTGTGGCGTAAAAATAGGTGTTCGCGGAACGGGCTGATATTTTGGGCCTGCAAAAAAAATCTACAAGTTTGTGTGCTTCTTCCGTATTTTTAGAATCAGTGCATAGCGCGAAATTATCCTGCCAGATAATAAACCCTTCCCGGGGATAGATAAATTTAATATTTTTTTTGTCCCGGGCTTTGTATACAACATCACCATTATAAACCTGGGCAATCCATTTTTCGCCGGACATGACTTTTTTTAGATTATCGAATGTGTCGCCAAAGCTCACCCCGTTTTGTTTTAATAAGAGCGCTTTTTTTTTGGTCTCTTTTAATTCTTCCGGGTCTGTTGTATGCGCTGAGAATCCGCAGGAAAATCGTAGAATAGAGACTATATTGGTCATATCATCAATGAGGGTGATTTTATTTTTATATTTTTTATCCCATAAAACACTCAGGCTGTTGGTGGTTTCCGGTATATATGCGGTATTAATAACGAACCCCGTTGTTCCAACGAGATAGGGGATGGCGTATTTTTCTAAAGAACGAAAAGAATTTTGTACGCCAAACCTGTTGTTGTTATTCCGCGCGCCCGGGATTTTTGAAAGATCGAATTCATGAACCAGCTTGAGGTGTACTAATTGCATTATTCCCTCATGATTTATTACTATAATATCATAAACACCCGGATTTGTCTGCAGCTCGGCAATAGCCATATCCGTTGTCTTATACTCTTTAAGAGTTACTTTGATACCGGTTTCTTTTTCAAAGTCTTTTATAATCGTGGGGTTTGTGTAATCTTTCCAGTTATAAATTACAACGCGGCCGCTTGTATCTTTTTTCGCGCAGCTTGCGGAGATAAAGCCGAATAACAAAACAACTATAGCTGTTTTCTTAATAACCATGATGAAAAATGATAGCATATTCCAGGCGTTCTGTCCACAATAAAATGAGCATTGGCCGTAGTAGTTTATTTTTTTAGCCCTTTGTCGATCCTCCGGAAGAGAAATAGACCCGCGCACAAGCACTATTTAGTTTCTTGAGAGTGCGGACCCTGCGAAGCAGGGAAAAAATAGATTAGAAACTAAATAGTACGTCATATATAAGGTATATGAACCCGGAATGTAACCTATGGCCGGAGCAATACCTCCGCAGATGTTCGGAACTCGCTCCGCT
>JAAENB010000486.1 GCA_024224995.1 bacterium | reverse complement strand
CAAACGTGCTTCAAGACCTGGGCGATTATGAAAGGGCTAAAAATCTACTGGAAAAAGCAATGCGTTCCGATGAACAAAACTTTGGAACGGAACACCCCAATACTGCCATTCGTGATTCAAACCTCGCAATCGTACTTCAAGACCTGGGCGATTATGAAAGGGCTAAAAATCTACTGGAAAAAGCAATGCGGTCCAATGAAGAAAACTTTGGAACGGAACACCCCAATACTGCGGTGAATTATTCAAACCTCGGAACCGTGCTTCAAGACCTTGGCGATTATGAAGACGCTAAAAATCTACTGAAAAAAGCAATGCTTTCCGATGAAAAAAACTTTGGAACGGAACACCCCAATACAGCTCGGAGTTATTCAAACCTCGGAACCGTGCTTCAAGACCTTGGCGATTATGAAGCGGCTAAAACTCTCCTGGAAAAAGCAATGCTTTCCTATGAACAAAACTTTGGGCCGGAACACCTCAATACTGCTCGGAGTTATTCAAAACTCGCGTTAGTGCTTCAAGACCTTGGCGATTATGAAGAGGCTAAAGCTCTCCTGGAAAAAGCAATGCGTTCCAATGAAAAAAACTTTGGAACGGAACACCCCGATACTGCGGTGAATTATTCCAACCTGGCATCAGTGCTTCAAAACCTTGGCTATTATGAAGGGGCTAAAAATCTACTGGAAAAAGCAATGCGTTCCTATGAACAAAACTTTGGAACGGAACACCCCACGACTGCCATTTGTTATTCCAACCTGGCAAACGTGCTTCAAAACCTTGGCGATTATGAAAGAGCCCTGGAATTGTCAGGAAAAGCGGTAAGTATTTTCAAAAAAGAACTCCCCCCGGATCATCCGAATATACAAACCGTATCTGAAATTTATCAATCAATTAAACAACAAATAAAATAACACTCTTTACAAGGAACAAAACATGGAACTATACTCATACGTCCTCCCCCACGACTCCGGCTTCGCCCCTAACCCTTTCGGCGGATTCCTTTCTCTTGCCACCTGCAAGCCCAAAATCCGTGCAAGCGCCCACCCCGGAGATATCATCCTGGGCACCGGATCGGCAAGCACCGTTGGCAACGGGAAACTGGTATACGCGGGTATCATTTCCGAAGTCGTTCCCCTGGAAGAGTACGGAAAACGCACCCGGTTCAATGCGAAGAGACCTGCCAGCAAAGGAGACTGGTGGAAAAAGCACGGAGATAATATATATTATATGAAAAATGATCTGTGGGGGCAAAGAAAAAATATCCACCATAATATGGATGATCTTGAAAAAGATATCAGCGGAAAGAACGTTCTTATTTGCGAAAAGTTCTGGTATTTCGGAGGCCAGGCCATTGAGATCCCGCCCATTCTACAAGAGGTGGTAAAAAAAGGCCCCGGGCACAAGCGGATAAAAACCCCTGAGATCATTAAAGAATTTCATAACTGGTTATTACACCTGGAAGAAGGGATTCATGGGACGCCGGAAATGGAGCCCCATAATACTTGCGGGCCGTCATGCGGTGAAAAACCGGATGTTGATCCCCGTTGCAAAGGTCCGTGTTGACAGGCAGAGTAAAAAACCGGAGTCCCCTTCTCATAACGTGGGGCTTTGAGCCCCTCGTTATGAAGAAGAAGGCCCCGGATCATCCTAACATACAAACCGTATCTGAAATTTACGAATCAATAAAACAAAAAATGAAATTAAATAGAAAGAATAACCATTGACATATTAATAATTTTGCGTATCATTAGCCTCTTTTCGAGGAGCAGATTCCGTACAGGACAGGAGAGAGGTCTGGGAATAGGGAACAGATCCATAAAAATACGGAAGAAACAGTGTCGATACCGGAGTCTGTTTCTATCGCCCCCTCTCGCAGGGGTCGCCTCCCGGAGGGGGCGCAAGAGTTTTTGGAAATGAGTTAATTTTAGCCCGGGGTTTTAACCCCTCGCAGGGGTCGCACCCCATAGGGCAGCAGAGCAGAACCCCGGATAACATCTTCCGGTAGAACAGGCTCTGTCTATAAATAAGTTCACCAGGGTGATGGGTTTTTCTCATAACGTGGGGTTTCAACCCCTCGTTATGAAGAAGGAGGCCCGTTTTTAAAGCTTAGTTTCTTAAGGGTGCGACCCCTACGCGGTGTTTATTTGGGGTTTACCCCTCTGTGACGT
>JAAENB010000485.1 GCA_024224995.1 bacterium | reverse complement strand
CGCCGGGGCTGGGAGCTGAGGATCGGGCTTTGGAGGTCAGATCCCAGGGAGAGGACTGGGGTTGGCTGCGTGAAGACAGCCAGAAGGGTGCTAGTGTGGCACAGCTAGCCAGGAGGGAGTCTGAGAAAAAGTCTGGATCTGCCTAAGAGTCAAGAAAAAGTCTCTTGCCTCTTTGGCAGCTCCAGACTTTTTCCCGGACTCCCTCCCAGCTAGCCGTGGCGCACTAACCCCCTGCAGGCTGTGTTCACGCCGCCAACCCCAGTCCTCTCCCGGCGCTCCAATCGAAGCCCGAGCCTCAGCTCCCAGCCCCGCCCACCCCGGCGGGTGAGCAGACAAGCCTCTCGGGCTGGTGAGTGCCGGTCGGCACCGATCCTCTGTGTGGGAATCTTTCCGCTTTGTCGTCCACACCCCTGTTGCTGTGCTCTCCTCCGCGGCTCAGAAGCTTCCCCCTCCGCCACCCACAGTCTCCGCCCACGTAGGGGCTTCCTAGTGTGCGGAAACCTTTCCTCCT
>JAAENB010000484.1 GCA_024224995.1 bacterium | reverse complement strand
GGGCAGCCCGGTTTAACCTGCTGGTTCGGGGAACTCCTCACCGAAGGATTCGAGAATTTTGTTGTTGAAAAAGATAAACCTGTAACAATGGATACTTTTGAAGAAGTATATGCTGCTGCGACCTCTATTCTTCCCAATAACAATATTCTGAATATAATAAGCAAAGCCAAACAGGAACCATATAAAAACCTGGTACTTGAATTGTATAAAACCGATGATAAAATTGAATTTAATTATGATGATGCAATCTTGAATTTTTTATATATGAACGGTGTTATTGACCGGGAAAAAGTGAGTAAAGTGGGATATTATGTTAAATTTCCCAGCTCCTTTGTTCAGAAAAGGCTGTTTAATTATTTTTCCCGGGAACTGTTTAACCGGATGGGCAGGTATGTTGAACCTTTTGAAAATCTTGATGAGGTAATAACCGAAAAGAGTCTGAATATTAAACATATCATTAACCTGTTTCAAAAATATTTAACAAAGAACAGGGACTGGGCATTAAAAGATGCCCCCAGAAGATCGGATATGAGAATATATGAAGCCGTATTTCATTTTAATCTATATATGTATCTTAATGGATTTCTTAAAGGTAAAGGAGTACAGGTGTTGCCCGAATTTCCCACGGGGAATGGCCAGATAGATATACTATTAAAATATAAAGACCGCCTTTACGGGATCGAATTAAAAAGTTATACGGATCAAACCGGGTATACAAAAGCGTTAACCCAGGCCGCGCGTTACGGCAAGAG
>JAAENB010000483.1 GCA_024224995.1 bacterium | reverse complement strand
TCCCGTACGAAGGGGCTGGTGGCGTTCTATTAACCGGGAAAATACTTTTTCTAAGCGTTCCCGGTCCGGTTCTCCTTTGATTTTAAAGATGGATGTGGAGTTATAGGCTGTTCCTTTTTCATCATACTGCCGCAATATGAACATCCGTTTTTGGGCAGACGACAGGGGATAATAATCCTGCACTGGTGCGGGTTCTATGGAAGCGTAGATGCTTTGTGACAGGGAATTAATTTCGGCCGCAAGCATTTTTATCGTAGGATTGGTAAAAACCCGGATTAAGGGCAGGTCAACATTCATTTCTTTATGGATCCTGGTTATCATAATTGTTGCTTTTAATGAATGGCCGCCTAAATCAAAGAAGTTTTGAGTGATTCCTATTTTTTTAATGGCCAGCAGCTCCTTCCAAATTTCCACCAGTTGTATTTCTGTTTTTGTTTCCGGTGGTGAATATTCCATGGCCATATCGCTAAAATCAAAGGCCGTCTCTTTTAATTTTGTCCTGTTTAGCTTCCCGCTTGCCGTTAAGGGGAATGATTCCATGAGCATAAACCGGGAAGGAGTCATGTAATGGGGCAGTTTGTTTTTTAGATTTTTTTTGATATGTTCTATTAATTGACCGGGACTGTTCAAGGTATTGATACTCACCGGGGGAATCTCCCGCGCCGTATTGGAGCCGGAGAGAACCTGTTCCGAAACGGCGTATACATTAAAAAAGCCCGTGTCCGTCAATTGTTCCTCCTGGTCTACCGATATACGAAATCCGTGGCTTTCCAAGGTTCCGGATATCCAGTCCAATTCACCATTGATCTCATGGACCTCTAAAACAACCTGGCGGATTTTTTTCCAGTCCTCATCGTCGATTCCTTTGAGAACACTAACCTCACTTTTTTCCACGTCAATTTTTAACAGGTCAATTCTTTCAATATTGTTCTCCCGTATAACTTCGGAGATGGTTTTAATGGGGCAGGTAAACTCCTGCGAAACCAGCCTGGCCTGGATCATTTCTTCCAGTTGATTTTCCCCGGTCACTGCGTTTTCAGTATCAGCGGAATTCAGCAAAAAGGCCTTAACCGCTTTTTTCTCTTCATCCAATTTCGCGAAGCGGCCGGACATGATAGATATGTTCGGGTAATAGGTAAACGTGGCTTCACCGGAAGAATCTCCCAATCCTATTGGATGAATGGAAGCGTTCACTCCGTAGAGCTCGGTATTTAAGCGTAAAACGTCACAAATAGCCGGAACCGGTTCAAAGGCAAAAAACCTGGCATCGCCGCAAACATGATGGGCAAACAATGAAAAGAGGCCAATGTTGGCTCCCACGTCAAATATCACAGACCCGTCGTCCAGTGTTATGCCCCCTTGCGCGTAACATCTTTCCTCAAAAATATCGTTATACATAAATTCAGTTTCATTTTTGTTGAGGTAGAATATATTGAGCCCGTTTGGCAGTTCACAGGTTTTTTTATCTTTTACGGTATCTTCCTTTTTCATTTTAAGCATTTGCAGCACCGGGTAGGCGCCGGGAGAACGGGGAATGCAATATGATACCAGCTGCCTGTCCGCTTCGTCGCCTTCGGCCTGTACTACAGCGTCCCGGAGAGCCGGGTGACTGGTGAGATGGTGTTCTATCTCGCCCAGTTCAATTCTGAAACCCCGTATTTTTACCTGGTGATCAGTTCTGCCCAGGTATTCAATATTTCCATTGGGCAGCCACCTGGCTATATCTCCTGTTTTATACATTTTTTCTCCGGGAGAATAGGGGTTTTCTACAAACTTTTCGGCAGTGAGGCCGGGACGATTGATATATCCCCGGGCAAGCTGTACGCCGCTGATATATAGTTCACCGGCTATTCCCACGGGCTGCAGTTCGTTCTTTGCCCCAAGTACATAGAGCGTTGTGTTGTCTACCGGTTTTCCAATGGGTATTCTGTCCGGATTGTTTCCCGGAAAACAGTCAAAGTATGAGACATCAATTGCTGCCTCTGTGGGGCCGTAGAGATTTGCCAGGAGCGTTCCTGCCGGGTTGTAGAGTAATTCTTCAAACAGCCGAACCTGTGTTGGCGTTAACGCTTCCCCACTGGCAAAAACCTGCCGAAGCGAAGCTATTTTTTTC
>JAAENB010000482.1 GCA_024224995.1 bacterium | reverse complement strand
TTTCCCAGGAAAAGGCGGAGAAAAAAGAGGCCCTTAAGGGCGATAAAAAGAACGCAGGCAAGGGCGAGGGGCTTGCTGAAGCCATGAAAAAAGATAAAACCCTGAAGCTTTCGGTAGATAAGGTGGTTCAGTACCTTTTACAGAATAACCATGACGTCAAACAGACCCTTCTTGAGTACAAAGGCCTCTCTTCCGGGCTGCTGAAGTTCCAGGCACAGTACGATATGAATGCTTTTGGCAGTGCGACTCATTCACTTACGGAGACATCACCAAATAAAGCATCTTCTGCCTATTTTGGAACCTCTACAGCTACCAGTAATTATGCTGCCGGAGTATCAAAGAATTTTGATACCGGGACTTCTGTTACTGCAAGCATTGGAGGTGCTTATAGCAATGTTGAATCCAGTATTCCTTCCTTTGGAGGCTCCGGCTACCAGACCGACATAAAAGTAGAACTTACTCAGGAGCTCTTAAAGAACGGGCTCATCGGGTTTAATTTTACCGGTAAGCTGGAAGAAAAAAAGATCAGTAACGGAACCAGGATGCAGAAGGAAGGTATCAAGGTGAAACTTGCCGCTCTTCTTGTGGACGCGCTTGTGGGCTACTGGAACGTAGCAGTGGCCGAAGAGAACCTTGCAACGAGTAAAGAAGGGCTCAGAAGTACCAGGAATATCCGAAACCTTATTGCCCGGAAAATGCGGCTTGGTCTCTCGGAAAGAGAGGATATTCTCGACTGGAACGGAAAGGTTCTCCAGGGACAGAACGGAACGGAAAGAGCGGAAAAGATACTTTTCGACGCGAGACTGGCAGTTCTCCGTGTCCTGGACCTCAATTCCGATACAAACATTGAAATAGGAAAAACATTCAAGACCACAGCTCCTGAAGTAACAGTAGAGCAGGCGCTTAAAGACGCTTTTCTCAAACGGGTAGACTGGAACAACCAGCGCATAGCCATAAGGAACGCAGGATTAGAATATAAAATATCCTCGTATAATGAGCTCCCTTCACTTAAACTCAAGGGAAGCGTTGGCAACTCAGATTACGATACCAATTCCTATCTCAGTACCTTTGATGACCTGAATAAGAATTATTCCGTAGGGCTTGAGCTCTCTTACCCCCTGGGAAATACCGCTGCTGAGACACGAATGAGAGACGCCCGTCTTGGCCTGCAAAAAGAGCATGTGGCCCTGAAAAAACTGGAAAAAGAGATCCGTGATGAGGTAGCTTCTGTTGTAAAAGAATGCGCCGTATCGTATAAAATATACGACCAGACCAAAAAATCGAGACGATACGCTCAGAATTATTACGGACAGGTTTTGCAGAAGTTCAAAAGAGGCCGCTACAGCGCGGTACAGCTAAAGCTTGCCCTGGACGCCTATATCCAGGCCCGCTAC
>JAAENB010000481.1 GCA_024224995.1 bacterium | reverse complement strand
TGGAGATTCCGGGGAGGGGCGCAAGAGTTTTTGGAAATGAGTCAATTTGAGCCCGGGGTTTTAACCCCATTAGGGCAGCAGAGCATAACCCCGGATAACATCTTCCGGTAGAAGGCTCTGTTTATAAATAAGTTCACCAGGATGATGGGTTTTTCTCATAGCGTGGGGCTTCCAGCCCCTCATTATAAAGAAGGAAGCCCGTTTATAAATCCAGTTTCTTGAGAGAGAGTTAAATTAAGGGAGTTGTTATGGGAAGCATAATTGGGATAATTGTTATAATTGCTGGTGTGGGCCTTTTCGCTGCTGCTATTATAAAAACCATGAAACGGCTGCATGTTGATCCGGGACATGACCATCTTCAGGATTATATTGTTTATGTTAAAGAAGGTGAAGATATTACCGAATGTGTAGAAAGTGATTCAATGGTTATTGATTTCGATGGTGATCTCAGGAAGCTGTCGGATGAAATAAGGCTCTATCCCGATAACGCCGAGCTGTATCTAAATAGAGCGGAAATCTTATCGGACGATATGGCTTATACAATAGCTATTAAGGATTATACCAGAGCCCTGGAGCTTGCTGATGAAAGCTGCCAGGTTTTATATGATCGCGCCTACGCGTTCATGAACTGCGAAAAACCCGATTTAGATAAAGCCCTGGAAGATATTAACCGGGGCCTGGATCTGCAGGAAGAACCTTCCTGTGAACCCTATTGCTTTAAGGCTGAAATTCTTTTTGAAATGGAAGGAGATGCCGTATCGGAAATCCCGGGGCCGGTGCATGAGTGTCTGGACATGGCTATTGAGATTGATCCGGATGAATCTTCCTGTTATTTTTCCCGTTCGTGGATGTATATCAGTATAAAGAATTATAAAAAGGCTCTGGATGATTATAATATTATTGAAAAATTAGGGCATGATAATTTCTACATGCCTTCTTTAAGCTATGATAAAGCCGCGCTGCACCGCCTGTTAAAAGAATATGACCGGGCAATTGAATTTTTTCAAAATGCAATTGAGTATGGAAACGCTGTTTCCGACGCGTATTTCCCTGCCGAGATTTCCCTGGCAGCCCTGTACCGGGAACTGGGCCGGTTCCGGCACGCGGAAAAGATCTACGCGGATGTTGCCGCGGATACAAAAAATCTCTATGTTTCTCCTCTTGTGGGCCTCATCATTTGCCGCCTCGAATTACAGAATATTTCCGGAGCTCTTGAGTCCTGCCGTGATCTTCTCAACCTGTTCCGGAATGAAGAGTTTGATTATGCTCAAGCAAAAAAGTTCGAACGGTTTCACTGGAATAAAGTCCGGGAACAGACCGGGGATGACTTTGACGACCTGTTTGAACGGTTTCCCGATGCTGAAAGTGTTGAATGTTTTATTGAAGAGCTGGAAAGGAAGCAGGAATGAAACCCATAAATCGGTTCCTCTGAGACCGGACCGGTCGCTATGAGAAAGGGGGGCAAAAACATCTTGACGATTTCATTTTTTTGACATATAATTTTTTCGGGTGGAGGCTTGAAAAAATTATGAAAAATATTTTTGATATAATACTCAAATTCGCTCTTTTACCGGCATTGTGTCTTCTCTGTATGGCAGTACCTTCATTCTCATATTATTTTAATAATTACCAGCACCTCGTAGGAGACAGAGCCGCGGGAATGGCAGGGGCATTTACGGCACTGGCCGATTCGGGAACAGCGCTCTGGTATAATCCTGCGGGCCTGGCACGCCTTGAGTCGCTTTCGGTTAATATATCCGCTAATTCGTATGCGTATCTGGAAACGGAAACCAAAGGGTTTCTGCAAGTACCGGCAGGTGCCACCGGAACACAGTCTATTGACGTGAATGAAAAAGAATTTTCAGCCGTACCCAATACGGTCGCCTTTGGTCTGAAACTGGGGGAGAAAACCGGGCTTGGTTTTGGGATTTTTATTCCGTACCAGAATAATATTGAAGGGGTAATGGAAGCAAAGTGGAATACAGTATCCGGTGACGTTGTATTAAAGAGTTCATATCTTCTTGAAAGGAAATTATACCAGTCCATGCTGGGAGTGGGCACTGAGCTCATAAAAGATCTTAATATTGGGATTAGTACGGGAGTGGGATACTTCAGGTCAAAATATAAAAACGATGTTAGATTTCTTTATGATCTGCCGGCTAGCGATATCATAGCAACACAAGAGGATGACGCATACCTGGATGCTATACTACTCCAGGCAACAGCAGGAGTTCAATACGTAATAACAGAAAATAATATCATTGGCATACATTATAAATCCCCATTGTGGAATCTTCATGAAGAGGGCGAGTTTACTATCATCGACTGGAATTCCAGCAATGCTAATGATATCACTTACAGGGCCGCAATAAGCTATGATACATTTAAGCAAATCAGGCCAATGTCGCTTTCGGCCGGGTATGCCTTTACCATGCCTGGTATATTTTCCCTATCCATAGACGGTGAGGCCTTTTATACCTCAGAGTGGGCGGATAATATCGTTGTCAATGTCAAAGTGGGAGGGGAGTTTTTTATTGCCGGCAGCCTGGTTCTCCGGGCCGGTTTTTATACCGATTTTAGCCCCGATGATGATATTACTGTCGATACCAATAAAGGGATTAAGCCTTTTGCTGATAAACTTGATTATTACTCCGGAACCTTAAGCCTGTCATATGGCACGAATATTGGTGCCGAAGAAAAACGGCAAATGTCCTGGACCACCATTGGCGGGCATTTCCGTTATGGTGTTGGAGAAATTCAGTGTATAGCGTATGATAGCGATTTTATTCCAACAAAATTTGTAAAAGATAAAACCGTGTGGAGCATCAGCATCTTTATTTCTGAAACAGTGAGCTTTTAAGGAGAAGGTAATGCTAAAAAAATCAATCACTCTGATAATGATTTTTTTATTTCTTATTGTTTCTTGTAAAAAAAAGGAAGAAACAAATAAACCGGGAGAAAATGAAACACCGGTAGAACAAAGCAGTGTGGACAATAAAACACTCATTTTATTGACCCTGCAATATCCTCCTTATGAGTATAAAACCGAGGATGGAAACATCGAAGGAATTGCCGTGAGTATAATACGGGAAGCCTTTAGCCGTATGAAACAGCCAATTCAAATTAAATTGTATCCCTGGCCCAGAGCCATAAAAATGATAGAAACAGGTAAAGCCGACGCGATATTTACGGCGTATAAAAACCCCGAAAGAGAAACGTTCGCGGATTACTCAAAAGAAGTACTAATGCCGCAAATTGTTTCTTTATTCGTAGCGAAAAATTCCACTATCACCTATACCGGAGACTTAAAAAAACTCAAAGCCTATAGATTCGGTGTCGTAAGAAAAGTAAGCTATGGCAAAGTCTTTGATGAACTGGTAAAAAATAAAACGCTGCCAAATATCGATACAGTGAAAATGGGTGAACAAAATATGAACAAGCTGGTAAACGGCCGTTTTGATATTTTGGTCAGCAATAAGTACGGAGCGCTGGATATTCTAAAAAAAATGGATAAACCGGATGCCGTAAAAGAACTCTCCCCGCCCTTGCAAAGTGTTCCCAGTTATCTTGCTTTTTCAAAAAAGAGAAATAGAGGAGATATTAGAGATAGATTTGATATCATATTAAAAAAAATGAAACAAGACGGAACCTATGATAAAATAAAGAAAAATTATTTTAAATAAATAACTAATTAAATGAATTTACAGAAAATCCGGCCCAATATAACCTGCCATTCAATTCAGGAATTCAGGAGGAGCCGGATATGACTAAAAACGAGTTAATAACTTCCATCGCCGAGAAAACTTCCCTTAGCAAAGCCGAAACCGACCGTTTTTTAGGGGCAGCCCTGGAGTCCATAACCGAAGCCCTGAGCCGAGGAGAAACGGTCCCCCTTGTGGGATTCGGCACCTTCTCGCCCATAGATCAGCCGGCCCGGTTCAGCAAAATCCCCGGAACCGGGGAAACAAAGGAGATTTCCGCCAGGAAGATCGTTACCTTTAAAATGGGCAGTAATCTGAAAACGGACATAAACAGTTAGGGGGGATGGTAATCGGTCAAGAATGGCACCCGCCTCTGCGGGGAAAAAATACGTCAGAAACTAAATAATATTGCGAGCTGCATCTGGTCTGAAAGACGTTGTAGTGCAACGCCTTTACTGGCTGGTTTCCGGACAGGGCTATGGAGATTCCGGGAAGGAGTGCGGCCCTGCGAGGGGATTCGGTACGCGGTGTTTATCTGGGATTTCCCTCTGTGGTGTTGACCCGGGACAAATCTCCGGGGAACCAACCCGTAAAGACGTTGCATGCAACGTCTCTCTTCCCGGAAACAGGCCCTATTTAAAAAGAGTTTCTTGAGAGGTAGCATTTAATGAAGAAGATCGTGAGCATCAGTCTTGGCAGTGTAGTCCGGGACGCGAAAGCCTATGCGAAATTCGGCGGAGAGGAGTTTGAGATCTCCCGGATAGGAACAAACGGCAACCTTGAAGAGATGCGGCAATTATACGAAGAGCTGGATAATGAGGTAGATGCCTTTGGGATCGGAGGAACAGACCTCTACATTTTCGGAGGACCCGATAAAAAAATTCCCCTGCCAATGCCAAACCGCTTAATAGCCGGGTTAAAAACCCCTGTTTTTGACGGATCGCTGCTAAAAATGACCCTGGAACCCATGGTTCTGGAAAAAATGCAGGCAGAAAAAACGCTCGATTTAACGCAATCAAGAGTATTTTGCACCGTAGGAGCGGAGCGATTCGGCATGGCATCGGTATTAGACAGGTACAGTAAAGAGCTGGTTTTTGGGGATCTGGTAATGTCACTGGGGCTTCCGTTCCCCATAAAAAAGTTAAGTACCCTGGCACGGGTGGCACGAATCGCGGGCCCATTAATTGTACGGCTTCCGTTTGAGTGGCTCTATCCTACGGGAGAGAACCAGGAAGAGCGGAACTATAAGTATGTAAAATATTTCCAAAATGCCGATGTTATTGCGGGAGATTTTCTCTATATTTTAAAATACCGTCCCGATGATATGTCGGGAAAGGTGGTCCTTACCAATACAACTACGGAAGAGAATATTCAGGCGCTAAAAGAAAGCGGCGTAAGCCGGGTCATTACTACAACCCCGGAAATAGACGGGCGGACATTCGGCACCAATGTAATGGAAGCAATGCTTTACACGCTCATTGGCAAAGAGTCTCCCGGCCTTGATGATTTCAGGAATATTATTACTGAGCTGGGAATGGACCAGGGGAATATTTTTAACTGCTAAAGTGCCGGTAGTACTGCTCATCAGCAAGAGCAAGCATTTCCCTGTCTCCTTCGGAGTTGCCATAGGCATAAATATATTCATAGGATGATATATCAACGGCCTGTTTTACCCGGTTGACTTTTTCTTGATGATTGCAGTTTTTTGTTCTGAATTTTCCCGTAAGGAATCCGTCTTTGATCTCAAGCCCTGTTGCTATGAGTTGAAAACCATAAAAATCGCACCAGCCCGAGAGCCAGGGATCAAGAGATCCCGTAACGATCATCACATGATGATCCATTTTTTTATGCCAGAGCAGCCGGTCAAAAGCCGATTGCAGTATATACCCCGGTAGTTTTTCTTCCATAAAACGTCTGGCCGCGGCATTAAATCTTTCTTCCGGCCATCCCTTAAAAAAGAAACGAATTATCCGTTCTTTTATGGTATCAAGAGAAATAATTTTTAGAGAATAAAGCAGGATATACGGCCCCAGGCGGAACAGGCCATAAGCGAATTTCTTTTTACCAACTGCGTATTTGATAAAGGCGATGAAAGAGTCGGTATTGGTGATGGTTCCGTCGAAATCGAAAAGAGCCAGCCTGTTTTGCGAAATAATAGATTCATTCATGCGTGTTTTCCAGGAAAGTTAAGTATAATGGACTATTATTTTTACCGGGAAATCTGTCAAGAGTAAATTAAGTACGGGAACTGTCAGAAATTGACATCAGGTGTCAGTTCCTGACAGTTCCCTTACCGGTTTCATGCAATAGGGGACTCATTCGCGAACATCTGAACTTCGGAAACTGTATAATACGCGCCTTCTCCGGGAAGGGGCCGGTATTTTTCCAGGGTAAAGATCATCCACTGCATTCTTTCTATTAAATGTCCTAATTTTATGTGCTCGACCTTTTCGTCCGGAGTGAGCGGCGCTACGGAACCCAGGGGCCGCGCAATATCGAGTATGGACCATATATGTGAATAGGTGCTGGTCCGGTCATGGCAGATTTCTTTTGTTGCCAGCGGACAGAGGGCGCATTTATCTTTCTGGAACCGGGGTGAACCGCACTGCTCTGTGTATTTGTTGAGCGCGTCTACGCATAAAGCACAGGTTTTATGGCCCAATCCTTTCAGGATATCCCGGTAAAAGCTGGCAGGGGAGTATAAAGTGCTGATATATCGATATGCCTTAAATACCCGTTTCCATTTGTGAACGCTGATCGCCAGGGGGGACTCGCCGCGTGCCAGCCGTTTGTCAATATCTTCCCCGGTTAAGAGCAACGCTCTTAATGTTTCCGGTGTTTTGTGCTGGAAATTGTATTGATACAGGTCGTCATCGGAATAATAGCTTCTCATAGTCTTTTTCCTCCTTTTTTCATCTTTTTTTTTGTTTTCTACTGTATTATTACGCAAGATTTGTGCCAGAAGACTAAAAATGATGAATTTATTGAAAAAAAGTGGAAAGTTTGGTGCCGGAGAAGCCCGGGTTATGAGATTATTGCTGCTTGTTGGATGATATCATAATTTTTTTCCCGTTCTTTTCTTTCTTTTGAGCAGACCAGCTGGCAAAAGCCGCAGTGTGGGGCAAAACGCTCTTCTGTTTTTCTGATATATCCCAATTCGCTGTGGTAGCTTAAATTGGCAAGGGTTCCGGAATAATGATTCTTTTTTCCCAGGTTAGCGGTTACCATATTTTTCAAGGCATCTTCCAGCCCTTCATCTGTGTCGGGCAGGGGTACTCTGCCCGGGGACCAGGTAGACCAGTTAGTGTATTTGTTCTGGCCGCTAAAGCCCCCGCATACAAAGATACAGCGCAGATTGTGGGCCTTTTTATTATGGGTGTACGTTGTTCCGCCTATGGATACGCTATCTTCTTCTTTTGTCGCGATAAATCCCGACTGGCATACCTTCACGCAGAGCCGGCACCCGTCACAGGGATCTTTTTTTATCATTGGATCGGACGGGAGCTCGCAGCTGGTTAATACGGTTAAGTACAGAACCCTTGCCCCATAGTCGGGGTGTAGTACATTTCCGCTCCACCCGGGATAGCCGGTTCCCGCTGCGATTGCTCCATAGCGGTGAGAAAAACTCGGCGTGAGATCCCACTTGAGTTTGCCGAATCCTGTTTTGTATATCCGGGGAACCAGCGCGCGTTTTATTAGATTTACCGGAAATATGCTGTCAATTGCCATCCAATCGGCTACGGTCTGTTTTACTTTAAAAGATATTTTTTTATGGTCCCGGTGATCTTTATAGCGGTAATCAAGGTTCGGCTCCGGTACCACTGCCGCATGCCCCTGCTCTGTTAAATAGTGGGCAATCTTCTTCCCGATCCGGTACAGGGATTGATATATCTCCGTTTCATGGCGGTGAAAGGTTTCACGGTCTTTTTTCGCCAGGTAGTTTTCAACTATGGCATCGTCCAGGGGCAGCATCAGGGAAATTACGGACCGGGCGCCGGGCAGCAGGTATTCCGCGTCCATTGATGGTTTTTCCGTTAACCGGTCTACTCCGGAAATCCCCACTGCAGCCGCTCCCTGTTCCCGGGCTATGGTCTTTATATCGGTGCCGGTTGTTGCGATTGTGTTCATTGAGGAACTCCCTTTTGTTGTTGTCCTGAGCGCTGAAAACCGGTTTATAAAAATGGAGCTTATTTTTCAAGTATAAAATTAAATCAGGGAAAACAGTCGTAAGGGGGAGTAGTTTAATCTTTTAGGGTGCGCTCGGAAATTAGTCCCTGCTTTCCTCCACCCAGTCGAAAAAACGTCCTGTTTTGCGCCTGGGCGTCGCCGTCCTGGCTCCTGTTCCGGAAAGCAGGGACTAATTTCCTGACATCGTTATAAATCTTAAAAGATTAAACTGCTGCCAGTCGCAAGGGAAAAGGAGCAAGGTTAAAGCCCAATAGTGCGAATCTTTTCTTGAACCTTGAACCTCTTTTTTTTGGGGCTGCCGGAAAGAACGGCGGAATTACATGAGTACAGGCTTATTTAGAGCACAAAAAATCGAAAAATTGCTTAATCCGGGGAGCCCGGGTTGAGTAAAATATGATTCCGCCCGAAGATCCGGACGCGGCCGGGGGAGAGAAGGTTGGCCGCGGCAGTTTTAAAGGGCTTGATCCGACCGGAGAGGATATCGGTTTTGGAAAAGATTCGTTTACCAATAGCGGAGGCGGCAAACACGCGGGCGCCGTTATCGATAACGATATAGAGTTCGGGCTCGGAACGTTCTTTACCGGAGGAGAAAATATCTTTAGCCTGGAACTGTTGATTATTGATATTCACGGTGATAAAATCCGGAGGTTCAAAAGCGGCCAGTTCCGATTTTTCCCTGGTAACAATAGCAACGGAAGTTTCAAAAAGAGCAATAAACCAGGAGCCGTTTCTTTCAAAGGATATCCATTTAAAGGGTCTGGAATAGTAGGGGTGATAATCGTCTAAACCGGGTTCGGGCTGCGCGGAAGAACCCGCGCTATCCGGCGGCTCTAGCGGGGATGAGTCCCGGGCAGAAATTATATCACCCTGTTTTTTTCCATCTTCATCGTGATCCAGGAGGGGGAATTGTTCAAAGCTTTCGTCCCGGAGCTGGCTGATTTTAGTAAGCAGGAAATGGAGCAGTTCAAAATCGATGCCATCCCTGGTGTAGCGTTTTTTGTAATTTTGCACAATGGTATTGAGTCTGAGAATATACTCTTTTCCTTTGATGGTATTAAAGCCCGCGTATATAGAAGAAAGTATTTCGATATCTTTTTCGATGGTGGAATAGACCTCTTCGAAGTTGACGTATTTTTTTTCAAGAGCAGCTAAAGCTTTGTTGAGGTCAATATGTATCTCATCCAGTTTCCGGATATTGTCGTTCCAGAAATCGGCATAATGATGATATTCTATTGAGTTCCCGGTATCAGTAACCATTATTATATCTCCGCAGTAGTATGCTATATATTATATATCAGAATTTTGATGTCAAGTCAAGAAAAGAAAAGAATAGTTGATGGTTGGCGGTTGTCAACTAACAACCGTCAACCGGCCAATCTTTTCTGTAAATAAACTTGACTTTATTCCTAAATTATGTATACTGGTCAGACTGGATAAGAATGATCATAAAAAAAACACATAAGGAGTTTGTGTTATTCGGTCCTTTTTAATAAAGGGGGACGAGCTAATTTCATATAAACATTACAAAAAGAAAGGAGTCTGGAAATGGCCGAAAAGAAAAAAATGAAATCAATGGATGGGAACACTGCGGCAGCTCATGTTGCTTACGCCTTTACGGAAGTGGCATCGATCTATCCTATCACTCCGTCGTCTACTATGCCCGAGGTGGCAGATGAGTGGGCGGCTCATGGAAAGAAAAATATATTTGGAGAAGTAGTCAAGCTGGTTGAAATGCAGTCTGAAGCGGGCGCGGCAGCATCCATGCACGGAGCCCTGCAAGCCGGCGCAATGTCAACGACCTTTACTGCTTCCCAGGGGTTGCTGCTAATGATCCCCAGTATGTATAAAATGTCGGGAGAGTTACTGCCCGGCGTCTTTCACGTAAGCGCGCGGGCTCTTTCCGCGCACGCGCTCTCAATTTTTGGAGATCATGCTGATGTATATTCCACGCGGCAAACCGGTTTTGCCATGCTGGCGAGCAGCGGTGTTCAGGAAGTTATGGACCTGGGCAGCATCGCGCACCTTGCGGCAGTAAAGGGACGGGTTCCCTTTCTCCATTTTTTCGACGGGTTTAGAACATCCCACGAAATACAAAAAATAGAGGTAATAGACTACGCGGACCTGGAAAAGCTTCTTGATAAGGACGCGGTTCAGGCCTTCCGGGACCGGGCTCTTAATCCCGAGCATCCCGTAACCAGGGGAACAGCGCAAAATCCCGATATATATTTTCAGGCACGGGAAGTGTCAAATCCGTACTATAATGCAATCCCTGATATAGTAGCCGAATATATGGCGGAAATCAGTAAAATCACCGGCCGTGAATACAAGCCTTTTAATTACTACGGCGATCCCGACGCGGAAAATATTGTAATCGCAATGGGGTCCGTAACCGAAGCTATTGAAGAAGCAGTTGATTACCTGAGAGCAAAAGGGGAAAAAGTAGGGGTGGTAATAGTTCACCTGTACCGGCCTTTCTCGGAAAAGTACTTACTGGATGTTATCCCTAAAACCGTAAAGAAGATCGCGGTACTCGACAGAACAAAAGAACCCGGTGCCAATGGTGAGCCTCTCTATCTCGATATTCGGGATATTTTCTACGGAAAAGAGAACGCGCCCGTTATCGTAGGCGGAAGATACGGATTGGGATCAAAAGACACCACTCCCGGACGGATCTTACCGGTTTTTGAAAACCTGAAGCAGGCAGAGCCCAAGAACCAGTTTACCATTGGTATTGTTGATGATGTAACGTTTACCTCTTTACCAATGATGGATATGATCAGTGTGGCATCGGCTGATACTGTTGAAGCCAAGTTTTTTGGCCTTGGTTCCGATGGTACTGTTGGCGCGAACAAGAACTCCATTAAAATTATCGGTGATAACACCGACATGTATGCCCAGGCGTATTTTGCCTATGACTCAAAAAAATCGGGCGGTATAACAATTTCCCACCTGCGGTTTGGTAAGACACCGATCAAGTCGACATACCTCATTGTAAAACCGGATTTTGTGGCATGTCATGTTCCTGCCTATATTTATCAGTATGATATGCTTCGCGGCCTTCACAAAGGCGGAACCTTTCTGCTGAATAGTGTATGGAGTGAGGAAGAGACCAAAAAACATCTGCCCGATCACATGAAAAAATACCTGGCCGAAAACGATATCAAATTCTATACTATCAATGCCACAAAACTGGCACGGGATATTGGGCTTGGAACCAGAACAAATACCATTATGCAGGCCGCCTTCTTTAAGCTTGCCGAAGTTATCCCCTACGCGGAAGCTGAAAAGCATATGAAAGACGCTATTAAAAAGTCTTACGGCATGAAAGGGGACAATATTGTTAAAATGAATAATGCCGCTGTAGACCAGGGCGGAGAGGGACTCACGAAAATTGAAGTTCCGGCGGAATGGAAGGACATTGTTGTTAAAGAAGACAAAGGACGCCAGGATGTTCCCGATTTTATCCGGGATGTTGTTGATCCTATTAACAGTCTTACGGGCACGCCGCTTCCGGTGAGCGCGTTTAAAGACGGCCCTGACGGAACATTTCCTCCGGGAACTGCGGCCTATGAAAAAAGAGGTATCGCAACGCAGCTGCCAAAATGGATCGCGGGAAACTGTATCCAGTGCAACCAGTGTTCTTATGTTTGTCCTCACGCTTCGATTCGTCCTTTCCTCTTAAACGAAGAAGACGCGAAAAATGTTCCCTCGGGCATGGAGCTTCTTGATGCCAAAGGTAAAGGGATGGACGGACTCAAGTTCCGCATGCAGATTAGTATCCTGGACTGTACTGGCTGCGGAAACTGTGCCGATGTTTGCCCGGCTAAAGTCAATGCCCTTGAAATGGAGCCTGCAAGTCCTAAAGACATGGATACCGCTGACTGGGATTATCTCTCCGCGAATGTTACGTATAAAGACAATATTGTGGCAAAGACTACTGTAAAAGGAAGCCAGTTTGCCCAGCCGCTTTTTGAGTTCTCCGGTGCCTGCGCGGGCTGCGGTGAAACTCCCTATATTAAACTTATCACCCAGTTATACGGCGACCGCATGATGGTCGCGAACGCCACGGGCTGTTCGTCCATTTACGGCGGTTCCGCTCCGTCTACTCCTTACTGTACCAATCCAAAAGGTGAAGGGCCCGCGTGGGCAAGTTCACTCTTTGAAGACTGTGCCGAATTTGGTTACGGCATGAACCTTGGCGTGGAACAGATGAGAGAGACTATTCAGAACCTGGCGAAAGATCTCATTTCCGGCGGCGCTTCCGGTGACTTAAAAGAAGCCCTTACGGAATGGATCGACGGACGGACGAACAGTGAAAAGTCCCTGGCTGCCTCGGAAAAACTGGTTCCTCTTCTTGAAAAAGAATCCGGCGAGTCTGCCAAAAAGATCTTAAGTCTTAAGCAGTATCTTATTAAGAAATCCCAGTGGATTTTCGGTGGAGACGGCTGGGCTTACGACATCGGTTACGGCGGTTTGGATCATGTTCTGGCTTCGGGCGATGACGTTAATGTCCTGGTTATGGATACTGAAGTTTATTCAAACACGGGCGGCCAGTCTTCCAAGGCGACGCCTACTGCCGCTGTCGCGAAATTCGCTGCCTCCGGTAAGAAGATCCGGAAGAAAGACCTTGGTCTTATGGCTATGTCTTACGGCTATGTCTATGTTGCGCAGGTTGCTATGGGCGCGAGCCAGTCTCAGTACATTAAAGCGCTTATGGAAGCTGAGGCCTATCCCGGTCCTTCTATGATCATTGCTTATTCTCCTTGTATCAACCACGGTATTCGCGGCGGAATGGGATTGACGCAGCAGGAAGAAAAACTGGCTGTGGAATGCGGATATTGGAGCATGTACCGGTACAACCCGCTCTGGGAAGCGGAAGGTAAAAACCCCTTCCTCCTTGAGTCAAAAGAACCTCAGTGGGACAAGTTCCAGGATTTTCTCAATGGCGAAGTACGGTATACTTCTCTTAAGAAAACGTTTCCCGATGCTGCTGATGAGTTGTTTGAAGCTGCGGAAGAAGATGCCAAATACCGGTATAACCGGTATAAGAAAATGGCCGACTAATAGAATAATACGGATTCCGGAGCAGGGCAGGAGCCCTGCTTCGGAGTTGTATAAAAACGACCTGTCAATTATATGAAAAGAAACGTGAGTCTTATGCTTGCGGGGCTATTTATCATTCCAGTTTTTTACTTCAGTACGTATCCACTCTGCCCACTCTTCAATTCCTTCGCCCGTTTTAGCGGAGATTGGAATAACCTTGATATTGGGATTCAATTTTTTCACCCGCTCCTTGACTGCCTCAATATCAAAATCAAAAAAATCGACCGCGTCCATTTTGTTAATTAATAAAACATCAACAATCGAAAACATTAAGGGGTATTTCAGCGGCTTGTCGTCTCCCTCAGGCACGCTTAATATCATGGCGTTTTTTGACGAGCCCGTGTCAAACTCTGCCGGGCATACCAGGTTTCCTACATTTTCCAGGATGGCAAAATCAACTTCTTCTGTTCCCAGTCCTGTTAGACCCTGTTTGGTCATACTCGCGTCGAGATGGCACATGCCGCCTGTGTGCAATTGGATTACTTTTGTACCTGTCTCCGCGACAGTTTTAGCGTCTACATCTGAGTCAATATCGGCCTCTAAAACTCCTATGGTTATTTCATCTTTTAACGCCTCAATTGTTCTTAATACTGTTGTTGTTTTTCCCGAACCCGGTGATGACATTAAATTCAGTAAAAAGGTCTTCTCTTTTTTTAGTTCTTCCCTGAGCAAATTCGCCTGTTCATCATTATCTTTAAAAATACTTTCCTTGATCTCGATAATTTTATATGTATCCATAGTATTATTACCTCCGTTTGGTCTTAAATTTCCTGGCTCATAGGTCTAAAAACCTTTATTTTTGCATATCAGCATTTTATCTGGTGAAAGAGGGCCGTTTGGGTCAAGTTTTTTTTGTTCATAGAGCGAAAAAATCTAAAAAGGCTTCGAGGAGCGGTTTCCTGAAATAAACATGTCCTATGGACTGGGGCCTGGTCACCAGGATTTCTTTCTTGTATAAAGAAGATTCTCGATAAACCGTGTAGGGGCACGGCGCGCCGTGCCCCTACGCGTACCGAATACCCCGAACAGAAAATGATCCATTTTTTTTAATATCCTTTTTCTTTTAGCTCGGATACTATTTCAATATACTTTTCAATAACGTCAGATCCATCCATATCTTTTCTCTTCAGATCAATGACATCTCCATGAGAGAGCCCTTTTCCATCTTCCGATGAGAACAATCCCCTAAACTCTCCCCATTTTGCAGATTCCAGAGAAACCAGGCCGTCATTGCCATCGCTTTCTCCTTTTGCCCATTTCATCAATAAGTATGGACCGCTCAATAATCCATCACTATTTGCCTGTGACATGGCATCCCCATAACTCTGGTAATAAACAAGTGGTGAGTCGGGATTCTCTTCATTAAATTTTTCCATATATGATGGTTTAAGCTGTTTACTTGAAGTATAACTGTCCGGAACGCTGTCTCCAAAAAATTTGAAATATTTATCAATTGACGCGGTTACCTGCCGGTATTTTTTCTCCCCCAATTTTTCCAGGACATCAATTAATTCAGATCCTCTGTGGGGTGTTGAAATTGTAGTTAATGAGGCAACATGTTTAGCCATTTCAAGAGAACTAATAAGATACCGCGCGTCAAGGCCCCCTTTTGAGTGAGCGATAATATTTATTTTCTCACTCCCTGTCTCTTCCATAATTGTACGAATTTTATTTTTAATTTCCTCCGCGTTATTTTCCATTGTTCCCCAGGCGTGCTGTTCTCCATAATAAATAACAGCACCATTTCTTTTGAGCCATTTTGGGATCCTGCCCCAATAACTCGCGTATTTTGGATCCCGGAATCCAATACCATGAAGCAGCAATAATGGATATTTCGTTTTGCATACCTGGGATTCTTCACGAGTCGCGTGTAATTCTTCTCGATAGAGCTCAATGCCATACTCATTCTTTATAATTTTGCAGTATTTAAAGGCAATATAGAAATTAATTACCGGTATCCACATAAATAAAAATATTATAATTCTATGGAGAACTCTCAGATGTTTTGAGGTTGCAAAAATTCTTATTACTCCGTTAAATGCTAACGCGAATAGCATTATAATTGTTAGTACAATATCCGTAACAATAACTGTTTTGGGTATAGTATAGTGGCTAAAAAGTTTTACTAAAAAAATTGTGAATGGTATTTGTAATATTGAATTGAATAATGACAATAGAATGATTTCTCTCCCTCCCATCATTATCCTGGTTCGTAAGCCCATTTTTACTGTTGGGGGTTCAGGAGTAACATACATATGCAGCCTTATTCCTAAGTAGATTGTGAAAAATATCAACGGGATCAATATGAAATAAAACTGACCTTCCGGTATTATTGCTATTTCCGGTTGGGTTGATAATGCTGCAAAGCCGACAATATGAGCAAGCAAAAACAATCCTATTGACGCGGCAATGGTATTGGTTACTGTAAGGACTTTTGCCGCATCTAGAATTATGAGTACGATTATTGTGCTTATTACTATTACGGAAATCATCGATCAACTCCTGGTTCGATTTTTTGAAAGCTCCCTGGTTTGTACGAATAAATATGATACCTGAATAAATTGCAATAAACAAGCTTTTTTTGTTGAATGCTCTCTGTTAGACTGCTGCTCAAACAGCAGACCGTCCGGAAGGACTTTGCGCGGCGTCCCGATGGAATCGGGTCAGTAATTGAAATAAAAGCCGGATTAATTCCCGGTTTGTTGAAAATAATATTCTCCATATTGACGATTGGAATTTTTTTTGTTATATTAACGAGGTGCTGTGACATGAAAGCTTTTCGGAGCATAATGAGCAGCGGTACGAGTACAAAACAAATCAAAATAAAATCAAAATAAAAATCAAAAAGAGGTCAGGCTAATATGAACAAGGTAAAAAAAATATTACTTGCACTGAGCATATTGCTCCTTGCGAGTATATTTGTGTATAATAATGGATTGTATGCAGATCCCACGAAAAACAACAACAGCAAAAGCAGCAAAAGCAGCAGCAGCAACAGCAACAGCAGCAAAAAGAAATCGGCCGTAGGAGGGGGAATGGCTCAAGCGGTTGCCGAAATGGAGGAGGATGTTTTACTTGAAAGTCAGGTTTCAAAAAAAATAAATTTTATACGGAAGAATTTGACAAAATTTAACTCGGGTAAATTTACAAAATCGCCATATAAAATTTTTTGGCTGCAATTTGGTACTTATGCAAACTACGCTGATTTTAAGGAGAAGAGGGAGTATGAATTTAATAACTCGAATGTAGGATTGCTTGAGGAATTTTTGAATAAAGCAAAGGAATTCGGCCTGGAGTTTGATTCGCAAAAATCGAATACAAGCAGCTTCAATAATCATATGCATCAAAAATATGTAGGACTGGGGATATCCTTTAGGCCCAAAGGGAAGCAGATCAACCTTGACGATGATGACTATAAAATCTTAATGTCCGATATTCGTGGAATTTATAATATTGTGACAAAGAAAGGGGCATTTGATGACGAAAAGAAACTGGAAAAACTGTCTGTAGAGATAGTTCAAAACCTGGGAAAATTCGCGGTCAATGCACAGGGATTGGATATTGGCACAATTATGCTTGAAAATTTTTTTGAGATACCCCAAAAGAATAGTAATAGTAATAATAAAAAGAAAAAGAAGAAAAACATAAAGATATCTTTAGCTGACATAATTGATATATTGAAATATGATGATGAATCTAAAGATGAGTCGCAAGTAGCTCCACAGGTGGAGATAAGTAAACTTGAGTGTGTAAAAATACTCAAGAAGGCGCTTGGAACTAATGCCTATTCACACAAAGCCCGAAGCGCAGTAAGCAGCAAATCAGTAGGTCCGCTGTTTCTCGCAATTGAGACGTTTATTGCTGAAAAAATATCTCATGATTATGGAACGGCAAAAAGTGGGACTCGAAATTACAACGATTCTTTTATCTCAGAAATGGACCTGGCTTACCGGTCGAGTCTTGAGTCTCAACGGAAAGAGATGATGCATAAAGCTGCCAGGCAAGCCAGTAAAAAGGGACACACACAAGAAGTCGACGATAGGGTCGATCTGAGTGATATTGCCGATCCAAAATTCAAATGGATACGCCAACAACTGGAAGGCAAAAAATCTTTCTCTCACTCGCCAAATAAGAATCATTCTCACGATATCAAAGAAGGTAAAGAAAAAATGCTATCATTTGGTAGTTACAATAAGTATGAGACAGCTGTAGATAACGGTTCATTTGGTCTGAATACGTTAGAAGCTTTTCACGATTATATAAAGGAGCTAAGCTTTCAATATGATAATGATCATATAGCGGAAATAGATAAAATTGCTCAGAGGATAGCCATAAGGCATACGAATTTCATCACAACGAGCTGGCGTCAGCTTGATGGCGTTAATACAGTGGAGCTCAGTTCCAAGCGGTCAAACATTACAAAGATAAATGCCGGCATAACCAGATTTAAATTAGGCAAGATCTCTCTTCTGGATTTTTGTAAAATGATCAAGAAAAATATCGGTACCGAACTTTTTGATGCAATGAGTACGAAAAATCCTTCAAGACCAACGATTGTAAGAACTGCATCTTCAATACAAGTTACAAAGAAGTTCAGCACGAAGAATTTAACCTTAGCGAACATAATGTCTATAGCCAATGGAAAGGATAAGGCCAGCCAGGATGCAGTCAAAAAGAAGTTGATAAAGCTAATGACTGGTATGGTTCAGCGTTTTCCCTATGGCGATATCTCCAGGAGCCAAATTGACAAAAACGTGAGTAAGTTCCAGCTGGATTTCTTCGGAATCTTGCGTACAAATCTTTCTCTACAAGTAATAGAAGATAAAAAGGCTTTGCAGTATTTTGAATTTAGATCGGTACAGAAAAGAGTTGATCATTACCTGGATGAAATACACAAGAATTCGAAACTTGCGGACATGCAATAGTAACCATAGTAATACAAAAAATACCGGCTGCCCAAAACCCGGGCAGCCGGTATTTTTTTCGTTATGATCTTCCGCGCCCTAAAAACTTCCTTAAAAAACACTTGCATTATTACGCCTTTTTTTTCTGATGTCATAAGTGTAAACAATAGCGGTATAACACTGCTATTCAAAAAAAAATAAAAAATTAAGGAAGTCTTTTATGAAAAGAAAACTAAAGAGAAAATTTGAAAAAATTTTATTCACCGGCCTGGTTTCTGTCCTGGTTGTTTCTATTTTTGGTTGTCTGGATTCAACGACAGGCACTGAAGATGTAAAAACAATTAATGCGGCGTCTCCGGTTCAAGCAGTTTCATTAGATGGCGGTTCCCTGGGAAACGGCACTACGGTCACGTCTACTGTTGCGGCAGGTTCATGGCGGAATTATACAATCTCCGTTGCCTCGGGAGAATCTCTCTCTATTAAAATGACGGGAAACGGTGATGCCGATCTGTATGTTCAAAAAGGTTCACGGCCTACCACGTCAAGTTACGACTTTTGTCCCTACTATGAAGGGTCGAATGAATCGGTTCTGGTTAATTCTTCTTCAAGCCCTGTTTTAAGTGACGGGACCTGGTATATCAGCGTCTATGGCTATTCTACGTCTACATTTGAATTGACGGCAGCCCTGACGAAAAACAGCAGCACAAATCCCGATCCCGATCCGGATCCGGAACCGGACCCCGATCCTGCTCCTTCCGATGCTTATTCCGATGTGGAAAACCTGTACGGAAGCGCTTTGATTTCCGGGCTTTACGCAAAAGTTAAAAGTCATACTAACCTTGGTTATGACACTGCCAGGCTCCATATGTTTACGTCAATAGACCCCGTAAACGGAAAAGTCTACTGCGTCTATTCCGGTAGATCCATGCCCACTCCTTCGGGAAGCTACGAGGCGTATTCAAGTTATTCTTTTAATACGGAACACAGCTGGCCCCGCGGACAGTTCAACAAGAGCGAGCCCGCAAACAGCGATCTTCATCATCTTTTTCCCACAGACGTTACGGCTAACGGCAGGAGAGACAGCTGGGATTTTGGAATTACAGCCAATCCCTCCTATACATTCGGTGACTCCGAATTAGGTCCCGACTCCGGCGGTTCTACGGTTTTTGAAGTTCAGGCCGACAAACGCGGAGATATCGCTCGTGCCCATTTTTATATGGCTGTTCGATACTCCAGCGGCAGCCTTACTATTGATGATAATTCCAGCTCTTCCGATGGGCGGATTAATTCCTCAGAAGAAGCGCTTCTGCGGCAATGGCATCTCAGCGACCCTGTCGATTCTATTGAACGCGCTCGAAACGATTCAATTGAAGCTGTTCAGGGAAACCGGAATCCGTTTGTTGACCGGCCTGAATTTATCGATCAAATTTCTGATTTTTAAGAACTCCGGGGGGGGGGAGGTAACTCCCCCCTGTTTTATTGATATTCTTTGAAGAAAATTTTCATACTCACGAATCAAACATTTTCATTTTTTTAACTTTCAAATTTGCGTTTATATTCTTTGAGGTCCGGTAGTATTTGGTCAATTATGATTTTCAAGTTATTATAAATAACATCGGCTCTTTCCATATCTATTTTACCGGAACGTCCCATCTCTTCCAGCTGGTTAGCCAAATCAGCACCTTGCTCGCAAAAATGAACTAACATTCCTTTGAGTGAATGTGCTGAAGCATTTAACGCTTCCGGTTTTTTATTATCAATTGCTTTCTTAATGGCAATTTGATTTTCTTTACAATTTTTAAGGAACGCTCCTATTAGTTTAGCCGCTAAGTTCTTCCTGCCGTCAAGACGGTTCAGAAATAATTCCATATCAAGAAGATCAGTGCCGGTATCTCCATCATCTTCATTCGTTTCTTCAGCAGAATTAATATCAAATTGTTTGTTAATGATGACAAATAGGTCATCCGGCTCAAATGGTTTTGATATATAATCACTCATACCACTATGAAGGCACTTTTTTCTATCTTCTCTTGTCGCATGAGCTGTCATCGCAACGATGAAAACATCATGATCAAGTACATCGGATTTAGAATCACGAATGATTGATGTTGCTTCAAACCCATCCAATATGGGCATCTGTATATCCATTAACACCATATCAAATTTTTGCTTTTTTAAAAGATCAACAGCTTCTTTACCATTGTTAGCCACCGTGACATCATG
This sequence comes from bacterium, assembly GCA_024224995.1. The sequence continues at coordinate 10,691 of JAAENB010000481.1, read as the reverse complement.
TTTGTCTAAAATAGCAATAACCAACTCCTGGTTGAATAGCTGGTCTTCAACTAAAAGAATACGTAATCCGTGTATTTTTGAAACCACAGTTTTCTCTTCTTTTTTGGGCGCTTTGCCTTTCTCAAACGTAACGGTAAACCAGAAAGTAGAGCCCTCATCTTCTTTACTGCTAAAGTTGATTTCCCCATTCATCAGCTCAACAAGCCGCCTTGATATGATAAGTCCAAGACCTGTTCCTCCGTATTTCCTGGTATATGAAGAGTCAGTTTGACTAAAAGCACTGAAAAGCCGCTCCTGTTGATCTCCAGGTATACCAATGCCTGTATCTATAACCATAAATTTTAATTTTACTTTTGCGGGAAATTTATTTTCTAATGAGATTTTAACTGAAACGCCGCCTTTTTCTGTAAATTTGACGGCATTATTGATTATATTCATAAGGACTTGGTATAATCTGCCTGGGTCGCCTTTAAGATAATATGGGACATCGGCCTCAAGCTTAATCGATAGCGTTATTTTTTTTGCGCGCGCGTTTTCCCGGAGGATCCCTGTCAAATTATTAATGACTGCTCTGAGATCAAAATCAATGATTTCCAGGTCTAATTTTCCGGCATCGATCTTTGAAAAATCCAGGATATCATTAATAACAGATAACAGGTTTTTTGCTGATATATGTATTTTTTCTATCTGGGTTATATCATCATAGGATATCTTATCTATATCTTTCCGTTTTTCATTCCCATCCAATAAGAGTTTACTGAATCCAATTATTGCATTCATTGGGGTTCTTATTTCATGACTCATATTGGCTAAAAACTGTGTTTTGGCCTGGTTGGCCTTTTCTGCTTCCTTCTTAGCCTTTTTAAGTTCCAGAGTACGTTCATTGACCAGTTCTTCAAGTCTTTGTCTATGCCGATTAAGTTCATTTTCCGTTAGCACCCGCTCCATGATTATACCGGCAAGCCTTGCCGCTGATTCAAGATCACTCAATTCCTCCTCATTGGGGAGTGCAGGGTGATTGTAATACATGCCGAATGCGCCTAATACTTTGCCGGAGGAATTTTTAATTGGCTCAGACCAGCAGCAGCGCATACCATGAGGAAGGGCCACATGCTTGATTTTTTCCCATTTCGGGTCTGTCTCAATATTTTCAACAAGAACACGCTTTCCGGTGTAGGTGGATGTTCCGCACGAGCCAACAGAGGGACCGTTTTCCAGACCGTTGACAGCATCACAATATTCCTTCGGCAGGCTTGGTGCTCCGCCGTGCATGAGTTTGTTGCCATGTAATTCAAGCATTGAGCATCGCAACCCGGGATGGCGCGCCTCATACATCAATGCGATTGCATCATAGATGCCTGGTGCCGGATGTCCTTTCGCGATCATTTCAAGAATCCTGGAATTGCTTTCATCAAAAGATTCTGCTTTTTTGCGTTTGGTTATATCCACATGGGTTCCAACCAGGCGAACCGGTTTGCCATCGGAATCGCGATGCTGTAGAAAAGCACGGGACAGAACTATAACTTCATGGCCATCCTTATGATGCATGCGTATTTTAACTTCAAATGAATCAGCCCGGCCCGCTATGTAATCCTGAACCTTTTCGAACACCCAATCCTTATCATCCGGATGAACAAGTGCCTCCCAGCTATGGAGCCTGGCATCAAGTTCATTCTTCTCGTAACCCAGCATGCTTTTCCAGCGAGGGGAGTAATAGACTTCACCGGTTTCCAGGTTCCAGTCCCACAGACCATCATTGGCTCCACGCATGGCCAGTGAAAACCGCTCTTCACTTTTATTAAGTTCGGAAGTGCGCTTTTCAATTTGCTTTTCCATATGATCAAGAGAAAGCTTCAGAGCATCCTCAGCCTGTTTTTGAGCAGTGATATTCACGGATACGGCCATGATGTACTCAAGGCGGCCTTTCTCATTTTTAACCGGGACAAGCGTCGAGTGATACCATAATTTGTTCCCCCTGGTATCACGCACAGCAGCTTCCTGTGTGGCAATTTCTCCTGTTTCTTTAACTTGCACCAGGTTATTCGTCATGTGAATTTTGAACGAATCAGGATAAAAAGAAAAAGGGTAGGGGTTCCCGTAAAAATCTGTAATGTCATCAACCTTGAGGTCTTTTGCGCCCGAAGAACTCATATATTGCAGATTAAAATCAAGGTCCAATATTTTTGTGCAAACCGGTGAGTTCTCAATCCAGGCACGAGCTTGCTTGTCGAAACTGTCCGGAAATAGAGATTTATCCTGACAATTTTCACCATGGATAGCAGCTAGTTCCTCACGCAATTGGTGAATCTCTTCGAGCAACTGGGCTTTGGTCTTTTCGCTCATGCTTACTATTATATGGGTTTCAGATAAGAAGTCAAGAAGAATCTAACTGGTTTTTCGCGCTATTTTTTTTGCGAATGATGTTTAAAAAAAGAGCCTGACGTTATAAAAAAATGATTGTTATTTATTATATTAATTATACAGTTAAAGTATGGACGAACAATAAATTTTCGGCGGGAAAATTTAAGTACTGTCTTTTCTTCAATATGGGTAAGTTCCAGTGATTTCCATGCCGGACTTGATTCTCCTTGATCTAAATATGCCGGGAATGGGTGGTAAAGAGTTATGGAGAGTGAAGTGTTGAAAATTTTACTGGTGGAAGATGATGCCGGTGATAGACGGTTATTGCAGTTGTCTTTAAATGAACTATCGCCTGAAATGGAGTTTGCGGTTACATCAGCTGAAACCATGGCTGACGCCCTGGAGTATCTCCGGGAGGAGCTCATTCATCTTATATTTCTTGACCTTGGCCTTCCCGATAGTCAGGGTATTGACAGTATCATAACTATCTGTACCTCTTTTCCGGAGATACCTGTTATTGTTATGACGGGGTTTGATGATATCCGGACAGGTGTGCAGTCTATTAAGAATGGAGCAAGTGACTTCCTGGTTAAGGGTAAAACCGGAAAAGATATGCTGTACAGGGCTATCCGGTATTCAATTGAAAGAAAGCAGTCTGGGGCGGCTTTACGGGAAAGCGAAGAAAAACTTCGATCTACATTGAGATCAATGGATGACCTGGTCTTTGCCCTGGACAAAGAGGGCGTATTTCTTGATTATCATCAGCCTGAAAATTCTAAACTCTATGTCCCCCCTGAAGCATTTGTAGGGAAATCATTTCGTGAAGTTCTGCCGCCTAATATTGTGGAATCTTTAGAATCGGCCATTGATGATGTAGTCAATATGAATCAAATTATCCAGTTTGACTACTCCATTGTAATTGATGAGGAGGTGAACTGGTTTACAGCAAAAGTTTCCATGCGTAAAGACATCAATGGGGAATATACAGGTGTCACAGTAGTCGCGCGTGACATAACAGAGGGCAAGCAGACGGAGGAGGCGCTGAAACAAAGCCGGCTCCAGTTCCATACTCTTGCATCTAACATTCCCGGGATTATTCACCGGTGTCTGTTGGATAAAGACTGGACTATGCTGTTTATGAGTTCGGCTGTAAGTGAAATATGCGGATACCCGGCCAGTGATTTTATTAACAATTCGGTACGAACGTATGAGAGTATCATCCACCGGGAGGATACTGAATATGTTGACCGTAGTGTCAATGAAGCAGTAGAATCTGGAAAGCCCTGGGAGATTGAGTATAGAATCTGTCATAAAGAAGGAGGGATCCGCACGGTATATGAAAAAGGAATAGCCGTTACTGGTGAAAAAGGCACTGTAGAATTTCTCGATGGTTTTATTTTTGACATTACTGACCGTAAGCAGATTGAATTGGCGCTGCACCGGAGTGAAGAAAAATATCGTCTAATAACCGAAACAGCGTCAGTTGGTATCTTTAGCACCGATATCCGGGGATATTATACTTTTTCCAATAATGGACATACACAGATGCTAGGCTTTACCCGGGAGGAAATAATCGGTATGAACTTCACTTCCATACTTACAAAAAGTACTCTTGAAGAGGGACGTGAAATATTTAAAAAAGTATTAGCGGGAGAAACCATCAGCGGAGAAATGGTAATCCGGAGAAAAGACGGACACGAATTTCCAGTCTCTTTTGACGCGGTTCCCATAATTAAAAACAATGAGGTTATAGGAATTACGGGGTTTGCTCAAAACATAACCGGCCGTAAACAGGCAGAGAAAAAAATTAAACAGGCAAAAGAAGCAGCCGAAACAGCCAACCGGGCAAAGAGCGAGTTCCTTGCCAACATGAGCCATGAGCTTCGTACCCCGTTAAATGCCATAATAGGATTCTCCCAGATCCTTGAAATGAAAGAGAAAGGGGAGTATATTGAAAAACAGCCGGAATACCTTAAATATATAAGTGAAAGCGGTAAACACCTTCTGGATATGGTCAATGATATACTTGACCTTGCAAAGATAGAGTCAGGTAATATTGAGATTGAAAAGATGCCTTTTGATTTTATATCAATGCTTAAAAGGGCGCCCGATTCCGTGAAGGCAATGGCTGTTAGAAAAAAAATTCGGATAGATATGAATATTGATGAAGATGTTGGATGGCTCAATGGTGACGAGGTTAGAATCAAGCAGGTACTATTTAACCTTCTTTCAAATGCTGTTAAGTTTACCGATGATGGAAAGAGGATAGGAATTGAATCCGGTACAGAGGGTGATACAATTATTACCACCGTATGGGATGAAGGGAGAGGCATCCATGAAGATGACATTGAAAGAATTTTTAACCCCTTTGAGCAGGTCAAAGGGGGAATAATGAATTTGGAAGGAACAGGCCTTGGTCTTGCCATTTCAAAAAGACTTATTAAACATCATGGAGGGACTTTATCTGTTGAGAGTACGTACGGGGAGGGGAGCCGTTTTACAATCATTCTTCCCGAGAGGCTCGATATATCCGGTAAAAAAAACCCGGAAAAAAGAATGCCTGAAACATTGAAGACTGAACCAATAAAGGATATCAATATACTTGTGGTTGAAGACAATGAGATGAATATGACATTGATAAAAGAAGCCCTGAGTCCGTTATATACCGTTGATACCGCGGTGACCGGGAGAGATGCTGTTGAACGTGCCCGCGGTAAAACCTATGACATCGTCCTTATGGACATCCAGCTTCCGGGTATGAATGGAATTGAAGCGATGAAAAAAATACGGGAATTTCAAAAGAAGCAGGTCCATATAATAGCCCTCACGGCATATGCCATGAAGGGGGATGATGAAAAATATCTTGAAGCCGGGTTTGATGATTACCTGTCAAAGCCTGTCAATTTGAGCTTACTGATGGAGAAGATTGAGGGATGATAACTCCACTCTCGTTCCTATCAGTGCAGCGAAAACTTTGACACCACTTCCTAAATAATCCGATAAGTACTCTGCAAATGAATCCTGAAAAAAAATCTTGCAATTAAATTTTTAACATATATAATTCAGCCATGAGTGATTTAATAGAGACTACCAAAAATATGCTCAGCAAATCCCTTGAAAAAATATCCCGTTTGCTGATTGACCCAATCGTTGATATAGAAGATAGCATCAATATAAAGAAGTCTAAACTTCTTGCTTTATTGATGCTGATTTTTTTATTTCTCCAATTGATTTTACTTTTATCAAAAATTAAAGTCTCAGGTTCTATGCCTTTGATTTACTTCATTGGTTTGTTCCTTGTATTAGTTTCATATATGTTGAGTCGAACAAGGATTTTCCAGGCAGGAGCCCTTCTCTGGGGTTTAAATAACTCTCTTGTAACTTTTGTAAGTATTGTTCCTAATAGTAGTGCCGGGGCAACACAGGAAGGCCTTCCTTTTTTGGTTTTCAGTATGCTGGTGCCGGCCCTTGTTGCCAGGCCGATAATTATCGCTGCCATTGGATTTGTAAATGGAGCAGTCATTATAATACTCAGTAACCTGGGTCTCCTGAAAGCTGGTTCCCCCTCCGGTATTGAAACCGGGTTGATGTTTAATATTGCCGTTACTATTATTCTCACCGGTTTACTCTACTATCGTAACTACCTTGAAAAAAATCGACAAACAGAACTGCGGGAATCCTCTGAACTTAATGAAAAAATCATAACTGAATCTCCCGTTGGTATCTCTATCTATGATAAAACCGGTCAATGTATAGTAGCAAATAATTCGATTGGGGAAAAGATCGGGGCAACTCTTGAACAGGTGCTTACCCAAAATTATAATGAAATTGAGTCATGGAAGAAATATGGTCTATTGGATGCGGCAAATAGAACTGTTCGGAATCAGAAAAAAGAGCGGCGGGAGTTTAATGTAGCAACTACTTTTGGAAAAAAATCATGTTATGATTGCCAGTTTGTGCCTTTTAAACTCCATGACGAGGAGCACCTGCTTTTTATGCTTGATGATGTCACTTATCAGAAGCAGACCGAAACTGCATTAGAGGAATCGGAAGATAAATACAGAAGTTTGTTTGAGTACTCTGATGTGGCCATGTTTCGTTCATCCCTGGATGGGGGAAAGGTTCTTGATGTCAATAAAAAAGTTTCAGATGTTTTAGGATTATCAAAAGAAGATATTATATCAAATCCTGCGTTTGTCAGGTGGGAAAACCCTGCTGAAAGAGAAGAGATGATAAAGATTCTAAGAGAGAATGGTGAAATCAAGAGCTACGAAGCGCGGATTAAAGGGATAAATAATAAGATAAAAATATTGCTGATATCGGGAAAAATTTTGCCTGAAAAGGGATGGTACCAGGGATCATTTTTGGATGTTACCGAACTAAAGGAAACCGAGAAAGAATTAATAGATGCAAAAGAAAAAGCTGAGGAGGCTAACCGGGCAAAAAGCGAGTTCCTGTCAAATATGTCACACGAACTGCGGACCCCGATGCATGGTATCTTGAGCTTCGCCAGGTTCGGTATAAAAAAAACAGGGAAAGTGGAGAATGAAAAAATTTTAGACTATTTTGATCAAATTCAAAAAAGCGGCAGCCGGCTGTTCCTTCTCCTCGATGATCTCCTTGACCTGTCCAAACTGGAATCCGGAAAGGTTGAGTATCAAATAAAAAAAGGTGATATGTTGAAAACATTGAAAGATTTAATCCCGGAGTTCGCCACTGCGCTAAAGGAAAAAGAATTGTCCATTGATATAAGAGAGTCCGGGGCGGCAACCCTGGCTCTATATGATGATAACAGGATTAAACAGGTTCTGGGTAACCTGGTTCACAATGCGGTAAAATTCAGTCCAAATGGCGGGAAAATTACTATCTCCTTTGAAGATGGAGAGATAAAAAAATATGGAAAAACAGAGCACGCATTAAAGACCATTGTAACAGATACCGGTCCCGGTATCCCTGAAAATGAAATGGACCTTGTTTTTGAAAAATTTATTCAGAGCAGTAAAACCAAGACTGGCGCCGGCGGTACTGGTCTGGGGCTTTCTATTTGCAGGGAGATAGTTCATGCCCACGGTGGTGAAATATGGGCGGAGAAAAATCCTGAAGGTGAAGGAAGTCTCTTTATCTTTTTAATACCAGGGGAGGTCTTTAAGTGAATAGAAAATATCGCGTTTTAATTGTGGATGATGACCGGGTAAATCTGAAAATTATAAAAGAGATTCTTGAAGGTTCTTACATTCTGGCTTTTGCCGAAACCGGAGAGAAGGCCCTTGATGTTCTTCCGGTGTTTAAACCTGATTTGATTTTACTCGATATAATGATGCCCGGTATAGATGGATATGAAGTTACAAGAAGGATCAAAGCCGATGAACAATACCGCTTTATAAAAATCATACTTGTTTCAGGTAAGGCAATGGTGAATGAACGCCTTGAGGGATACAATTCCGGTGCCGATGATTACTTAACAAAACCTTTTGTTGATGATGAACTGGAGGCAAAGGTTAAAGTTTTTCTCAGGCTTAAAAATGCCGAGGAGATAGACCAGGTAAAGAGTGATTTACTCAACCTGATTTCCCATGAAACACGGACCCCGTTAAATGCGATTATTGGAATATCAGAACTTCTTGAAAATGATAAATCCATCAATGAAGATATAAAGAAAAAACTTGAAATAGTCAGTAAGAGCGGGTATCGCCTGCTGGATTTTCTTAATAAAGTAGAAACCCTTATCTCTATTAAAAAAGGCATTGATCTCAATAAAACATATGAAAATATTAATTTCTATTTAAAAGCGGCAGTCACTGCCCTGGAAAAAGAGGCCCGGAATAAAGAAATCAAATTTGAGTTTACTGTTGATGATAATCTCTCATGGTCTTTGGATTGGGATACGTTTTGCTCTGTACTGGAATATATCCTTGATAATGCCGTTAAGTTTTCTCCTGTTGGAGGAGCTGTAAAAATCAAAGCTGAAAATAAAAATGATGTTTTTATTCTTGAAATTTCAGACCAGGGCGAAGGTATAAAAGAAGAATGGCTCGATAAAGTTTTTGATGAGTTTAGTATAAGTGATATAAACCACCATCATAAAGGGCAGGGGCTGAGTCTTGCCATAGCCAGGTACATAGTAGAACTTCATGGCGGAACAATTAAGGCATCATCAACTCCGGGAAAGGGAGCTGTGTTTTCCATGAGGATTCCGGAGTGACTGCGCTGCTGCGAAAGGGGGAAGATTAATATGATCTCTGTTGGTTCTAAATCCAGGGAAGAGGCTGAAGAACTGTTTCCTTTTTTTGTTTTTGAGGCAGGGTTCTTGAAATGAAAAATTAATTTTTGTTGATATTGATAAAAATGTTGTTACATATCCCAAAAACGACAAATCATTCTTTCACCAAGGGACATAGGCATACCACGAAATAGTTTTATAACTCCTCCTCAAAAACCTCCATCATCTTACCAAACCCCTCAAGGATCTTCCCCCGCCTTTCTCCGGGCATGGCCCCCAGCCTCTTCAAAAAATCAACCAACCCATCATCCATCCCACTCAAAAACTCACTATCCGCCAAGCTCTCCGGCCCCACACCAAAAAGAATCCAACTGGGACTGGCTCCTGAAGCCCCAATAATCTTAAGCAGCAGGTTAAACGAAAGGCTATAGTTCCCTTTTTCAAGCTTACTAAGATCTGAATTATGAAGTCTGATTTTCTCGGCAAAAGCCTTTTGAGAAAAACCAAGACCCTTCCGGAATTTAACCAGTCGTTTGCCAGCAGCAACCGGATCAAATGTATATTCTATCTTTTTATCCATATGAATATTATCGGAAAATAAAGAAAAAAAATGGTTTATTTTGTCAATTTTTCTTGACTTAATAATGAAAGTCGGTAGTCTGCACCTATATCTCAAGGAGGGATTTTGATAAATAGGTGACTAGTGCAAAAAACCAAAAAAGGAGCTGCCTCATGAACATCTACCAATTCGACACCGAAAACATAGAAGAACTCCTCACGGGAATCCGCGACAACTCCGAGGTCCTGTACCTCTCCCTCCTGGTGGGGCACCTCGACCGCAAGGGGTTAACGGGCCTGTTTTCGGCAACAGGCCCGTAGATGCGTTGCAGCGGCTATTATTATTGTGCCTTTATTAAATAATAGACAGCAGCGTTTTTTGGTCTATTGTCTGCGCCTGTAGGAACAACTCTTGAAGCATCAAAATAATGCAGACATCCGCTGCCACCATCTTTATTACCAAGCCCTCCACCAGTAGAGTAAAATGCTCCATTTTCATACCCATTTTCATAACTATCTCCACCTATTCGACCGGTTATGTTTCTTATTGCATCTTCCTGGTAACTGCCAACAAGATTACCTATTACCGTTCCGTCTACATCGGTTCTACTATCTTTATCCTGATCATTATCTGAATCCCCATCAACACCCCTTAGAAATATTCCACGAAGATCGGGTAGATTAAAGGTCTCATTTCCATTACCAATACCCTATGAAGTACCAATAGCATCAAACAGAGCGCTGTACTCTGAACGGCTTACAGGCCTTCCGTCACAGAACAACCATCCCTCAGGAATTTTATCCATCAAGCCCGCGAACGGTGTTATTGATCCTGTAGGCGGAACCAGTTTTTCCAGAACGGTAATTTTACTCTGCAATGAGGCGATAGTGGCATACATATCGGAGAAGCTGAATCCATCCGAATCGTCGGAAGAATTCCCCTGGCTGAGTCCGGCCTCACATCCCATAAAACCCAAAACCGAAATAAGCAATAGACCCGCTAAACATGAACTGAGAATTTTTTTCATATATTTACTCCTTTTGTTATTTTTTAAGACATACATAAAATATATATATGCCTTTTTTATGCAGATTATAAAAAGGGTTTGAGTTTTAGGAAATTATTATTTTGTGCCTAGTCTATGTTTTAAACGGACCAGTGTTGAAAAAGTTTTTTGTTTATGATTTTAATATAGTAAAACAAGCACCTAACGTCAAGAGCAATGGGCTGGTTTTTATCGAAAAATCTGACTGCTTCCATTAGGACACACCGGTCCCGTCCCCATCCCTTGCAGGTGTGGTTTTTGCCGATAAAACGGTTGTATTCCCGGGTTTACTCCTGCGGAAAATACTTTTCCAGCTCTTTGGTCTCCGGGAAACCCCATACAATCACGAATTTTTGCAATCCGCCGGAATCTCTTGCAGCAAAAAAATATTTATCACGATAATTATCGGCAAAAAGGGGATCTTCCGTGAGGGTGGACTGCATGAGCAGGATATCAAGATATTCCCGGATGGCGTACGCAATGATAGCGGAGACGGACATTTTGTT
>JAAENB010000480.1 GCA_024224995.1 bacterium | reverse complement strand
TGAAGTTCCTTCGATTGAAGCCCAGTTGATTAACTCAAGCGACGTGGTACAGGATTTAACCTTTACCATTAGTAGTATAGAAGGAACCAGTACCGGTACTTTCTCGGACAGCGCCCTTCCCGCGGGATATTATGTTCTTTCCGTAAAGCTGCTTGATAATAATATTCAAACAATGGGAGCAGTTGAAATTGTACGGATCGTTGAAGGAGCAACAAGCACGGGAAGTTTTATTTTCAATGAAATAAACAAACCCGGCGGAACTATTATTGCAAACATTCTTGCCGATATGGAAGAACCCATAGAGGTTAGCATGAGCGATATTCCCGCTGAATTAGCTAAAGGGACCACAACGGAAGTAACTGCTTCGGTTCCCGATGGAGTTGGTGATGTGAGGTACACCTGGTTTATCAATGGAGAGCAGCAGCACATTGGCTCTACTGCTGATCCGGTTTATACAATCCCCGTTGATACGCTAAAAACAGACGGCGTTTACAGAATTGATCTTGTTGCCTTTACACTGGACGGGAAACGCGGCGGTTCCGCTACCGATACATTCAGGGTAACAGAAGCAGATCCGGGACCCGGCTGCACTGAAAATGTTTATGACGGTGATTATACAATTATGACTCAGGACGATATTGATGCTCTTTCCGGGTATACAAAGATCGCGGGAAATCTTTTGATCGGTGACGTAGAAGCAGCAATAAGCGGCGAAACTCCTAATGGCTCAATTCCTGTTGAAACGTATTTTACAGATCTCGCCGGACTTGAGTGTTTGACGCATATTGAAGGATATCTTGGTATTGCCAACAATAACGCTTTAACAAGCCTTACCGGTCTTAACAATCTTAAAAATATTGATGGCGCGGAACTTGAATCGGAATATGGAGATATTAATCTTGTAACTATTCGTCTTATGTATAATTCAGTACTAACAAATATTGACGAGTTGAACAATCTCCCTCCTGTTTGTGGATCTATGATGATTTTGGGAAACGCGTCTCTAACAAATCTTGATGGCCTTAGCAACCTCACTACTGTTACCGGGTATTTCGCAATTGATAGAAATATGTCTCTGGCAAATATTGACGGTCTTGCGAACCTCACTACGATTAGTGACTACCTGTATATTGGCGACAATAGGCCTCTGACAAACCTGGATGGTTTCAATAATCTTGGTTCTATTGGTAAAGCCCTGACTATTACAAGCAGCTCATTAACGACTTTGAATGGCTTTAATAACCTTACCACTATTGGGCAAAGCCTGGGAATTCGAAATAACAGCACGCTGACAAATATTGAAGGTTTTAACAGCCTTACGTCTGTTGGTCGAAGTTTGTCGATTACCGGGAACGATGTTCTAACAAACATTGACGGGTTTAACAGCCTGTGCTCAGTTGCAAATTCCATTTCAATCAGCTATAATGATGAACTTTGCGAAAATACGGCTGAAGCGCTAAGAGACCAGGTACTCAGTTGTCCTGGCGGCGGCAGTGGTGTGAGTGGCAGCATAAGCGATAATAAGATCTGTCCTTAAGAATTTGGCTTAATTCAATAAGGCGGTTAAATTTATTTGACCGCCTTATTGTAATAATAATAAAAACCGCCCCCAAATATTTTAATATACCATGGAGAATTTAGATGTTACGAAAATTTATTAATTACCCGGTTATGGCATTACTGGTTTCGATGCTGTTTGTTGTAACCGCTTGCGGTTCATCGGACCTGGGCTCGTCCGCTAATGACAAAAACACCGGAACAATAGAGCTTACTATCTCTCAAAAAAACAGTACAAAAACAATTTTGCCCGATATCGATATGACTCCGGCAACATATACGATTAAAGGAACAGGCCCTGATGGGGCTGAAGTTGATCTATCTATAACTGACGCTTCTGCTGAATTACGGGAGCTTGCTTTTGGCGAGTGGACCCTATCTGTTGAGGCGCTCAACGCGAATAACCAGCTTATTGCACAGGGAAGCAGCACTGTTACCGTCCATACAGGAGAGACAACAAGCACCGATATTATTGTTACTCCCCTTACGGGAAACGGAACGCTTGATATTTCCCTGCAATGGAATAGCGAAGATACTGAAGTTCCTTCTATTGAAGCGCAGTTGATTAACTCAGCAGATGTGGTACAGGATTTAGCCTTTACCATTAACGGTGACGGAAACACCGGCACCTATTCAGACAGTGCCGTTCCTGCCGGTTATTATGTTCTTTCCGTAAAACTGCTTGACAATAATATTCAAACAATGGGAGCAGTTGAAATTGTACGGATCGTTGAAGGAGAGACCAGCACGGGAAGTTTTGTTTTTAACGCAATAAACAAACCCGGCGGAACTATTATATCAAACATTATTGCAAATATGGAAGAACCCATTGTAGTTACCATGAGCGAAATTCCCGATGAAATAGAAGAAGGAACCGAACTCACCGTAACGGCTTCAGTTCCCGATGGTGTGGGAGACGTGAAATACATATGGTTTATCAATGGAGAGCAGAAACAGATTGGCGGGGCTGCTGATCCCGTATATACAATCCCCGTTGATACGCTAAAAACAGGCGGTGTTTACAGAATAGATGTTGCTGCTTTTTCAATAGATGGAAAACGCGGCGGTTCAGCATCCGATACATTCAGGATAACTGCTTTAGATCCTCTTTGCCCCGAAAATGTATGGGACGGTGATTATTCAATTATGACTCAGGACGATATTAATACTCTTTCCGGGTATACAACAATTTCAGGAAACCTTGTAGTCGGAGATTTGCAAGCATATATGAACAATGAAACTCCGGTAGAAACGGATTTTACAAATCTTGACGGTCTTGAATGTTTGAAACATATTGAAGGATATCTTGCTATTGTTAATAATAGCGCTTTAACAAATATCACCGGTCTTGACAATCTTACAACTGTTGATGGCGCGGAAATTGTAATAGATGCAGAAAAAAATCTAACTATGACTGCGGGCATTGGCATTGTTAATAACGCAGCCCTGGCAAATCTTGACGGCCTTAACAACCTTACCACTGTTGGCGGGGATATGTCAATTCTGAACAATGGAACGCTCACAAATCTTGACGGCTTTAACAAGCTCCCCGCTATTGGAGGATACCTGTCAATTCAAGGAAATACGGTACTGACGGATATTGATGGTTTTAATAACCTTAAAACTATTGATTGGGGGATATATGTTGGTGAAGGTATGCCAACTATTATAGGATTATATATCTGGGATAACGAGGCATTAACAAATATTGATGGTTTTAACAATCTTACTTCTGTTGAAGGAGTGGTGGGGATTCATGGAAACACCGCTCTCATTGATATTAATGGGTTCGATAAGCTTGCTTCCATTGGTTACTACCTGGTAATTAATGAGAATGAATCATTAACAAACATTAATGCCTTTAACAACCTGGAATCTTTCGAAGGTGAAGGTTTTCTCACTATAGACGTGTATGTAGCTGATAATCCGGCTTTAATAACGATTGAAGGATTTGATAAACTTACTTCTCTCAAAGACGGCATTACAATTTGGAGAAATTACTCTTTAACAACTCTTAATGCTTTTAATGCTCTGGCTTCTGTAGATAAATCTATTGATATCAGGTTTAACAATGTTTTAACAAATCTTAGTGGTTTCGACAGCTTAACTACTGTGGGAGAGGATCTGGAAATTACAAATGCACAGCTAACAATCTTTACCGCATTCAGTAATCTGACTTCTATTGGCGAAGAACTGAGAATTGAGGAAAACACTATTAATCTCGAAAATTTTGAAACTTTTCAGAACCTGGCTTCTGTTGGCGGATACCTGACAATTGCAAACAATGCGAATCTGAAAAATATCCGGAATTTTCCGAACCTGGCTTCTGTTGGCGGCATTCTGTCCATAGAAAAAAATGCTAACCTGGAAAGCATTGAAGGTTTTAACAGTCTTACTTTTATTGGCGGATATTTGAATATTGATGAAAACACGGTGCTGGCAACCCTTACGGGCTTTAATAATTTAACGACTATTGAAGGTATCATTAATAACGAATATGAATCGTTTGGAGAAGTAGTTATGAGTTTGCGGATATGGGATAATCCGGCGCTGGTAACAATTGAAGGATTAAATAAGCTTACTACCACACTTGGACATATTTCGATTAAACGCAACACAGCACTAACAACGCTTACTGCGTTCAATGACCTGGTTTCTGTTGGCGGAGATCTGGAGATATTTAATCCCCCGTTAGCAACACTGAATACCTTCAATAATCTAACTTCTATTGGGAGAGATCTGGACCTGTATAGTCCCTTAACAACCTGTAATGCTTTTAACAATTTAACTTCCGTAACCGGAACCATAGGAATATGGCGAACGAGTTTGACAAATCTTAATAATTTTCAGAGTTTGTCTTCTGTTGGGGGAGTGAATATTTCAGACAATTCAGCGCTAACAAACATTGACAATTTTAATAGTATTACTACTATTGACGGCTCTTTTGGAATCAATTCGAATGTTGCCCTGACAAACATTGATGGTTTTCAAAACATTACTTCTGTTGGCGGCGTTTTTGGGATTAGTGGAAATGAAAAACTTACAAATATTGATAATTTTAACAGCCTTGCTTCTGTTGGTGAAGATTTTTCGATTGGTGGAAATACCGTACTAACAAGTCTTAATGGTTTTCAAAACCTTGTTTCCGTTGGTGGAGATTTCTGGTTTAGTGAGAATGACGCCCTGGCAGCTCTTGATGCGTTCAATACCCTTGCTTCCATTGGAAAAGACTTCAGGCTCTGGTACAATGACGTTCTCACCGACCTGAATGGTTTTAACAGCCTTACTACTGTTGGTGAAGATTTTAGAATTGATAGAAATTACGCGCTGTCAAACCTTACTGCTTTTCCGAACCTTTGTTCAGTTGGAGATGATTTTAATATCAGCTCGAATTCGGAACTGTGCGCGAGTTCAGCGCAAGCCCTGAGAGACCAGGTTCAAAACTGTGCCGACGGCGGAATTGGCGATATTGAACATACTCAAGCATCGGGCAAATCCTGTCCATAAGCATTTCGATTCAATAAAAATATTGAAAAAGAACAACAATGTCCCTGCTCTTGAAAGAGCAGGGATCATTTCAGGAGTACTATGCTAGCCTTACTATTACAAAACAAAATGAACGTTCCATCCCTGTTATTACTATTAAATATAGTTTATTACTCATTTATCGTTTTAGCCCTGTTAATTTGCGCGTACCTTGTGTACCAGCGGCTTGTTTCATTCGAGTATAAAAAAAAGAACATAAAGAAATTCATAATTGTTTCATTTATGCTCACTATTCCGGCCGCCTATATAAGTTCGAGGCTGGGAAATATTTTTTATTATCCCGTTAAACTCTGGGATTTTAATTTTTTCCTGGAAAAAACTTTTTTTACCAATGTTCATACTTTTCACGCCAGTATCGTTCTGCCAATAATCATTATATTGATCCTGGCTGCCCGGTTTCACTTAAATTATAAAAAGACCGCGGATACGTTCTTTCTTTATTTTCCATTGGCCCATGCCATAGGAAGAACGGGGTGTCTGCTTGTTGGCTGCTGCTGGGGACATAATATCACTCTTACCATATCCGGTGAAAATATCATGTTTACGAATCCCGTACCACTCTATGCCATACTGGTGAATATCACGCTTTTTTTATTTTTAAGACGCTGCTTCAATAAAGTATACTCTTCGGATAAACTGAGTAAATTTAGCGGATCCATTATCGCCCTGTACCTGGGATTATACGGAATAATCCGGATCATTTTTGAATCATTCAGAACCGAAAGAATCGTTGCCGGTGGATTTACCCAGGCGCAAATAGCGATGATGGTTTGTATTTTTATCAGCCTGATTATTTCTATATTAATTTATTATAAAAATTTTAAAATATAAACTTGACCAATTAGAAAATTATTGATACCCTCTAAAATAGCTGCCTAAAAATCCAATAAGCGCTTTAAAAAAATACCGGATAATTACAGGATTACCTATGAATAATTGTAGTACCGTTACCAGTATACAGGAAATCTTTGAAAACCAGGTATCTATAAACCCGCACAATACAGCCATTACCGGGTTCTCTTACTCTACGGGAAGTCAAATTGATCTTTCCTATGATGAGCTCAACCGCAAATCCAACCAGCTTGCCCATATTCTCATAAAAAAGGGAGTCACAACGGACACGGTAGTGGGCATTCTCCTTGACCGCTCTATTGAGCTGGTTATTTCCATACTGGCAATATTAAAATCCGGCGCTGCCTATCTCCCCCTGGCGCCCGGATATCCCGAAGAAAAAATTACGAGTATCATTAACAACAGCCGGTTATCATTAATACTGACTGCCCGGGAAATTGACAGGAACAAGCCCGGGACTGAAACAATATTTGTTGATAATCCTGCTGGAAACAGGGAACAGGAAGAAAATCCCTGTGCCCCGAGCAGTCCGGAATCATTGGCCTATGTTCTTTATACTTCCGGATCAACAGGAGAACCCAGGGGAGTTATGATTGAACAGGGTTCTGTTATAAACCGTCTTTCCTGGATGCAGAAAAAATGGCCCCTGGGCCGGGAAGACAGCATACTGGTAAAATCTGCCGTTACATTCGATGTTTTAACCATGGAAATATTCTGCGGCTTGCTTTATGGAGCCAGGTTGTATATCCTTGAAAAAGACGGGGAAAGAGAACCCTTTACACTGCTCAAAGCAATAAAAAATGAAAAAATCACTTATATCCACCTTGTGCCTTCTTTGCTCAATGTCCTGCTTGATTATATTCAGGATCATATTGAGAATCATATTGATTTGGCTTCGGGTTTAAAACGCGTTTCCGTTGGCGGAGAAGAACTGCCGGCTTCTGTTGCTAAAAAATTTAAAAAAGTTTTATATAAAAAAAACGGCACAACCCTCCATAATTTATACGGACAAACAGAGACAACAATTGACGTAACTTCATATGATATCGATTTTGACACTCCTCTTGATACATCCGGAAACTCTATTCCCATTGGCAAACCCATTGATAATATTAAAATATATATTATTGACAAAAATAATAATAAAATTTCTCCCGGAGATAAAGGAGAGCTTTGTATTTCCGGAATGGGCCTGGCCAGGGGCTACCTGGCCAACCCGGAACAGACCAGAGAAAAATTCATCCCCAATCCCTTTTCTCATGAATCGCCGGAACATCAAACTCTTTACAAAACCGGTGATATTGTTCGCGAGTTACGGGGAGGCAATATAGAATTTTTAGGCCGGAAAGATAACCAGGTTAAAATCCACGGCTACCGGATTGAATTGGAAGAAATAGAAGCCGTACTTGCCGGTTTTGAAACCGTCCGGGAAGCGGTTGTAACTGCCGGGAACCATGAACATCTCTGCGCGTATATAAGCGGGAAAGCGGCGAAAGAAGAAATCAAAAGCTACCTGGCAAAAAAAATCCCCCGTTATATGATTCCTTCCTATTATGTTTTCCTTGAAGCCTTTCCCCGGCTTTCAAACGGAAAAATTAACCGGAAGGCACTTCCGGCTCCCGGTCCAAAAATAGCGGCAGCTGGAGGAGCCTACTCCCCGCCATCGAACGAAACGGAAAAAAAACTGCAAACAATCTGGACCGGTATTTTAAAAGTCAAAAAGATCAGTGTAGATGATAATCTCTTTGATATTGGCTCTAACTCATTACAGGCAATGATCGCGGCATTACAAATAAGAAAAATATTTGACATTGAAACAGAGATAAAAGATATTTTTAAAAATCCAACCATACAAAAACTGGCGGCCCGGATCTCTCACCTAAAAACCGGTCCATCTCCGAAAAAAAACCATACTGTTCCGGTTCAAAGAGCTCCGCAGCAGGAGTATTACCCATTATCATCGGCACAAAAAAGAATCTATTTTTTACAGCAATTAGAACCGGGAAGCACTCATTACAATATTGCCTCCCTCACGCGAATCGAAGGAGACATAGACCGGGCCAGGCTTGAATCGGCTTTCCGGAAAATTATTGAACGCCATGAATCCCTGCGTACCGGTTTTGAAATAGTGAACAACCAGCCCGTTCAAAAAATCCATGACACTTCTATTATTAATAATATTGATAATACGCTTATCAATTACATTGATTGCACAAAAAATGTTGATGAATATATTAAGCAGGGCGTCAAACCCTTTAACCCGGCAAAGCCGCCCTTGATCCGTTTTACGGTAATGAGAACAAATCATGCCGGCATGGAACCGGTACATTTTTTATTGATCGATATGCATCATATAATATCGGACGGTCTCTCTATTGAAATACTTAAAAAAGAAATATCCTGTATCTATAACGGACAGCCGCTGGAAAAAATATATCTGCAATATAAAGATTATGCAGTGTGGCAAAATCTTCTTTCAAATCCGGCGAATAAGGGCTGGAACGAAACCTGCCGGGAATACTGGGTAAACCGTTTAAGCGGGGAAATACCGGTGCTGCCGCTGCCGGTCGATTATCCCCGTCCTTCCGTACAGAGTTTTGAAGGCCAAAACCTTGAGTTCATTACGGGAAATCACTTAACGCAAAAACTAAAACAGGTAGCCCATCAAAACAATTCCACGCTTTATATGCTCTTGCTTGCGGCATATGCTGTATTGCTCTATAAATACACGGGACAGGAAGACATTATCGTTGGCTGCCCTGTAGCCAACAGAACTGATGCTGATCTATTCCCCATAGTAGGGATGTTTGTTAATACCCTTCCATTAAGAAATTATCCCAAAGGGAAGAAAAAATTTAATAATTTTTTGCGGGAAGTAACGGAACAGACTCTGAACGATTTTAAACACCAGGATTACCAGCTTGAAGAGCTCGTTGCCAACCTGGAAATAGAGAGAGATCCCGCGAGAAATCCCCTCTTCGATACTGTTCTCTTGCTTCATAACATGGATAAAGAAGTTATTCACCTGGACAATACCCCGGCTGCTCCCTGCCGCCTGGCCCGGAACACGTCCCGTTTTGATCTTAAACCGGAAGCAATGGAAACGGAAGGCCGCTTATCCTGGAATGTTGAATATTGCACCAAACTCTACAAAAAAGAGACCATTGAAACGCTCTTTTCCCATTTTTCCAATATTCTTTACTCCCTTGCGGAGAACAGAGGAAACATTTCAATAGCCGCAGTGAACATACTGTCATTACCGGAGAAAAAACAATTAGTAACTCCGGCAGCACTCAACAATAATACCGATTATACAAAATATAGAACGATACATCAATTATTTGAAGAGCAGGCAAAAAGAAGTCCCGGGGCTCCCGCGCTCCGGTTTGAAAATATAACAATGACCTACGGGGAACTTAATGACAGGGCTAACGCCCTTGCCGGTTTTTTAATAGAAAAAGGTGCTGCAGCCGAATCTATCGTGGGGCTCTTAACGGACCGGTCGCCGGAAATGATAACGGGAATACTGGCAATACTGAAAGCAGGCGGGGCCTATCTTCCTATTGACACGGAATCCCCTCATAACAGGACAGCGTATTTACTGCAAAACAGCGGCGCAAAAATTCTCTTAACGCAAAAAAAGTATATATCTAAAACGTTTGATGCTGTTGAGAATATTGATATTAATGTTGATATTAATATCGACTCCACACAATGCCCCAATCCCGGAACAAAAGCCCGGGAAAATAACCTTGCCTATGTAATCCATACCTCAGGCACAACAGGAAAACCAAAGGGGGTGATGATAGAACATGCCCAGTTAATTAATTATACCCTGAGTGTGTTAAAGCGCATTGCTCTTCCCTGGTCTTCCCATTTTGCTCTGGTGTCCCCGGTTTTCGCCGACCTGGGAAATACAATGATCTTTGGGGCATTATGCAGCGGCGGCTGTCTTCATGTAATCTCAAAGGAACGTTCATTAAACCCCGTAACAATGGCCGAATATTTCGCCAATAACGCGATTGATTGCTTAAAAATTGTCCCCTCCCATTTAAAAGCCCTGGCGCTTAACAGGGACATACAAGAACTGCTGCCGCGCAAACTGCTTATCCTGGGAGGAGAAGCCTCAAAAACAGGGTGGGTCCGGGAGATACAAAAAGCCGCAAGTGATTTAAGAATAATGAATCACTTTGGTCCCAGTGAAGCAGCAATTGGAATAACAAGCTATGAAGCAACGAAAACTACATTCCGGGATTTCCCGGACCAGCTCCCTCTCGGCTCTCCCCTGGACAACAATTGTTTATATATCCTGGATAAGGATATGCAGCCTGTCCCTCCGGGGATTACGGGAGAGATATACCTTGGGGGAAAAAACATTGCCCGGGGATATATTAACCGGCAGGACCTCACCACTGAATCTTTTGTTCCCAATCCATTTAATACCACGGATTTGCATAAAGAGTATGCCAGGCTGTATAAAACCGGGGATTTGGCAGTACGCCTGTCCAATGGAAATTTTTTGTTCAAAGGAAGAAAAGATGACCAGGTGAAAATCAGCGGCTACCGGGTTGAGCTGCCGGAGATAAAAAGTATACTCAATACCCATCCCTTGATCAATAATTCCGTTATTGTTTTATCCGGAAAAAACGGAAGTAAAAAATTAGCCGCTTATGTTGTTCTTGAACCCGGAAAAAATATAGACCATATGGCCCGGGAGCTTCGTGATTTTTTAAGCAGCACGCTTCCCCCATACATGATTCCCGGCTTTTTTATTTCAATTGAAAATATACCGTTAAATAAAAACGGAAAGGTTGATAGAAAAGCACTGCCCGAGCCCGGCGGTATTGAAGATCCGGAAGAGTCTAATCCCCCGGCTCCGGGAATGGAAACCCGGCTCGCGAAAATATGGTCCCGGGTACTTGAAGTTCAGGAAAAAACAGTTAGCAGGAATAGTAATTTTTTTGACCACGGAAGTTCTTTAAAAGCCATTATACTGGTTTCGGCCATTCATAAAGAGATGAATATTGAAATACCGGTGATAGAATTATTCAAAAAACCTTTGCTAAAAGATATTGCCCGGTTTATGAGGGGAGCTGAGAAAAACCACTTCAAAGCAATTGAACCGGTTCCTGTTCTATCGGCGGGGAAAGCAGTTTACCCCTTATCGAGCGCGCAAAAAAGAATGTTTGTACTCTACCGGATGCAAAAGGAGAGTATAAATTATAACCGCACTATCTTATTTAAGATAGAAGGAAAGGCGGGAAGAGAGATTGATATTCAAAGGCTGGAAAAAACATTTCAGCAGCTAATAGAACGATACGAAATTTTTAGAACCGGTTTTGATATATGCGAAAATGAGGCCGTGCAAAAAATATATCTCCCCCATGAGATGAGCAGTTTCTCCATAAATTACCCGGATTCTATTCAAGATTCTATTCAGGATTTTATTCAACCCTTTGACCTGTCAGCACCTCCCCTGCTGCGGGCGGTACTGGTAAAATCACCGGACCCCCATTCTTACCTGCTTATGATAGATTCCCATCATATTATAACCGATGGAACATCTATTCGTATTGTACTCAAAGAATTCTCCGATATCTATAACGGCAGTACAGTGCCGGAAATCAGGATACAATATAAAGATTACGCGATCTGGCAGAAGGAATTATTTCAAACAGAAGGGTTTAAAAAACAGGAACAATTCTGGCTGGAAACATTTCAGGGAGAGCTTCCGGTACTTGATTTTCCCACTGATTTCCCAAGACCAGCGGTAATGAGCCTGGAAGGCAGCCTGCTGCATTTTACTATCGATACAAAAATAACCCGTCCATTACTGGAACTGGCAAAAGAAAATAAAGCAACCCTGTTTATGGTTTTATTTGCCGCCTATAGTATCCTGCTCTACCGTTATACGGGCCAGGACGATATTGTCGTGGGAACGGGTATTGCCAACAGGGCACATGCCGATTTGCAGGATATGCCGGGTATGTTCGTAAATACACTGGCCCTGAGAAATTCCATTGATGATTCAAAATCATTTCCGGAATTTTTGCAGGGAGTTAAAAACAATGTTTTACAAGCCTATGAAAACCAGGATTACCAGTTTGAAGAACTGGTGGAAAAACTGGAACCCGTAAGGGATACGGGCAGGAATCCTCTGTTTGACACGGTTTTTATTTTACAAAACATAGAAAAACCGGCTTTAACCCTGGAGGGATTAAAAACCGAATCTGTGCCGCAGGCCTGCGACACGTCAAAATTTGACATTACTGTTGAAACACGGGAGCAGAATGGAGCAATCGAAGGAAAAATTGAATACTGCACAAAGCTTTTCCGGGAAGAGACCATACGAAGATTCGCGGAACATTTTACGCATGTATTACAGGAGATAACTGCCGTACCGGACAGGAAGATAGAGGATATATATATTCTCTCCTCCAATGAAAAAAAACAGCTGCTCAATGACTTTAATCCGCAGGAAACCCCCTACAGCAGCAATACCACGATTCATCAAATATTTGAGGAACAGGTGAAAAAGACCCCGGGAAATACAGCCGCAATCTTTGAGAACAAACGCGTGAGCTACGAAGAATTAAATAACAGGTCAAATCAACTGGCCCGGGTTCTGAGAGAAAAGGGAATAAAACCGGATACCGTGGCAGGGATTATGGTACACCGGTCCCTGGATATGATTCTCGGTATTATGGCAATATTAAAAGCAGGAGGAGCATACCTGCCTATTTCCCCCGACTATCCCCAGGATAGGATCCGCTTTATGCTGGAAGAGAGTGAAGCACAAATAGTATTAACAACAAAAAATGAGGGTGATAATTTTATTGAACAGACACTGCCCGGGGGAATCCTCTACCTGGACAAACCGGAATGGCTGGACAGAAGTACAGAAAACCTTCCGGGAATAAACAGCCCCGGGAACCTGGCCTATGTTATTTATACTTCCGGCTCCACGGGAAAACCAAAGGGAGTGATGATTGAGCATCATTCCTTAATAAACAGAATTGAATGGATGCAAAAACAATATCCCATTACGGAACAGGATACTATTTTGCAAAAGACGCCCTACACCTTTGATGTTTCTGTTTGGGAATTATTCTGGTGGGCTTTCCAGGGAGCCCGGGTAAGCTTCCTGGTTCCCGGGGGGGAAAAAGACCCGGCAGAAATAATCAGGGCCATAGAAAAAAATA
>JAAENB010000479.1 GCA_024224995.1 bacterium | reverse complement strand
TTAATGTAGATAGTTGTGTCGATATCCATGTTGCCTCCGTTTTTTTTCTCTATACTATTAATTCGAATGGGAAGGCGTTATCGTTCGAAAAAAACTTTGTTTTTTAGTGATTTTTTGAAAAAAAATAGATTTTTGAGAATACAGGGGAAATCTTTGCATATTTGCCGTTTATTGACTATGTAAACTTGAGCGTAATAATATGGACAAGAAAGAATATTTAGATAAATATATTTTTGCAGGATTAACAGACCTGGAAAGCATACTCACGGATATAGAGGGAAAAATCGGGACGGTGCTGGCGGGATGCTGTATATTTATATTTTCTTAAGCGAGATAAGAATAAAACTGATATTAAGATACCGGCTAAAGATAATTGCTATTATTATCAAATCGATATACTGATATCAAATGAAAGATATCAACATAAATAATTTTGGATGTTTATTCTTTACTAGCAGCTTCTACTGTTTCGAAACCGAAAACATAGAAGAACTCCCCTGGGTGAGTCCGGCCTCACATCCCATAAAACCCAAAACCGAAATAACCAATAGACCCGTTAAACATGAACTGAGAATTTTTACTTCAGGGGATAATTTTTTTTGCTGCTCTGGCAGTTTCTTCCCCGGTTTTAATTTTGGATACCCACTTTTGAGATTTGGGAGTTTTCTTTTTAGTATTGTCAGGGCTATTAGAATACTCATTAAATTTATTTATATTCAATTCATTTCCAAAAACTTCTCTCAATACTTTATAATAATCACAGTTTTGGCCCCCCTGGGTAGCGTCCGCAATTTTTCCAATTCCAGCAATTTAAAAGTCCCATCTTTTCATATCCCATGAAAATTTATTTATCTAAATTTTAGTTTAAAAACTATTAAATTCAAGAAAAAAACTACCTGGCCTGAAAAAAAATCAGCGGAACCATCACTGAATTGAGTGATTACTTCATCTAACAGAGAGTTGACACTGTTTTTTTTCAAGCTCTCAGGAGGCGGGCGCGATTCAGACATCCAAACATGAACATGCATGACAAATATAGCTTTTTTCATAATTAGTTTTTGATATTGAATTTGAACATGAATCTAACACCGTTGTTGCTTTCCAACTCTATTGAACCGCCTAACTGCTTTTCAACTAATGTTCGGACAAGTTCTAGCCCTAAAGTCTTTGAGTTTTTCCAGTCAAAATCCTCCGGAAAGCCAATACCATCGTCGGAATATTCCAGTTCGATTTGATTCTCTGTTTCCTGTAATTTGATTTTTATTTCGCCTTCCCGGTTCTCAGGAAACGCATATTTATATGAATTTGTAATCAGTTCGTTTATAATTAAGCCAACTGGTGATGCTTGTTTAACTCCAATTAAAATATTTTCGGCTTCTATTGTTAAGTTTACATTTTTGCTAATTGCGTAATTCTGAACAATATCTCTAACGAGTTTTGATAAATATTCATCTAAATCAATGGCTGAAAGGTTGTGGGACTGATACAGTGTTTCATGAATCGTAGACATTGACTGCACTCTGTTCTTGCTATCCATGAGGGCTGCTGTTAATCGTTCATCATTCATGCTGATTGCTTGTAAACCAAGAAGACTTGATACGACTGCTAAATTATTCTTAACCCGGTGATGGATTTCGTAGAGGAGCGTTTCTTTTTCTTTAAGGGAGGCTTTTATTTGTTCTTCTGCCTTTTTACGATCGGTGATATCCTGAACGGTACCAATTAGTTCAGTAACAGTTCCTGTTTCATCGACTACTGGTTCTCCAATAGCCCGAATGGTTTTAACTGTTTTATCTTTTAACATTAGCCGGTGCTCTATATCCCAGGGTTCACCTTTTTCAATGCCATTATTGATATGCCGCATATCATATTCCAGATCATCAGGGTGGACCACACTTGCGAAGGCCTCTAAAGTAAGTTCATTTTTATTTAGTTCAAATATATTGAATAATTCATCTGATCCTTCTACTTCCTGTGTTTCCGTAAGCAGCTTCCAATGACCCAATTTCGCCATTTTTTGTGCTATTTTTAGATATTTTTCATTTTCTTGTAGTGCTTTTTCTGCGTGTTTTCGATCGGTGATATCGATTTGACTACCAATAAACCGCAAGGCATTGCCGTCGTCGTCCCGAGTCACTTCACCTTTCGTATACAAATATCGAACCTCGCCATCAGGGCGAACAAAGCGAAAGTCAATGTCGTATGCCGCGTTATTCTGCAAGGCTTCGTTGACATTGCGCTGAACAAACGCCAGTTCATCAGGATGAACGATGCTGCTGAATGTTTCAAATGTTGGTAAAAACTCCTGTGGTTCGAAACCATAGTGTATATAGATTTGGTCCGACCAATACAATTCCCCGGTGACCACGTTCCAGTCCCAATAACCAAGACCGGCGATCTCCTGAGCATGCCGAATACGCGCCTCATTTCTCCGAAGTGCCGCTTCCACCTGTTTACGTTCTATGATTTCCTTTTCCAATTCAGCAGTACGTTTTTCCACCAGCTCTTCCAGATGTTTTCTGTATTCATTAAGTTTCTCCTCATTTTGTATACGTTCGGTAATATCTCTATAGACAGTTATTTTTGATACGGTTCCATCCAGGTGGAAAATTGGAGAATGAGAACTGCTATATGACCGATTATCCTTTGGGCTGAGAAATTCTATTTCTAAATACTTGCCTTTTTGTACCTGGTCATGGACACACCATGAACACTTTTCTTTTAAATTGTGCAGGGCTCTGTAACAGAATTCTCCCACTGCATCGTGCCCTGTTCTTTTAATCATAACAGGATTCATATAAGTGATCTTGAAGTCGGCGGAACAAATATATACCGGGTCTTTCATGGATTCTTGCATGGAACGAAATTTTTCTTCGTTTTCCTTTAGAGCGTCCTCCGTCTGTTTACGCTCAGTGGTATCTACAATAACCATTCCAAGACCATCAGATACTTTAAACGCCTGTACTCTAAGGTTTATATTGCCAAATTTTTCATGAGGTATTACATCTTCGGCATAAAAAGAAATGCCGGTTTTTACTACCGCTAGATATTTATCGTATCTGCCTGTTTTGTCGAGACCGGGAGATAGTTCCAACATTTGCTTTCCAACCACATCCTCTCTCGTGGTTCCCGTTGGATAATACTTCAATGCAGCATCATTAATATCCAGGCAATTTAATTCCGAATCAAATAGAAGCACAGTGTCCGGGATCGAATGTATAAAATTATTCAGTTTTTCCTCTGCCTGCTTACATTGAAATTCAGCATGCTCTAACTCCTTAACTCTTTGCTCCAATTCTTCATAGCCTGGTTTATTTAACATGTCTGCTTCTTTTCCCTGTACATGAAAATCTTAAAAAAACCTCAATAAATCAGTGTAAGCGATAGGAACTGCATTGTATAGTAAAAAATGAAAATCCAGGGAAATAAATGAACTAACAAAATCTTAAATGGGGCGAAAGAATATTACCCGGAGACAGGTGCGGATCTCCGGGTAATATTTTCGGCAGCAGGCCCGTAGAAGCGTCGCGTGCAGCGGCTATTATTGCGCCTTAATTAAATAATAGACATAAGCGTTTTTGGGCCTATTGTCTGATCCTGTTGGAACAACTTTTGAAGCATCAAAATTATGCAGGCATCCGCCGCCATCGCCTGAATTACCTTTTCCTCCATCTGTTCCGGAAAATGCTCCACTATAAAATTCAGTGTAAGATTCATTACTATCTCCATCAAATTGGCCGGTTATGTTTCTTATTGCGTCACCCTGGTAACTGCCAACAAGATTCCCCGCGTTACCTCGATTCAAGGAAGTTCTGCTGCCTTTGTCTACGTCATTATTTGAATTCTCAGCAACACCCCTTAGAAATATACCACGAAGATCGGGTAGATTAAATGTATCCTGTCCATCACCAACGCCCCAGGCAGTACCAATAACATCAAACAGTGCGCTGTACTCTGTACGGCTTACAGGCCTTCCGTCACAGATCAACCATTCCCCAGGAACTTCATCCTTTGGGCCGGCAAACGGTGTTATTGATCCTGTAGGCGAAACCAGTTTCTCCAGATTGGTAATGCTATTCTGCAATAAGGTATCGGAATTACCCGTACTGGCTCGCAACGCGGCGATTTCTTCTTTTAATGAGGTATCGGAATACAAATCGGAAAAGCTGAATCCCTCCGAATTATCGGAAGAACTCTCCTGCTTGAGTCCGGCCTCACATCCCGTAAAACTCAAAATCGAAACAACCATCGGTGAATAGTATACCTTGAATATCAAAGGGGGGGGCTTGAGTTGTAGGAAATTATTATTTTGTGCCTGGTCTATGTTCTTAATGACCAGCGCTAAAAAAGTATTTTTGTTAATTGCTTTAATATAGTAAAAGAAGCACCTAACGTCAAGAGTAACGGGCTATTTTTTTTTAAATTTTATAACCGGAAACTCCCCTGCTAAAAAAGTACATTTTAGAAAATCTGCCCATTTTCATTGGGACACACCGGTCCCGTCCCCATCCCTTGCAGGTGTGGTTTTTTGCCGATAAAAGGGTTGTATTCCCGGGCTTACTCCTGCGGAAAATACTCTTCCAGCTCTTTAACCGCGGGAAAACCCCACACAATCACGAATTTCTGCAATCCACCGGAATCCCTTGCAGCAAAAAAATATTTATCACGATAATTATCGGCAAAAAGGGGATCTTCCGTGAGGGTGGACTGCATGAGCAGGATATCAAGATATTCCCGGATG
>JAAENB010000478.1 GCA_024224995.1 bacterium | reverse complement strand
TTGCTTATGAAACGCGTTATGATTGAGAAAGAAATCCCCGTTACCATGTTTCACCGTATCCATTACCAGCGCTGCGAAGATGACCAGGTGCCCGATTGGAAGAGAGTTCATGTGTACCCTTCCCGCCATTTGTACGAGAATGTTCAGGATATGAGAAAGATTTTTAAAATGTCTATTTCCGCGGTAATAGCATTTGCTATACGGAAATATCTGCCTGCCTTGCTTGAGGAGCCTGCTGCTGCCCGGGTTTCCGGGGGTGTCGATAACTCTCTAGATCAATATCTCTTTTTGGCGAGGGATTCCGGCGGAACACAGAAATTCGTCATTTTTTGGGGGTATCCGGGCGAAGAAGGGCTAAACAGTTACTTCACGGAAACAGACTAAACGAAAACAACACAGAATCAGCAAAAAAACCGCATCAAAAAAAGATGGGAAAGGGATCGGTGCGTCTTGCCCCTTACTCATGCTCATGCCGGTGATGCAGATCGGGCTGGTGCGGATGTGAGTGGTCTATTTCTTCGTGGGAGTGAGCATGGGAATGCGAAGTCTTGATATCACCC
>JAAENB010000477.1 GCA_024224995.1 bacterium | reverse complement strand
GGAAGTTGCGGCTTCAGTTTATGGACCTGAAAGAGCGTGTTTCCCCTGAGGAAGATTTCAGGAAATTTTCGTATTACTGCCGGAAATGCCAGTTTGTGTATGAATTTACGCACGATTCCAGGCTTGTTGGGTTTTTTGTTGTTCATTATGATGTTCGTTCCTTTGAGGGGATAAAGTTTGCTGCCATTGAACTTGAGTACAGTTTTTTCCTCCCTCAGTACCGGAGACTGAGCGTTATGCCAAAGGCCTATATCAATGCTGTTTTAAGAGTATATGCCATGCACCCCTTTCTTCCTGTTTTTATATTCGGTTCCGGTTATGTGACCGGTTATCTAATGCTCCGAAGTTTCTTCCCGTCCTTGAAAACTCTTTTTGATAAAGAGATAACCCCCTGGGAAAAGGGAGCGCTGCTCTATTTCTCCGAAGAGTTTTGCGGAGACCACTGGTGCAAAGATACCTTTTTGTACGATATGGCTACTATTCCGAAGATGACGAATGAAGAGGCTGCGGCCCGGTATAAGAATAATATTGCTTATGATGAATATATGCGTGTGAATCCTGAGTGGGATAAGGGATACGCGATTACCGGCATTATCCCGTTTTATCTTCGGGATGTATTTTTTTCTATTCGAACTGTTATGCGACGGAACCGGGAGCGGAAGAAGGTTTTAAGGTGACCGTATTTTTTTTATTTGACACATGCAAAAAAATGTTTCATCATAGCTTTATATGAATTTTAAGAATAAAATAAAAGAAGTAGATCAATTACAGCAAGAGATCAACAGCCACCGGCCGCTGAAGAAAGACGCGCTAGATCTCTTAAAGGACTATTATAGAATTGGCTTAACCTATTCCAGTAACGCTATTGAAGGAAATTCCATTACCGAGTCGGAAACAAAAGTAATTATCGAAGATGGATTAACTATTGGCGGGAAAACCATAAAAGAGCATATGGAAGTTATTGGCCACAATGAAGCCTTTGATCTTCTTTTCGAATTAAGCACGTCTAAGGAAATAACAGAAAAAGACATACAAGAACTGCACAGGCATTTTTATTATAGAATTGACGAACAGAATGCCGGTTCCTATAGAAAAAAAGCTGTTTTTATTAGCGGTACGGACTTTATCCCGCCGAAGCACACGGAAGTTCCTGCCTTAATGAAGGAGTTTGCTGAGTCAATACCGGCGCTTCGTGAGAATAATCATCCTGTTGAATTCGCCTCATTGCTGCATGGTGAATTTGTAACGATTCATCCGTTTGTTGACGGGAACGGGCGGACTGCCCGGCTCCTTATGAACCTGGGACTTTTGCAGCAGGGATATGTAATGACCATTATTCCGCCGGTCCTTCGAAGCACCTACAATGAAACCTTGAGGGATTATAACAAGGGCAAAAAGAAGCCCTTTATTGACCTGGTATCGGCAATGGTCTATGAATCGCAAAAGGATTACTTGCGGCTGCTGAATCACCTGGAAGAGTAGGTTTTTCTTTTTAAACAGAAAAATATTGCATTTTTTACTTGCAATGGCAGAGAACATTTATTATTTTAAATTTATAAATATAAAAGAGTCACTCGAAGATCCCAAAAATATAACCCAAATTTTTCCGAAAGAAGTGAAAATCTCACGGGGGGAGATTGCTGCATTAATGGTGCCCTGTTGTTTGTTCTATCAAAAAACAAAAAGGAGAAAGAACCATGAAAATCAGAAAATTATTTTTCGGAACCCTGTTTTTAGCATTGTTATTCCAGGTGGGATGTGTATTGAATCCCTATAATGGCTATGAAGTAGATACGTATCATTCTAACGTTTATTTTACCGGGTATCATTTAAACGCAAGTGAGGATCTGGAATTATTGGCGTATAATAAATCAACCGGTTTGTGGGAGGTTTTTGGCAATGCCACGAGTGAAGCAACTCCCGGTATACCAGCCGGAAGCCTGGCAGGAGGAGATAATCCCGACCTGTACAACTGGAAGGTTACCACTCCAATCTCGGATCTTGGAGACCCGGCAGATTGGTGCCGCTGGACAGCTGCCTGTGCTGAACCAATTACAGGAGTTGTCTACTCGGCACAGATCAAAGTACGGATTGTGGGAACAACATTTCACCTGTTAACGAATGATACTGATATGTTTGCTTATAGTTCTTGTATGAGTAATGAGATCAATAATAACGGCAAGTCTTTTCTGGACGCGTGTACGAGCTGCTCAAGTCCCGATTCACCCGTTATGACGATTTATACCAAGGATTAAGCGCAAGAGCACCGTGACGCGTAAGCTCCCCCCGCTTTCCCGTTAAACGGTACCCGTTTCCAATTCCTTTTTCTTCTTTTTCCTCTCAATCTTTCCAATACTCTCCGAAACCGGCAAATCTTCCGGCATGGTTCCGCCCAGATCTTTTATCGTATTTCTTACTTTTTCTCCTACTTCAAAATGTGTCCGGTTGGCCTTTACTTTCCCTTTTATGTTTTCTCTTCTTAGTTTTTCTTCGGTCTGTGTGGCCCGGAAAAGGTTCGCTGCCAGTTCAGTACTTCCCATATGATCCAGAATTTTTTGGCTTTTCTTTAGCTGTTTTTTCTCATGAATTGCTTTCACTCCCCGTCCGCCGTATAGTCCCTTGTACCCATGATCCTGGAAAATCGCGTATTCCTGCGGTTTTATTACTCCCGCGTTTTTTGCAGCTTCTGCTAACAGCTTATTGTGCTTTTTCATTTCATCCCTGAGGTAGAGCCTTTTTTCATCCTCTTCAAGATTCTGAAAGTTTTTTTCCTCGGAGATTTCCTGCTTTCTTGTTTGTACAGCGAAATAGGTTTGCCCAAGAGCTACTAGCTCCTTCGCAGGGTCGGCATTTTGTACTATGAGGTAGCAGGCGTATCTTGAAAGAGCAATGGAGTTTACTTCTCTTTCCCCTCCCTTGCCAATTTCGATCATTTCGTGGATATCCACGAAATGATCGGTGATTTTCTGCCCGCTATTTTTGCATGCTATTTTGGCTTTTTCCGTGACCGGTATAAAATTTCTGTATTCCAGGTAGTCAAGCACTTTGGCAAGTTGCCTTGCGGACCAATACTCCACTCCTTCTTCTGATGTGTTTCTTATTTTTTCAAATATCGATTTGTTTATGCTTTTAAGCGTGGTTTTTTTTGTCATTGAATTGCTCCTTTATGGTTTATCAGTTTTGTATGTTAATTTTACCACTAAGGGTTTTTAAGGCTGGATATTGATTTTTTTAACTGATTATTGTGTCATATTGATCAATTATCAAAAATCGTTCAATCATTTTTTAAAAAAACTTAACAAATGTCGGTGCATTTAATCATTTTTTGGTCTTTTTTTTTGAATAAGTATTGATTTTATTATAGATATTTATTTTTGTAATGTATGAAGATTGATATAGATAAGCTTATAACGTTACTAAAAAAATATCCACATGAATTTGAATGCACCTATGGCAGTACTATTGTTGCCGGGGGGAAAAAATTCAGGAAAGGCAGTGATGTAGTAATACAAGACCTGAATATTATATCGGGAGCTGAAAAACAGCTGGATATATTTTCCAATATAACCCTTTATGAATATCTCATTCGTGAATACCCACTCATATACAGAATGCCCACGTACCGGTTTAATTTTCATGAGATAGACCAGCGTCTGCTGGAGTTTGATGCGGTAAATAAACAATCGCAGCGCAGCAGGTTTTTATATGTTCTTGGTGATTATTACGGAACAGAGGTCAAATCACAGAAAAAGGGTGTTGTCCTCAGGGACGGAGATAAACTCAATTTCCAAAAATGGAATTCCATAAAAGATTTTATTGATAATGATCAAATATTTTTTTGTAGAAATTCAGAGAATGGAATTCTGCTTTTTATGGATTTAACAACAAATCCCGATGTAAATTATACTGAGCGGTTTAATAAGCATACCGGCCTGTTGACCGCAATGGTAAACAGGCCCGTCGATAAAACATCTGAAATATCACCTGAGTTCATTCCCTCCGAAGATATTAATTCCGTGACCGATCCTCAAAAGCTTCTTGATGAGTACTGTAGAAAAAAAGCGCGTATGATTATCATTGGTGAATATCCGACCGATCAGCATAAAAAAGCTCTGCTTGCAGTTAAGGAGTATGATCCTTTTGTGAGAATAATGGTTGTTCCCAAAATTGATCTCAATAATATTGAACACTTTTTTCTTCAGGTTAAAATGGTATATAACTCAGATCCATGGAACTAGTACCGAAAAATGTAAATAAATACATTCTCAATGA
Organism: bacterium; assembly: GCA_024224995.1. The sequence continues at coordinate 88 of JAAENB010000477.1, read as the reverse complement.
CCTTCTAACACTTGACCAGTGTATGTCCATTTAAATGGTTTTGCCATAGTTTTATTATAGTATCGTATGAAATTCATAATCTTTTTTT
>JAAENB010000476.1 GCA_024224995.1 bacterium | reverse complement strand
CCCATCCTTTCTCTAAAGTCACAAAACCCCGACGGCAGTGAATTTGTGATAAAAGAAATGGAATTAGGCGTAGAAGTTTCCGAAATGTGGAAATCCGGAGAAATGGAAGCTGAAATAGCAAAATTCTCAGGAGATTCAAGCGTAGAAGTGCAAATAGGATCTCCTTCTTCTCAATTTAAGAAAGAAATCCAGATGCCTTTTATTGACGTAACAAAAGATGTTCTCAGCGAAGTCAAATTTACCGATGGAACTGAAATAATCTTATCTTGCTGCTAATCTAATGGGCAGGGAGTCTGAAGATTTTTTATCTTCAGACTCCCTGTTTCGTTCCTGGCCCGGGTGGTCGTTTAATTTTTAGGGTGCGCTCGGGAATTAGTCCTGTCTTTCCTCCACCTATGTGATAATACGTCCTGTATTGCACATAGGCGTCGCCATCGTGGCTCCTGTTCCGGAAAGACAGGACTAATTCCCTGACGTTGTTATAAAACTCAAAGGATTAAACAGCTACTTCTGTTTTCTTGAATATAAAAAATGCTTGCTTTTTAGTAATACTATGTGTTACTCTTTCCCGCGATAAATATAAATAAACTGGTCAAATAAACAGAAAACATTGTGAAAATTGTATTAATTGCCGCTCACCAGGTTTCTTTTTCCGATACCGTAAATTTGTATAATTGCCTGGGAGTGCTCGCTTTAGCGTCGGCACTGAAAAAAGAGAACATAAACTGTGAAGTAACAGACCTGGAAGAGTTTAACAACCTGTATAACCTGGATTTCGATGAAGTAATGGAATCTATTGTAAATAAAGTTCTTTCCGCGAGCCCCACTATCCTGGGACTTTCTACCATGTCGAATAATATTCCAATTGCTCTTGAAATTTGCGAAAGAATAAAAAAAAGAGATCCGAAGATATATACTATTCTCGGCGGTCCCGGAGTATCCTTTTGCGCCGAAGAGGTTCTTTCCGCGTTTCCCCGGGTGGATTGTATTATCCGGGGGGAGGCCGACAGGGCGCTTCCTGAGTTTGTTCATGCCCTGGAGAGCGGAAATGAGTCTCCCGGCAATAAAGGATCGGTTTTTAGAAAGGGCAGCAGCATTGTGGACAATGGCTGGCCCGATCCAATCGCGAACCTTGATGATCTTCCTATTCCTGCGTATGAATTTTGCAAAACACTCTCCACAAATGAAATTAAGTTTGGTGACTACAACGGTATTTGCGTTGAAGCGGGGAGGGGCTGTCCTTTTAATTGCGTGTTTTGTTCAACGTCCCACTTTTTTAAACGAAAGTTCCGGGTTAAATCCGTTAACAGGGTCATCGAAGAAATACTGTATATTCGCGAAAAAACCGGAAATATGAGAGTCATCTTCAACCATGACCTGTTAACCTTAGATCATGAATATATCGAAGAGCTCTGTAAACAAATAAAAATACATATTCCGGAGTTAGTGTGGAAATGCCATTCCCGGCTGGACACGATAAATGAGGGTATTCTTGAAAAGATGAAAGAGGCCGGGTGCAATGAGATATTTTTCGGCATAGAATCCGTTACGGAGCGGATGCAGAAAAGTATCAAAAAGAACCTTGACCTGTCGAAATTTGATGAAACGGCCATTGCCATGACCAGGCTTGGTTTTCGATTTAGTCTTTCTTTTATTATCGGTTTTCCGGAAGAGACCCGGGCCGATGTAGAGGAAATATTCAAGTATGCCATACGGGCCAGGTTTTTATGCGGTGACAATGTTGTAATAAAGATCCATACCCTGGCGCCCTTAGTTGGAGCCGACCTGTTCAACGACTGGAAAGATCAATTAGTCTATGATGAGTACGGCAGCCGGGGATCTTCCGACATCCCTCACTCCTGGATACAATTACGGGATATAATAAAAAAATATCCGCGTATTTTTTCTTTATATTATTATATAAAAATAGATCCCGCGTATCGTATTAAGACCCTTAAATACGCCATGCTTGGCAAGGCCATCGAATACCTTATGAAGAGAAGTTTTCGTATTGCCTGCCAGGCTGTTGAAGATCTCACCGCGTATACCCTGGTAGAGCATATCGATGCCATAGAGCTCCCCCTTCCCGCGCCGGATAAAGAGACCGATTATTCCGTATTGATAGACTCAATTCGGCTGCTGGTAAAAGAGATCCCTGGAATGAGACCTGTTCTCGCGAAAAAGTACGATGCTGTTGCCCAATATGAATGTGCCGTTACCGAAATATTGCGGCATAAATCCGCATTGGTTAATAAGACTATTGAAGTTTATTACAATCCCCTGGAAGTAATAACAGACCTTGACAACAATGAAACCCTTGACGAAGAAAACGAGAGTTCCACTCTCAACTGCTACCTCCTTGCATGGGATGAAGACAAAAATATCATCAAAATCGCGGAAATCCCTCTATCTCTCTTAAGAAACTAAAATCTAAACAGGGCTTGTTTCGGAAGATGTTATCCCGGGTCCATGCTCTGTTTCACGGGGTTTAAACCCCGAGCTACAACACGTCGCCCCGCTGGGGCTATTCTGTCCTGGGTCAGCTTCAACCAATGATCAATCAATGCCCTGCGGGCGGTTCGGTCCCATACCAGAAACACCCCGGAGGGGTGTAGTCATGTAGCCCGGGGT
>JAAENB010000475.1 GCA_024224995.1 bacterium | reverse complement strand
TTTTGTTGGGGTTTTTTCTCTCTTCTTTTGGCGGTACGCGGGCCTGTCACTGCTGTGGCCTCTCCCATTGCGGAGCATAGGCTCTGGACGCGCAGGCTCAGCGGCCATGGCTCACGGACCCAGCCGCTCCGTGGCATGTGGGATCTTCCTGGACCAGGGCACGAACCCGTGTCCCCTGCATCGGCAGGCGGACTCCCAACCACTGCGCCACCAGGGAAGTCCCTAGATCTTTTTTTCTTTTTTAAATTAATTAATTATTTATTTTTGGCTGTGTTGGGTCTTCATTGCTGCGTGCGGGCTTTCTCTAGTTGGGGCAAGTGGGGGCTACTCTTTGTTGTGGTGCACGGGCTTCTCATTGCGGTGGCTTCTCTTTCTGCGGAGCACAGGCTCTAGGCACATGGGCTTCAGTAGTTGTGGCACATGGTCTCAGTAGTGGTGGCTCGCGGGCTCTGGAGCGCAACCTCAGTAGTTGTGGCACACAGGCTCAGTTGCTCCGTGGCATGTGGGATCTTCCTGGACCAGGGTTTGAACCCATGTCCCCTGCATTGGAGGCAGATTCTTAACC
>JAAENB010000474.1 GCA_024224995.1 bacterium | reverse complement strand
GGCATCGCTCCGGCCATAGGTTACATTCCGAATGACGTTTTTCGGTATATCAAGACACGATCGACCCTGTGTAGCGGGAAAAATATAGATCAGAGACTAAATAGTACTGCGGGCTGCTTCTACGCCCGCGCACAAGCAAAAAGAGTTTCTTGAGAGATAGTCTTACGCTTTCCCTTCGTTAACGAGGCGGGCGAAGTGCTCATAAGAGCGGTCATAGGTTTTTTCCGCTTCAGCAGGGAAAAAACAGGCCGGAAGCTGCCGGGATTTTCTATGATAGGTAAGGCAGTCGCAGCAGGCGCCTTTACGGGAGCAAGGCTCATAGGTGCAGTTGCAGTTTTTCATGTTTTCCGTAGTTTTACAATCCAGGGTTTTCTCCATTCTTTGGCGGGCTATTTGTCTAACAATTTATCCATGTTGGCGAGCTCTTTAATAGTGAGGTAACTGTTGAAGATGTTATCAACAAGAAATTTATAGTTTATCGTATCAAAAGTGTCTTCCGGCATATGGTAATTCTTGTTCCGGTAAAAGCCCGTATCGCAGAGCATAATCGCGGGGTAGCCGTTTTTTACAAATGAGAAATGGTCTGAAAGGCCAATACCGGGAACCGAAGCAGGACCAATCATTTCAACTATCTCGGTTTTGGCATATGAGTTATACATACGCTTCCATAAATAAACATAATCCGAGATGGAAGGAAGTGAACAAACCGTTAGGAAATTACCATGTTTTGGGCCTAATTTCCGGTAATCATCGGACGGGAAGTCCTGTTTACATTTTTTAGATCCGTATCCCAGCATTTCCAGGCAAACCATCAGTTCGATGTTTTCTTTTTTCCATTGGCAATTTGCGGCATAGCGCATGCTTCCCATATCTTCAGTGGAAAAAAAAGGAGGTTCTTCCAGGGTAAAGGCAACGAATCGTATGGTTTTTTTTTGTTTTGTACCGGCAAAAAGGCGAAAAAATTCAAGAAGCCCGGCAATGGCAGTGGCGTTATCGTCGGCACCGGGAGAATCTTCCACTGTGTCGTAATGGGCGCCGATTAGAATGATCTTTTCCGGCTCTTCACTTCCTTTGATCTCAGTAATAATGTTTGCTACTTCTTTATCCTGGACAATGTATGTGTCTTCATATTGCGGATACCCGTGTTTTTTCCCATACATGGAAAAAAAGGCATTAATATAATCACGAGCCCTGTTCAGGTTGTCGTATTTCCTGAGTGTTCTTTCGCCCAGCTCATGGGACAGGTATTTGACTATTTCCCTGGAATTCTTAAGAAGAGCTGCTCTTTCGTTTTTGTCTTGAAAATAAGATCCCGAAAACATATGCACCACCACCAACCAAATAAACCGACATACTAACCCAAACCTGCCAGGCGGTATGCTTCTAATGTATAGTTTTTTAAATCTTATGATTTTTTACAAGGATTTTTTTTATTTTACTCCTGGCCTGGGATTGCGGCGCTAACGCGCCGCGAAGAAAGAAGGGGGTTGAGGGGGCTTCGCCCCCTCAACCCCCTTCTTTCTTCGCGCAGCGCTAGGTGCGCCTCTCCCCATGAGGAAATAAATAATCCTTGACATTTATGTTATTTTTGCTATAATCAACTCATAATAAAGGAGGTGAGCCATGGAGATTTTTGACGGATTTATATCTGCTGTGGCTAGCGATTTTAAGATTAAATTCCATAAAGATTCTGCCGAAAGCTACTATACGACCATTCAGTTTGAGAATGATCGTTCCCAGGATGTATTAATTACCCTGGCTATTGACGAATCGGGTGATAGAGTGATTAATTATTATTCAGTTATAGGAAAGTTGAAAAAAGATCTGTGTGAACTATATAAATACGCTCTTCAATTGAATACAACATTTGATTACGGATCAATTGCTCTTTTGACCGATACTTTGATATTACGAAATTCTATTCTTCTTCAGGATTGCGATCCCAGAAGATTTATGAAGAGTTTAACGTATATTGCTGCAAAAGCGGATGAATTAGAAGAATCTTTGATTAAAGAAGATCTATATTAGATCGGCTAGCTAACGATACTTATCGGTTCAACAAGAGAAAAGACGGGTTGTAATAATCCGTCTTTTCTCTTGTTGAACCGGACTTTACTCTTTAACCATGTAACTTCCTTCGTATCGCGGGTATTCCTGGATATCATTAAGCAGGCGAATTGCCTTTCTTTTTGATGAGATAGGTCCCACTCGTACCCGGTAGAAATTTTTCCCTTTTACCCTTTTTTTGTTAATGAACGCGTCGAAATGCATCTTTTTAAGAGAAGATATCTCAGAAAGAGCTCTTGATCTTTTATCATATGACGCTATCTGTACCGCGTAACCGGAAGCAGCTTTTGGCCTGGAATACCTTTTTTTCGAAGAAACTTCCACAACCCTGCTTTTTTTCTTTGTTTTGTTCTTTGCCGCTTTTCTTTTTTCAGTATTTCTCGGCTTTTTAGCAACAGCTTTTCTAGTGCTTGATTTTCTCTTCACCTCTTTTGGCCGGGTTTCTTCTTGAGCGATTATTTTAGTATCTTTTTTGGAAGAAGAAATGATTTCATCAATATTCTCATTGGTAAGGACATCAGCATTATCGCTTTTTTCTTCGCTCAAACTGGCGATATTGGAATTGGTATCGGTTTTTGGTTCCAGGCTGTTATCTTCGAGGCCCGGGAGTTTTTCCTCAACAGGACCGGCTATTTCACCTTTGTGGGGAGGGGCCGGGATATTCCTGTTTAGCATATCCATCCCTTTATTTTCACTAAGAAGGATATCGTTTTGACTTGATGAGTCATTATTACCCTTGTTTATGAAATTCATACCCAGAAGAAAGGCGATAATAATAACACCCAAAACCGCTGATACTATTAATATAATTCGCGGAGGATTTAACTGTAAAAAGTATACGTTTTTTTCCTTTACCGGGCCTGGATTTCCTTCAAAATGTTCCATAGCTCTTCAACCTGCCTTTTTGTATTTTCACGAGTACCTGAATTATCTATAACATAATCGGCTAATTTTACTTTTTCATTTAGTGGAATTTGATATTTCAGGCGTTCCTTTATTTCTTTTTCAGTAATAGCGTCTCTTTTTATGCCCCGGTCAATAACCTGGTCATTGTTTGCAATAACAACGATGTTTTTTTCCATATGATCGTTGAATCCGGATTCAAACAAAAGAGGGGTGTTTATCATATATATTTTGCCCGGTGTAGACTGTTCCAGAACTTTCCTGAGAATTATTGGATGGGTAATGCTGTTCAGCCTGCTGACTTTTCCTTTGTCCGTAAAAATGCTGTTAGCAAATCTCCGCCTGTCCAGGGTTCCGTCTTCCAATATGAAACCCTTGCCGAATTCATTGATTATCTCGTTTAATCCTGTGGAACCGGGCTCTACAATTTCCCGTGCCACAATATCGGTATCTATTACTTCCGCGCCCAGCTCTCCAAATAACTCGCATACGGTTCCTTTTCCCGATGCGAAGATCCCGGTTACTCCTATTCTCATCGCGCTGCTCCTTAAACTGTGATTGATCCCTCAGTATTGATTATCGGTATGGTGCCGTGAAATTATTCACTAAAAGCTATTGACTTGGTCAAAAAAGAATGTATACTATTGTGCGGGGGAAGGAGACCCCCGGTGGAGATATCATGCTGGAAAAACTCTATTCATATTTTTTGAACGTCTACGAAGATAAGGACTTCATTACCCGGCAAAAAGTCAAAGTGATATTTGTTTTTATGATAACCTGTGTCCCTGTTATCCTTGTTCTTGTGGGGTCAATAGTGATCATAAGCGGATTCGACCCCGGCATATTTTATCCCCCTATTATTGGAATAACAATTTTTATTATCATGATTTATATGATAAAAAAAGGCTATTATGTCATGGTGGCGCATGCTATCCCTATCGTAGGACTTGCGTCAATGTGGGCAACCATGTTTTTGGAAAAGGGAAGCATTGTAGAACGGCTCGATACTGTGGCTATTATCCTTGGATTTCTTTCGTTTACGACTCTCATTGTAACAAAACGGCGTCTTGCCATTATTGCCTATTTTATTATTAATATTATGATATTTGTTGCATGCGCTTTATATCTCCAGCAGGAGCTGGAGTTTTCCAATGATCTGCTTGTTGAATATATTATTGATACGACTGTAGGGATTTGCATAATCGGGGTTACTTCGTACCAGGTATTTGTTATTAATAAAAAAGCGCTGGAAAAAGCCGAAGAAGAGACCCGCAAGAATGTTGAATTAAACCATACCCTTGAACAGAAAGTAGAAGAACGGACCGAAGAGCTGCAGGGCGCAATGCATGAGCTCCAGGCAATGAATGAACAGGTTGTAGAGACACGGGACGAGCTCTGGGGAGAGATGGAGCTCGCAAAGAAGATACAAACAACCCTGCTCCCGCCAAAGCCGGAGATCCGGGGCTATGAAATAGCAGCCTATATGTCACCTGCGGACGAAGTCGGAGGAGATTATTATGATATCATCAATGTGGCAGGCAGGGACTGGATCGTTATAGGAGATGTCTCGGGTCACGGGGTCACGGCCGGCCTTATTATGATGATGGTTCAAACATCCATCCAGGTGGCGTTAAGCCAGAATCCCGATGTTGAACCCTCAAAGCTGCTTACTATTATAAATAAAACACTTTTTAAGAATATTACCCTGCTGGGAGAGTTCCGGTATATGACCATTACGGTTCTTGCCTGCCACGACGAGGGTCATTTTTATTTTGCCGGTCTTCACCAGGATATAATGGTATACCGGGAGGCCAAAGAGGCTACTGAAGTGGTAGAGACCGGCGGAATGTGGATTGGTCTTATGGATAATATCGACGGCATGATTGACGTGGATAAAATGAAGGTCCATGCCGGAGATGTTATTTTGCTCTATACCGATGGAATAACCGAAGCATGGAGAACCGGAAGTGTCAAAGACCAGCGTACCATGGATGAAGATATGTTTGGTCAGCACCGGCTCCGGGAAACGTTCACTTCCCTGGGAAAAGAGCCCGTGCATGATATCAAAGACGGCATACTTGACGCTCTTAAGGGCTATGAGTGCGGAGATGATGTAACAATGGTTGTTATGAAACGGGTCCCGTAGACCCGGGCTGGTGCCGTCGCAGGGGCTATCGTCAGCGCAGGGGCATGAATGAAAGCGCGGTTGCGTAACCGCGCTTTCATTCATTCTGTATAGGGATTTAGAACCAGATGGTTTTTTTGATATAGTCGGCGTATTGTTTTAGCTCGGATTTTTTACGAGCAGGCGACCAGCGGTAGTATTTTGCCATGATGGCGGCAACTTTTTCCGCAAGTTCTTTTTGCTTGTGATGCCAGATCATCCACTGGGCTTCGGTTCTGCGGCAGAGAATGTCAATAAGGCGTGGAGCCATTTCACTCTCAAGAATGAACAGGACCTCAGCTTCACAATGGGAATATCCTTCCAGGAGCGCTTTGCCCAATTTAGGATTTTTCTTGATATTCTCAATAATGGTCACTGCCTGGGTACCGTACTGCTGGTGCAGGTATTCCTCCTGCTCGGGCCATGCCGCATCTTCGAGTCCTTTTTCTTTAATAACAGCATCAAAGTCTTCACGGGTAATTCCCACTTTAAAAGGAACTTTACTAAATGCCTTTTTCTTATATTCCGGTTTTTCGAACTTCGGGAGGTATCCTTTATCAACAAGAAAGAAAAGAAGTTCCTCAGCCATAAGCCGGTAGGTCGTCAGTTTTCCTCCCGTAAGGCTAACGAGACCGTCTTTCGATTCAAAGATCTCATGCTCCCGTGAAACAGCTGATTCATTCGCAGCATCATCATCTTTGATCAGGGGCCGGATTCCGGCGTAAGTTCCGATAATATCATCATACGTGAGCCTGGCATGGGGAAAGAGACGGTTAACTGTATTAAACAGGTAATCGCAGTCTTCTTTCGTACACCAGGGTTCATCCAGGTTTTTTGATTCTTTGTAATAATCGGTGTCTGTAGTTCCAATAACGGAAACCTTTCCGCGGCGGAGTACAAAAAAGAACCGGCCGTCGTCGAAAGAACGGACTCCAAAAGCGTTCCTGTTTCCCAGGCGTTCGTTCGGCACAATAACATGTACTCCTTTGGTGGGATAAATCTTTTTCTTGCCAAAGTCACTTTTTTCCATGACTTCATCGGTCCAGATGCCGCCGCAGGCAACGACTGCGGTCCCTTTTATTTCAAACTTTCTTTTATTGAGTACATCATTAACCACAACACCGTTGATTTTTCCCTGGCCGTTCCTGGTATAGTTCTCAACTTTAGCATAGTTCAGTGCGATTGAATTCCCGTTTGAGTACTCCAGACTTTCTTTGATGGTCTCAAGCGTTAAGCGGGCATCATCAATATTCGTATCATAATAAAATCCGGCCATCTTCATTTTTCCCAGTTCGGGATCGTACTGGGCAACGGCGGGCTCAAATTCTTCAACAAATTCGGGTTTAAAGAATTTGCCTTTTCGATAATTCTTAGAACCGGAAAAGCGGTTCGAAAGAAGATCGTACATTTTCAGGGCAAACTTTATCATAAATGGTTTGTCTTTCCCATTCTCATAGGAACAGAACATAAACCCCAGGGGCCGGACCTGGTTGGGGAAATGTTTGGCAAGCCAGTTCCTTTCAGTCGTAGACTCCCGAACCAGGCCAAACTCACCATTGGACAGGTATCGCAAACCGCCATGAGCCAGCTTTGAAGAACGGGATGAGGTGCCAAAGGCAAAGTCGTTCTTATCTATCATACAAAATGAGAGACCCCGCAGCGCGGCTTCCCTGGCAACACCGGCGCCCGTAACTCCGCCGCCGATGATAATGAGGTCGAACTCTTTTCCCCGGGATTCTTTAAAATACGTGTCCCTGTTTTTAGCGCTCCATGATATATTAGCCATGAGTCCCTCCTTATTTTTTTCCTTTTGAATCCAGACCCATTTGTCCGCCCGGATTCATAATATTATTGGGATCAAAATGTTTTTTGATAGCACGCAGCACGTCCATCTGTCCCGGTCCCAGGTGTTTTTCCATCCAGGGGCCAACCATCTTTCCAACACCGTGGTGATGGCTTAAAGAACCGCCATATTCCTGTATGCCGTCAAGAATTCCGTCCTGGAATTTTTTATATGCTTTAATATCGTCAGTATGAATAATAAAGATGAAATAAAGATTTGTTCCCTGTGGATAAAAATGGGACGCGTGGGTCATGCAAATAGTTTTGGGACGGTCCTTGATGAATTTTCTTACGCCTTCATGAAGATTATGCAGGTTGTCCCAGGTAACCCCGCTTTCCAGGGTATCAATAAGAACTCCGTAATCGTGAAGATCTTCACGCATATACGGATCTTTGTATCTTCCCGGCTCCCACTGTTTTGTGGCAAACCCGGTTAAATACATACCGCCGTGTTTTTTACAAATCTTCTTAACGTTCTTTTTAACATTTTTGGCAAAACCCTTTTCACCGTCAGCGGAACCGAGGAAGAGACTTCGCTTCATGGGTTTGTATCCGCGCAGGGACATGAGTTTGTCGAAAATCGTTCCGTCAATTCCGTAGAGTTTTAAGCCAATGTGGGTTTCTTCGGCATCGGAGATCCTGAATACGGCAGGGCTGCCGAATTCGCCCTGGGAAATTTCGCGGCCCGCGTTAACGGCATCTTCCCAGGTAGGGAAAATAAAACCAAAGTACTGGCGGTTTTCCGGCATATGGCGGAAAACTTTCATGGTCAGTTCAACCAGAACTCCAAAAGTGCCTTCACTTCCTTTCATTATATCGTTGACTTTCGGCCCCGTAGCAGTGGCGGGATAATCAATGGTTTTAAGAATACCTTTTGGGGTAACATATTCCTGGCTTAAAACTATGTCGTAAGCATCGCCATAATAGGAAGACTGCTGCCCGGAGCCCAGTGTAACAACCCAGCCGCCAACGGAAGAGTATTCAAAAGACTGGGGAAAGTGTCCGCAGGTATATTTTCTTTTTGCTTTTAATTTTTCAGGGGCATTGTTCAGTATATCTTCGTACGCGGGACCCATCATGCCGGCCTGGACTGTGGCAGTCTGGTTGGTTTCGTTTAATTCAACGAGTTTGTTCATGTGCGTATTCATAACCAGGGTAATGCCGCCTTTGGTGGGGAGCAGTCCGAAGTTAACGGAAGAGCCGCCGCCGTAAACATAAATGGGTATTTTTTGTTTGTCACAGTATTGAACGATTTTAAGAACATCTTCTTTGTCGCGGGGATGAACAACAAGGTCGGAAACCGCGTCAATTTGACCTTTTCTGAGTTTCATGGCCTCTTCTATGGTTTTACCGCTGGAAAATTTGACCCGGTCGTATCCGTCTATAGATACGTTCTCTTCTCCCACGATCTTTGTAAAGGCGCTTATTTGGGGTTTGCTCAGTTTAACTTTTTGCTTGCAGGAAACTTCTTCGAGTCCCTCATCAATTCGTTGTTTAAAGCTGTCATCCGTCAGGTCAAAGGTTTCTTTGAGCTCTTTATATAACTTTTTATTGGGATGTTTAAAGCCTTTAGGATCTCCCCATTTGAAAATAGAACGGTATGAGGTCTCTTTTGGAGCTTCTTCGGAAAAATCAGGGTAGAATTCATCGTTTTTATTTGACATAGCTGCCTCCGTAACAGGAATTAATTGTGTTCAATACAGTAAATAACGCATTGTATACTAAGAATTAAAAAGAATCAAGCTCTTCTCCGAAAATGTTTCCCGGTGAGAAAAAAATCTCACCGGGAAAATTGGAGGGTTGAGCTTACCACTCAATATGAATGGTAAGAGGGAAGGAGCACCTGGCGAGGTGCTCCTCCTCTCTTATTATTCATAATTAAGTAATAGAGAGGGTCTTGTATATGCGCAGCTCGGTATATTCAAGCACCCCGGTTGTTATTTTTTTCGCGTTCTCGCAATCTTTTTCTTTTAGCGCCGTATATATATCACGGTGAAATTTTTCCGAACGCGCGATATTTTCTTCATTGTCGAAATAGAGAGAACCGCCTTGCTCTTCAAACATCTGGTTAAAGAAATTGAGAATAAAAATATATAAGATGTTATTACTGGCCCGGCCAATAATGTGATGAACGGCAAGATCCTGTTCCAGCATGGGAATATCTTTCCGGTTAATAGTCTCTTCAAGTTCTTTGAGTTGTTTTTCTGTTATATTAAGAGCTGCCTGGTACGCCATCCGGGGGACCAGGATTTTACGAATATCCAGGAGATTTTTAAGAATATCAACATTTAACTCATTGTCCATGTAAATGAGAGCCTTTAAGAGTTCCAGGTTCCCGCTTTCGAGATAATCTTTGATGTAAATGCCGTCGCCATGATGGATCTCTATAAGACCAAGTATCTCCAGTTTTTTGAGCGCTTCCCGTACTGTAGCCCTGTTTACATTGAGGTTTTCCGCAAGATCCCGTTCCGGAGGAAGTTTTTCACCGATTTTCAGTTCCCCATTAATGATCTTTTTCTGGATCTGGGTAACAATCTCTTCGTGAAGCCTGTTCTTGCTTACGGGGTTTAGCAGTTTTACTGTTTCTTTTATTTTCTTTGTCATAGCTTTTAATGGTTCACCAGTCTAGTGATCCGGTGGTCCAACCAATTACAATGTACTGATTTTGAGACCCATCGTCAAGTTATTAATCCGGAAAAGTGGAAAAAATCACTTTTAGGAAATAAATTTACCTCAGAGCTCTTTTAAAGAGCTCTGAGGTAAATTTATTTCCACTGAGAGAATTTTATTGACAAATGCTCTTTTATAGTTAACATAAGGGACTTCAAGGGGGAATAATTATGCTTATTGATAAACTTAAACGATGGATCCCTGTTATTATCCTGATCCTGGGATGCCAGGCCTGTTCCATAAGTGATTCTGATTCGCGGAAGAGGGTTTTGCTGGAAGACAGGCTGGAGGTAAAAGAGATCTCAATTTCAAAACTTGAGAAGGATAAAGTTGAATTATTGGTATTCGTAAAAGCGGATTTAAAAGTGGAGCTCGACAAACTGGAAGCAGCGAGAAGGAAGATTAAGGATAAGCTGATTGATGAAAAAAGTAAATTAATGGAAGAAAGGACAGAAGTGTGGAAAAAGAATATTGAAAAAAAGGAGAAAGGGATTAAATCGAAGGAGGAGCTGCTTAAGGTTAAACCGGAAGAAAAGCTTAAAGTTGAGCTGGAAGAATGCAAAAATGATCTTGATAAAAAGAAGAACGAGTTTGAATTGAATAAAAAGCAGCTTGCCGATGAACTGGAAGAATATAAAAAGAATATTGATAAGAAGACGCTGCAAATACTGTTTGAGAAAAACCTGAAAGTCTTTATCACTGTTGATAAACAAAAGACTTATGGAGAAGAATCAATAATCAAAAAAGAAGGTTTAACTATACTAAAGGATGGAATGATTCGTTTTTCTATAGAATTAAGTAAGGAAATAAATAAGGAAGAAGTTTCCCTGGTAGAAGTTTCGGTTAAGTTTCCGGTTAAAGATGTTTCTACTTTTATTGAGAGCCGTGCGGTACAATTAAGAATACCTGCCCGTGAGACCAAGCTGAAAAAAAAATCCGGTCCTAATGAACAACCCTTAATTGAAGATGTTATTCCTGATGGAGGAATTCAGGGCGATTCCATTACCGTAGTGGGTCATAATTTTGGTAATAATATTGATAATATTGTTATTAATTTTGAAGATACTGAGACCGAGCAAAATAATCCTTATAAATTCAAGCTGCTTTACCTGGCAGATCCTTTTTATCTTGCCAACAAGAGTGATAAAACGCAGGAATTAAAGTTTACTATTCCGCCGGGATTGCTGGGCAAGATGAAAAAAAGAATATTTTCAAAAAAATTACACATATATATTAACCTCCACGGCCGTCATTCCAACCGTTTTCCCCTGGCCGTTGTCAAAGATAATTGGCGTATCAAGGCAGCTGCGATGAGCGTGCTGCTTATGCTTTTTTTCCTTCTTATTATTTTTCTTATGGCAAAAAAGTTTGAATTCCTGGTAACCCTGTTCAAGGACACCAGCACGAATACATATAGTCTTTCCAAATGCCAGGCCTTTGCCTGGACTATTCTGCTCTGCGGCTGTTATTTTTACCAGGTTATTGGTACGGGGCTAATCCTGGGATTCAGCAAAATCCCGGCTTTTAATACTTCTCTCCTGGTTTTAATGGGAATCAGCTATGGCGGTCTTGTGACTGCTAAGGGAATCGGTTTTAAACAACCGAAAAATGATCCGCATAAGACTCAGTCCCGTTTGAGCGACCTCATCTCTGAGAATGGAGAGATAAGCCTCCCCAGGATGCAGCTTTTTTTATTTACTATTATTACTATCATTGTTTACCTGTATATTCTGACAGGTGCCGACGTTATTAGAAACGGCCTGCCCGATATCCCGGCGTCGCTTCTCTCTCTTATGGGCATAAGCCAGGGCGGATACCTGGGCGGCAAGTTTGTGAAGGATTCAATAGCTGTACAGCATATTGATCCGGCCTTTGTTCTGGCGGATCAGAAAAATATTACGGTCACGATTATTGGGAATGGGTTTAAGGATAATACAAAGGCGCTCTTTGAAAACCGTCTTATGGATACCAGGTTTATTGATGCTAATTCGCTGGAGCTAACAATTCCGGAGTTTGAAACACCAGGGAAAAAGCAATTTATTCTTCTCTCTCCTGATGGCGGCAGGATTGGTTTAAATGATAACTTCTTTGAGGTTCTTGAAAAAACATGATCTTTCATTATGCCCGCTCGACTCTAAAACAGAGCGGCGGGCTTGTTCTCTCTGCTGAGACTGATGCCATATCCCTTTACTTTGCCATGATAGGTGATTTTTCTATAATAATCTCCCAGTGTTCCCGAGAGCCTGTTCCCTTCCTGGATTAATACGGCTTTTCCCCAGGAGGGGTCTGTCCACACTCCGGTAAGATTTGTTCCTGTTTTGCCGGATTTGAACAACAGCCATTTTCTTCCGTTTTACAAAGAAGCTGTGCACCCGGCACATAATAAGATTCTTTAAACAAAATGAAAGCAGGGTCCAATTTGTAAATAATATAAATAAAAAAGTTTGGGGACAATTTTGTCTTGTAAAAATGAGATATTTTTGTATATTGCATATATATGACTTAACATACACTCCCCCAGGGTTCTATATAATGAAAAAATTAACTACAGTATTATGGCTGGCGCTGATTATATCCTTCGCCGGGATTTCCCAATTAAAAGGCGCTCCTCGAAAACGTATCGCGATACTTGATTTTACTACTGTCAAGGCCCTTGAATCATTCGCGAATATTGCCAGGAATAAAATTGAGCTGGCTCTTTACCGGGGCGGGCGGCACGATCTTCTGGAAAGGAAAATGGTTCTGGCAATTATAAAAGAAAAAAAACCGGAACTGGCTGCCTGTGCCAATACCAGCTGTGCCGTGCAAATAGGGGAGCTGGTTTCTGCTGATTATATTGTTGCCGGTTCTATCGTCAATGAAGGAAGTCTTGTTGTTTCGGTGAGGGTCATTGATGTGATGCTGGGGCAGGTTGTTTACGAAGAATCCGGGGAGTATGACGCGGGAGACCAGGTTTCGGAAACTGCTGTTTCCATTGGAAAGACCCTGGGCGCGGCAATAAATGAAATGGTTCCGGGAAAACCGGTTATTCTCGCGAGGGATAAATTTAACCGGCTCCATGTAACGGTTTCCGGCGGTTATTCCTTACCTGTTTCTAATTTTACGAAAATAGTTGAGAGTAATTATACCCTGGCAATGCAGGCGGGAGTAAGAAACCTGTTTATCAAAAATTTGTATTTAGCTTTTGAGTCGGGGTATAACCGTTTTCCCGGCAAAGATACTACGGAATATGCTGTGATTATTCCTCTTATGGCCGGCTTCGGTTATTATATTAATATTTACCGGGGGGTTTTTATCCTGCCTGCGGTTTCCGTTGGGACCGCGTATTGCAAATTGAAACAGAATGATCTGGCCCAATCCAGTTTTGAGCCGATCCTTCGAGCGGGGCTTTTCCTGGGGTATGAGATCTCTCCGTATTTTGATATCAGGGTTGGCGGGGCATATAATAATATATTTGAAATTGGTGATGATATGGGGTTTGCTTCCGTTACTATTGGTGTGGGGGTTTCTTATTAAGGGCTAGCCGCCGCCAACGGGCGGGAAAAAAGCAATTATATCTCCTTCTTCTAATTCCTGTCCGGTCTCTGCGTGACGATTGTTAATAAAAATAATAGAAACTTCTTTTTCTATGCCGATATCTTTTATAATAAACCCTGCTGTGGTTCCGGGAGAATATTCCCGGATCTTTTTTTCAAAGCGGTCTTTAGTAAGACTCGCGAATAATTTAACCGTAATTTTCATTGTGTTCTCTCTCTTAAGAAACTCTTTTTAAATAGGGCCTGTTTTCCGGGAAGAGAGACGTTGCATGCAACGTCTCTCAGAACCAAACCCTTTTCCGGAGCATCTTCGTAAAATAGACCTCGGTATCAACACAGTTTCTTCCGTATTTTTCCCCGTTCGACGGGGGCCGCACCCTCGCAGGGTCGCACCCTTCCCGGAATCTCCATAGCCCTGGCCTGAAACCAGCCAGTAAAGACGTTGCACTGCAACGTCTCTCAGAACCAGACCCTTGCCTTGCCCGGAGCATCTTCGCAAAACAGACCCCGGTATCACCACAGTTTCTGACCGATCACCTCTCCCCTCTTACCGATACAAAGACCTGCTCATTAAGATCCCCGTAAGGCTCCAATGATTCAATCAGGATCTGCGCTTTAACCGGACTATTATTATAGAGAATTTCCCGGCACCCGGACCAGAATTCACCTGTTTGATCTTGTAGAAAGCTGCTTATGTCCGGGGTCTGCATAAATATGCCCCGGTGTAAAAAACCGGGGCCAAGGTCCTGTAAAACCAGGTTAAAGAGTTTTAATCCTACCATGCCGGTGTGTTCTACCGGTCTGCTGTAATCTTCTTCCCGGTAGGTTATTGGGCTGCGAAGCGAGGAGTAGATGCTTCCGGTCCGCATTAATGCCCCAACAAGTCCGGGCATGGCTCCGGACAATGCCAGGGTAGACCCGTTCCTGATGAGGGCGGTGTCTATATTGTCAACGGGTTTTGAATTGAGGAATATGGTTTTAATCTTTTCAATAATATACCCCTCGTCAATACCGCACTCTTCCGCGAGAAATTCCCTGATGCAGCATCCTGTTTTAGCCTGTATACCGAATCGTCTTTGAAGCAGAATAAGCACCATGGAAACGACCCGGTTTTCAGCTCTCAGGGAAATTGTTGTGATGTTGTTTGTCATAGCTCTCTCAAGAAACTCTTTTTAAATAGGGCCGGTTCCGAAAGATTTTATCCCGGGGCCATGCTCTGTTTCACGGGGTTGAAACCCCGAGCTACAACACGTCGCCCCGCTGGGGCTATTCTGTC
>JAAENB010000473.1 GCA_024224995.1 bacterium | reverse complement strand
GGAATAAACGCGACTAATGTTTTGGGTGGGAAAAACACGCATATGAAACCGGGACCATATGTTTTTGATCATATTGCCCGGGGAAGAAGAGTTCTTCTCAATGCCGCTCTGAAGTTCTAAAAAAGTTGTACCGTTTTAATAAAAACAATCACTTATGTATAACTACTTATGAAATGAAACCTGTTAAGGAGTATGAATTATGAATACCATTTTTATAAACAGATCATCAAAAAAAACAGGATTTTTTATTACCCTGTTATCAACACTCATTATAGTGACAATATGTGGTAATACCCGGGCCGGGGCATCTACGCCATATGGAAATCCTTACTCGTATAATACAAAGGCCATCTCTATGGGGGGTGCGTTTACATCGGTTTCCGATATTCATAATTCCCTGTTATGGAACCCGGCATCTATTATAAACAAAAAAATGAACAGCAAATATAGAAAAAAATCGTATGTAGATCTTAATCTGAATGGATTGAATTTGTTCTTTGGACTCGTGGTAGGAATTGCTCTTGCGGAAGAAGGAGGGTACTATGATGGAAGCTCCACTGTTGCTAAAGGCCTTGTGTATATAATGGCTAATGTTATAAAAAGCAGCACCTATATTAGCAAAAAAAATTTTTTAATAAGCGTAAATTTCCAGGAAGATATTCACCAGTATAATGATAATTTTAGAGATAAACTGCTGCATGAATTAGAGTATAATGAATTTGATAATAAATACCAGACAGTATCAACAGGATACGGCTTCACTGATGAATTCGCCATTGGCGGAACGGCAAGTTTTTACCGGGTATATACAAATGGCGCCGCGAAAAACGGATTCGGGTTTTCCCTTTCCGCTCACTATAATCCTGACTTTTTGAAAGACTATCATCTTGGCCTCACATTTTTTCATTTTCCCGGCGAACTTGAGCAGGTCAGGTATGTAGATGACCGCCTGGCAAATAACTCTATCAATATCGGAAATTCATATATTTTCAAAGATGTTCTCACTGCATCTCTTGATTTCAGAAGTATTGACCTGTATAAAGACCCCACGTTTTTTGAAGCTCACCTGGGACTTGAGCAAAAACTGAATATTTATAAAGAATATAATCTTTACTTCCGGGAAGGCCTCTATTTTAAAGAGAATAACTTTAGCCTTCCCGTAGTTTCATTTGGAGCAGGGTTTAAACCCGGTCTTTTTAAAAAGCGGTCAAATGTTTCACTTGTTATTGAAGCGGGCTGCGTATACGACAAAGACAGAGAAAGTAACAATTTTAACATTTATGGTTCAGGATTTATATATTGTTATCTGTGGTAGATCCGGCACTTCGGCTCCGCTCAGTGTCCGGCAGGTCGTTGAGCGGAGTCGAAACGATCGGTTTATACATTTATCTTCCCGAAAATTAAACCGGTAATAATTCCGCCCAACCCCTGCTCCACCATGTGCCAGGCAGCATTCTTAAAAACATAGGCAATCGATTTTCCGTGATGGGCGCCGGCCATGACAAGCTCGTGGGGGAATACCCAGAGTATCCCGATTATGATGCCAAATCCTCCGGCTGCTGGGGCATGTTTTAGAGTTTTATTGAGAAGAAAGTCACTATTATGGGTAGAAATTGATCTTTTTTGAAAAAATTCGTGAAAAAAGAATTCCTTTTCCAGCAAATATCTCAAATATTTTTGCCTGCGTCCCCTTTTTTTATTACTATAAATTGGATGCTGTAATGTGTCCAATTTGAAGTAATAGGAAATAATATCGCATGATGAAAAAACAAGAGAGTGTCGTAAGGGTTTTTAGTGATCATATTGGGGCAATTTTTTTGATCGGATTCCTAACCACATGTATCATTGTGGCGCTTAATATCCGCATCATACCCCTTTTCTCAAATACGGTGACTCCAATCGAAGAGGAAAAGGAGAAGGAGACGGTGAAGCTGGTGCCTTATGACGGAGTTGTGAAGAATATCTTTTTTCATACCCTCATCGCATACCCCGAGCGCTCTTTTGACGGCGATGGATACAGCAATTTTTTTGATAGATGGTATGTCACAGTCAAGGAATTTAAAGAAGTCCTTGAAAAGCTCTATTCCTCAGGGTATGTACTGGTTAATATTCAATCCATTTATTCCATCTCTCAGCAGAATGGTAATTCTATCATTTTAAAACAACCTCTTATGATCCCGGAAGGGAAGAAACCCCTTATCCTGTCCATTGACGATGTAAATTATTATCCTTTTACAAGGGGGAACGGTTTAATATATAAGCTCGTCATTGACGAGAATGACAGAATCGCGACCCTGTCCCTGGACCCGCAAGGACGTACCATCCTTCGAAGGGACAATGAGATTATTCCTATCCTGGATACATTTATTGAAAAACATCCTGATTTTTCACATAACGGGGCAAAGGGGATTATTGGTCTTACGGGCTTTAGCGGCATATTCGGCTATAATACCCATAAAAGAAATGCCCGGGAATATCCTTTCGAGCGGGAGCAGGCCTTGAGCGTGGTCAGGAACCTGAAGAAGAACGGCTGGGTCTTTGCCTCGCACAGCTACAGGCATATTCATTCGGCCCGGTGCACCGTTGACGAATTCAGGTATGATACGGACCGGTGGAACGCGGAGGTGCGTCCGCTGGTTGGCGACACCAATATATTTATTTTTCCCTTTGGGGAACTCTTCGGGATGAACTCGGAAAAATGCGCGTACCTTATAAATAATGGATTTAAGCTCATGATGGGCGTGGAAGACATATCAAAGATTTATTACAATAAAAGCTTCGTCTACCTTACCAGGATCCCAATAGACGGTAATTATTTTAAGGGAATCTATGGCGGCAAGGACCCCTTTGACCGCAAAGAGATCACCACAAGCGAGCGTACGTGGGCGCAGCAATAATTGAAACATTTGGGCGCAACCCTGCGGGCCGGGCTTCTCCGGGCTCCGCGTTCGCTGCGGTCCTGCGGAAGACCTCCGGACTAAACCCTGCGCATCCCTTGTACTGAGCGGAGCCGAAGTGCTTGCGCGAAGATATTTTCGTTTTTTTAGAAAATTTCCTTGCAAGTTATTGTATTGCTGCTAATAAAAATATGGAAATAAAACAGTTAAGAGAAATTTATGAATAACAATGATCTGGAAAAAGTAATAGAAGAGCTGCCCGCGTCCCCCAATGTCTTAGGAAGAGATAAGTATATTAATTCGGCTGTGGTAGTACCATTAATTAAAATAAATCAGGAGTATCATCTATTATTTCAGCAAAGAACAGCCGGCATAAGACAGGGCTCTGAGATTTGTTTCCCCGGAGGACTCTTTGATCCTGAGAAAGATGAAAATTATCAGCAAACAGCTGTTAGAGAAACCATAGAGGAGCTTGGGATCGATACAAATAAAATCAAAATAAAGGGGCAGTTCGATACTCTCGTAGCCCCGCTGGGAGTGACGATTGATTCATTTCTAGGTGTTTTGGAAATAGAAGACTTAAGCGAACTCAATATTAATAAAGATGAAGTTGAAAGAGTATTTACTCTCCCCGTATCATATTTTCGAAATATCCCTGTTGAGAAATATAACGTGTGTATAGAGATGCAGCCTTCATATATTGATGAAAATGGGGAAACAATAACATTGCTGCCTGTTAAAGATCTTGGCTTACCTGAACGGTATACTCGTCCATGGGGCGGTAAACAATATAGAGTTTTTGTGTACAAGACCTCCGAAGGTGTCATCTGGGGCGTAACCGCGGAAATAATAAATGAGTTTATTAATAAGAGGAGTCCGGACAATTCTGTTCTGTAAGTCCATGTTCCCTAAAACAGCAATTCCGGAACACAAAAAAGCAAGAATGGAACAATAAATAGCAATATTGGCAAAGAAACCGGTTCTCCTGTTGAGTATGTTAGTGGTAACGATTTAACATATTTCTACGAGAGGAGAAACAAAATGAATGTAACAATTGAAGAGCTTCCCAAATATCACACTGCTTATATGCGGCAGATTGGTCCGTATGGCCCTGGTAATTTTCAGTTAATGGAACGGTTAAAAAAATGGGCCATGACAAGAGACCTGCTCTCGGGATCGGCAATAATCTTAGGGATCGCTCATGATGATCCGGAGCAGACACTGCCGGAACATTGCCGCTATGATTGCTGTATTGTTATACCGGAAGATTTTAAACTTGAGGATACGATGAAGGTAAATGATCTTCCCGGCGGGAAATACGCGGTGTGTGGAGTAAATCACACGGCCGGGGATATTGGACAGGCATGGAATGATCTCTTTTCGGCCTGGCTGCCGGAGAGCGGTTTTCAAGTCGACAACAGGCCGCTCTTTGAACGATATCTAAATGATATTGAGTGCGAGGAAATCACCTGTGAGATCTGTATTCCGGTAAAGCCATTGTAAGTTTGGCATAATCGCAGGGGCGAGATATCTTCGCCCCTGCGTGGCTTTAGTAAGAGTTCTCAACATACATTTTTTTAATTTCATTCGCGTACTTTTCATTAAGAACCTTTCTCTTAACCTTCTGAGTTGGAGTAAGCTCACCGGTATCCTGGGTCCATTCTTCATTGAGAAGTGTAAACTTCTTAGCACCTCAGAGCTCTTTATTTAAGAGCTCCGGGTGAAGTTAAATCAGGTTCTGGGAAAGGGTAACAGGCTTATGGTAAAGGAGCCGTTTTTGCTAATGATAAGCCCGTCAAGCTTGTCTGTTGGAACTTTTATCCATTGTTCCTGCCTGTTTTTATCGTAAAAAAACGCGTATCCCTTCTTCATAAATAAACCGCTTAGATCGCTGCATGCTGAGTAGCTGTTTTCCCGGCTGTCTGAAACATCGCCTGAAACCGCGGCGCGAAGCCTGATATAAAAATATCCCGGCAGAATTGATTGATGATAATCATAGGTAAACTCTATCTTCCATGCCTCAGTATCGCTTGTTTGTTTAAGGCTAACCAGCGAATATTTACCGTCCAGCTCCGCGTTTTTTGTCTTGCCTCCATCGTCAAAATAACATTGATACGTGGAATTTTCAGCGCCCGGCCAGATATCAAACACAAAAGGTTCATCATCATTATCAAGCTGCTGGATATTTTTAACCGAACCGTCCATTGTAACACGGGTAGGGAGAATCGCCCCCTCCCTGATGAAGACCGGCATATTTTCAAGAGGAACGGTAAATCGGCTGACATTCCCTTCTCCCTGGTAAAAACCGAATAATCCCCGGGTATACCCGAAGCTTTTTCCAGGGTCGCAGGGACCGTCATAACGGGCATCATAGGGGAACCATTTGGAATCTGCCGGGAACCAGATAGGATGTTGATAAATTGTGGAAGGATAATTTTTTGCCTCGTGATTCTTCAGTGCCTCGCAGTTTTCATCTTCCAGCGCAGGGGCAGCCATAATAGCGCAGTCGCCGATAAAGTACTGAGAGTCCTGGCACAACGTGAAACCGGTCATGACGCTGCTGCTGCCGCTGCCGCCTTCGTAGAGACAGGTCGGCTTCACCGGCGGAAGACCGGTTTGACAAAAGGTATACATTGAACTATAGAGGACATGGTGAAACCGGACTCTCATTTTTACGAAATCATTCATAATATCCGAGTATTTTCTTCCGTTATAGTCCCAATCAAAATTATACAGTTCCTGAAAGGCTTTACCGCCGTGTCTTTCATTAACATAATGATCTCTAAACCAGGGCAGTAATGATGCTGCCTGAACCCACCGGACCATCAAATGCTCCTGGCAGTGATTAAAGTCATCAGCAAGTGAAGGAGCAAAACCGCCTACGTCCGCTCCAACAATAGGAAACCCGCACAGCCCCATATTCAGCGCTTTCGGCAGCTCAATCTGCATATATTTCCAGCCCGAGGCATTGTCCCCTGTCCACAATCCGCCGAAGTGGGCAAGTCCAAAATACCCGCCTCGTGAGATAATATAACTCCTGTTAAACTTTGAAGGATATTGGCCTTTAATTGTTAGTCCTAATTCATAGGTAGCTTTGCATTCCATATAGGCATGGAGGTTCCTGAGGGCTATATAGGGAAGAAACGTTTCCGGGTTCCGGGGGTCACCGTACAACTGTTGACCGTGATATGTTTTCCAATTAAAAATACCGCCGGTTAAATCGTAACAGCCGGGGGTGTTGTTATAGGTTTTATTGTACACCTTGTTTCCAAGAATATGAGGACTCATGGCAGGGACTGTCATATCCTGCCACACAAAGTCAAGTCCAATCCTGAGAAGGGGATGAGGGACCTGCTTTTCATCCCAGTAGTTCCTTCCCCACCAGGCTGGTGTATTTGGATTTCCAAAGTGAGGAAATACCGCGGTTGTGCCGGTATACGGCAGTATTGCCTGGTACGGCGAATCCAAGTCTGAACCGTCACCGAAATCAATAAACCGTGAGCATTTTGTGTAGAGCTCATTCTTCTTCATTGAGTCATAGACCTTGTAATTTTGCTGATCGTTCCTGATGAAGTTGGTAATATTGGTCTGGCATACAAGGTCTTGTTTATGGGCCCATTCAAAAACTGAATCGCCTGAGCCGACTTTGAGACCTTCCCAAAACTGGCCATTTGTGGTAAAAACTTCAAACTGTTCCTGCACATCCACGTCAATAGCAAGCCCTTCAAGGGGAATCGCATTATTCCGGTACCCCTCGACTACAGATTGAACCGGCCAGTCTCCTTTGCTGATTCCGGTGAATCCGTAAACCCCCTGAAAAAAACCGAAAATGTATTTCGGCGGCATAGCTCCCCGAAGATTTAATTTCGTACCCGGATCATGTTCTTTGCCGGTCAGCAGGGTATAATTATCAAGTATACTGGCGATTAAACCTGTATTGACAACGGGGTCTGCGATTGATGGAAAAATCAGGTAATAGTCGAGTTCCGGATATTGCGCGCCGACATAGTAGACATTCTGAATATTTTTTGTGTTATCGGGATCAAAGGCTCCGGTAAACTCCCTGCTCCCCATATTTATATATGACTGGGAAGTATTATCCAGCAGTAATCCGTAGGCGTAAGAATTATCATTGGGGTATTCAATAAAAAACGGCACTGTCGTGTACTGGGGTATAAAGGACTGCTCTGATCCGGCTTCATACCCGGGTTCTCCCGGGGGCTTCAGTTCGGTTTGATCCATTTCGTAATTGTCATAATTAAAAAAGGTAACAACCTGTCCTGAACGATCCAGGCTGGAAGAATGATTTTGCTGCGCGTCCCCTGTCTCGTAGTAATTCTGGCATTCTCCGCAGCCGTAATAATTAGGGGCCAGACCCTTTTTGTCCCTGGGCAGTCTCTTAATAACAGCTGCTGCCGAACCGTATTGTTCATCAACAAACACAATCCCCCGTGGCTGATTATCTGCATTCATCTCCGGGGGCGTTACCCAACCATCCTGGTGTATGATCTTGCCGGTATGTCTGCTTGTAACGGTCATGACACAATCAGTATCAACAGTCATTTCAACATCTTTTAGTGTGACCGTTAGACACTTTGCGTCATAAGATATATCCGGCGCTTTTGTATTTTGTTCCTGGATCCAGTCCAGCTGTTTCCTGGTAATTGGACCGAAGGTATTTTCTTTACTGTCATAATCATTGAAATTTTCCGCATAGGGATTAAAGCGGATACGGAAAAGGTTTCTATCATAGGAAATTACTTCAATTCTGAGAACCTTTTCCTGCTTTTGACCGGAATCTCCGCACCGTATACACTCCACACGTATATCGGCCCGGTTCTTCGTGATAACAGGTTTTGTTTTTATGCTGTTCAACCGCCACCAGTTCGTTCCGGTTAAAGGTGTGAATTTTGAAACAGGAACATAATCAAGACAGGTGTAATGAACACCATCTCCAAATTCAGTCCCATCATAATAAAAGTTATTAAATTGATCAATTTTTTTGACGCTCTTATTCATAATAATTCCCCCTCTATATGATTATAAGTACAAGTGATAATCATGAATAATAGGGTAAATTCTAGCATCAGTCAATAAAAAAACTACATAATAACGCATATGGTTACAGAAAGATGCTAAATAATCAACCTGATATCCCCACTACCTGGTAGTCAAAATTTTCTTAAAGGTTTTGAAATATCGTTACAATCAACAGATCTTGAACAATTAAATCCTGTTGAAAAGATCACCAGGCATTTTCACTCGGTAATTGATTCAATCGAATTGTATCAGGATTTATTTTTGGTATATCTTGAAATATGGATGTACAATATCAAAGGAATCTATGGAGATATAAAAGCAATAATTGAAAAATATTTTGATCTGTACCGGAAGATGTGGCAGAAACATTTTTTTCTACCTTTTGTGAAGGTTTGTTGTGTGTTGAAAATTAATTAGAAAATAAAATTTTTTAACTTTAAAGTGACCCATTGGTCACTTTAAAAAGGAGAATATAGTATGAAAAATAGTACCAATTCACCCCGGATCCCGCAAAGATCAATTTCAGGCAGTACCTGGAACAAATTTTCATTTGAAAAGTTTGCTTCTGACTGGAGCATGCAGGGGAAGCCCTATTCCTCAAATGTATCAAAAATCCTGTTTCAGCTTTTAAAAAATATTAACAAAAGGATTGGATTTTTCAAAGGCAGCTCCCTGTTCTGCAAGTCTTTGTTCCTGGATATGATCTTTAATAAACCCAAATGGCAGCCGGAAAAGTTTACTTTCAATAACGAAAGGCAGGAAAAATTCTACAAAAAAACCTTCAGGGAATATTTACCTTTTATTATTGTATTTGAGAACTTAGCAAAAAAAATAGGAAAAGATGAAGCAGATAAATTTATTGCCGCTCAAATGCTTCCTATCATCTTACATATGATGAAAAGCAGGTTTCACCCCGTAGAAAAGATTGATTCTGTTGAGACCTGGCTCAAGCAGGCCAGAGATTATTTAGGAACTGAAATTGAAAAAGATAAAGGCTTTGAAGGGGATATTTATCTGGCAGATGATAAAACCGAAATGAGATTCCATGTTACGAGATGCGCAAATATGGAAGTTATTCGGAAATACGGGTTACCATATACAGCCGCTGCCTGTTGTATGGGAGATCACATTACCTATCATACGGTTTTTCCTAATTTAATATTTAAAAGAACGCATAGCATCGCTGTTGGTGATTGTTTTTGTGATCATGAATTCAGGCTCAGAACCAATACCGATCCAATTCTTGATGAAGAAAATTATGGCGATTGCCGCAGAATTGAAGGGATAAGAGAACTGGTTGCGGAATGGGAAGAAAAGGCAAAAGAAATATTTTTTGGCAGCAAAGCAACGTGGGAAGAGTATAGCAAAACTGTCCGGTAGTTCAGGTTCCTTGCTCCCGGTAGAGGATCGAGGCGGCTCAAAAAACCTGATTTACATGTGGACAATGGACTTCAACTCTAGCTTCACAGGTAATGTAAATCGTATTGAAATCGCATTTGGATACGGTGACCCCATGTGGGAAGACAATTTGACCTGATATTGAAAGCCCGTGGCAGTTCATTCTTAATTTAACAGGTAACCGGGTCTTTATTCATGCCCTCTGATGCTTAAGTGCAAGGAAATCACCTGTGAGATCTGTATTCCGGTAAAGCCATTGTAGGTTTGGCATAATCGCAGGGGCGAGATATCTTCGCCCCTGCGTGGCTTTAGTAAGGAGACTGAAACCGCTTCCTCATAAGGAAGCGGAACTCTTACTCCGCGTTCTCAACATACATTTCTTTAATTTCATTCGCGTACTTTTCATTAAGAACCTTTCTCTTAACCTTCTGAGTTGGAGTAAGCTCACCGGTATCCTGGGTCCATTCTTCATTGAGAAGTGTAAACTTCTTTATCTGTTCAACCCGGGCATATTGAGTCATGTTCTTATCGATCTCATCTTTAATTAGTTTCTGTATTGCAGGTGAAGCGATGAGATCATCTTTAGAACTGAAAGAAACTCCATTTGTCTCCGCCCATTTTTCCAGTTCAGGAAAGGACGGTACAATAAGAGCAGAGAGATACTTTTTCTTATCACCAATAACTCCGATTTGTTCAATAAAAGCTGATCCCTTAATGCTGCCCTCAAGGTTCTGGGGAGAAATGTTTTTTCCTCCGGCAGTAACAATAATATCCTTTATGCGGCCGGTAATAGCAAGACAGCCGTCGGAATCGATAATGCCAATATCACCTGTTCTGAAATACGCGTCTTCAGTGAAGGCCTCCTTTGTGGCTGCTTCATTTTTATAATAACCAGGCATTACCTGCGGTCCCTTCGCCTGTATTTCGCCGTCATCCGCAATTCTTACATCAGTTTCCGGTATTACCTGGCCCACGGTTCCGGGTTTAATTAACCAGGGTCTGTTAAAGGTAAGAATAGGAGTCGTCTCGGAAAGACCAAATCCTTCAAGAATTTTCATCCCCATACCAATGAAAAATCGGGCATCGGAGGCGGAAAGCGGAGCACCGCCTGAAATTGCATAACGAAGCTTATCCATGCCTAACTGGTCCTTGAGCTTTGAAAAAACAAGTTTATCCGCCATTTTATATTTAAATCCGCCCGGTTTCTTGTTAAGGCATACCTCCGGAAGTCCCTTTGTTGCCTGCCGCATGGCGAAATTGAATATTTTCTTTTTTACGGGAGAAGCTCCCGAAACTTTTGCCACCACACCTGCGTGAACTTTTTCGTATATTCTGGGAACACTTATTATAATTGTAGGCCTGATTTCTGAAAAATTTTCAAGGAGTTTGCTTACATCTTCCGCAAATGCTGTTCTTGCCCCGGACCATATGGCGCCATGAAACCCTGATGTTCTTTCAAGTGAATGAGAAAGAGGCAGAAAAGAAAGATATACATCACTGTGATTGACAAGAGCTTCTCCGGTTTTTTTGTCTTTCATTTCAGCAAAGGTGTTTCGTACATTTGACACAAAATTATTATGAGTGAGCATCACCCCTTTGGGATTACCGGTGGTTCCTGATGTGTAAATGATTGTAGCAAGATCATGGGATTCTATGGCGGAAAGCCTTGCTGTAAAAGTTTCGGGATTTTTCTTTGACTCTCCTTCGGAAAGTGCCTTTGAAAGAGAAATTACGTCTCCTTCCGATGAATCCGTATCTTCAAATACTATTAGCTGTTTTACCAAAGGAAGATTGGCTTTTACTTTTTGTACGGTTTTTAAATGATTGAGGGAGCCAACGAAACAGAGTTTTGAGTCTGAATTTTCAAGAACATATTCCGCTTCCTCGGAAGAATTTGTAGCATAGATGGGAACATCTACAGCACCAATCGAGTTTATTGCTAAAGCCGCAAGATGCCATTCCCAGCTGTTGGGAGCAAAGAGACCAACTTTATCCCCTTTTTCGATCCCCATGGAAAGAAGATAATAGGCTAGATTATGAACCATCTCATTCATTGATGTCCATGAAATATCTATCCACGTATCATCTTTTTTATAAGTTGCGTATGCTGCATCTGCGTATTTTTCTGCGTTAATCTGAAATATTGCGGCCATTGATTTTTCCTGAAAGTCTGCCATATAGAACTCCTGTAATTATTTTTCTAATTTAAAAACTGTAATAGTACACCTGTCTTTTCGTTAAAAGAGCGTTCTTTTCAGCGGGTATAACAACACATTGAAAAAGTGATGCATCTGTTATAGTCTTCAAAAAGATTTTGATTTAAACAAAATACTTATGGTGTGTATATTTTTTGTCTACTTCTTTTTTGTGTTAGAAATCACTTTAAGGAAAAATTATAGGAAAAACGAGACCACCGGAAACCCCTGGTTAGCCTTAAAGTGAACAAAGTAAAATGGTTTATTTATGAAAATTATAATGTTTGCGCATTGCAAAAAATACAGCAAGATTTACGATAGCCAAAAAACAGCGTGTTATGTGCTGTACCATTGATTATCGTCTATTCTATTATCATTTTTGTCTGTTTCCACATTCCATTCCGATAAAAAGAAATTGATTTCTCCCATTAGCAGGCGTGGATTTTCTGTTGTTTTGTATCCACAAAGAAGCCAGCTGTTATCTATTTGAATAGACAAATTTAATTCGTCTTCACATCTGAAAAGAAAATCCCAAATTACCAACGTGTAACAAAGGTCGTAATTATCATAGGTTGCCCAAAGAATTGACTCATTGTGCTGCAATTCCTTAATCCTGAACTTCAAATTGCCCGATTTAAACCAGCTGTACTTGTCTTTCGTTTTCTCAAGTTCCATATTTAATTTCTTTAAATAAATTTGAATTATGAAATATATGTATTACGTTTTTCATTATAGCCGAATCGGAACCTTTCATAATGGAAACATCTAATGAAATCATATCTTCCTGATATAGTGACAACTGATCATTCCCAATTTGTAAAACCCACTGAGATTCTAATGCTGATTGCGTTTTATGAATTATTTTTCCATTCATTTTCAATTTTAAAAATAAACCAATAGCTCTAATTCCCCATAAACTATAACCAGGTTGTTCCCAAAAGAAGCTTACAATTTCACATTGCTCTCCTTGTTCAATTATATATTTTCTTGGGTACATCATAATTTTTTGCCAATACATACCACTATTGTTATTTATAAAAAAAACAAGCTTTTTTCATGTTTGGATAAAAAATCTCCTGAAATTATTTTTTTTCGGAACAATCTCCAATTTCATTCCGTCTATACTACAGTTAAGCAAAAATTTTAAAAAAGGAGGATACTATGGGAGAATTTTTTAATCAAATACCGGAATCAATTAAGCCCCATATTAAGGACATCACAAAATCATCGGGTCTCGATAGCACCGACGATGCTTTAGAGCTTATGTCAGAGGCATGGCTGGAAAAGAACGATGCCTTTGAACAGGAAATAGATTCCCACGATATGGAAGAGGTCGAAGGTCTTCTCAAAGATGACGCCCGAGGCGCGCTGGTAATGACGTATTCGGGG
>JAAENB010000472.1 GCA_024224995.1 bacterium | reverse complement strand
TTCAAACAATTAAAACTATTAAGGGCAACCGAACAACCGACTACAGAAGAACAGCAAAAGTAGCGCGGTTTAAGCATTTGCGACAGTCGGTATTTAAACAATCCATAAAGAAATTATTCTCAATCTTCCGCTGGACCCGGAGCCGGGTTTTCCTTAATACTGTAGATTAGATTCGGTTGCTGCATTTCATAGCTGCCCAGGTGTACCATCTACGCCGTATTCCTCCCCGCATTAATAATCCCATACGAAGACCGTATCACCATATGCCGTAAATCCTCCACAACAGGACTATCATCCTCATCTTTCTTCAACTCATCCAGCCGCTGTAACGCGTACTGCTGAATAACACAAAGCGGCAAAATAATCTCTTCTCTCATTTCAACAGACATCCTATCCTTAGGATTCCCCTGCATAAGAAAATCTTTCCCCGAAACCTGCAAGAGAGATTCACAGGCTTTCTCGTATTCATCATGAAGAAAATTCCAGAACTCACCATAGGTATCATCACCTGCAATATGACTGGTAATGTCAAAATTAGTTTTCTTGAGAACCATCATACTGTTGAGCATTAATGTTTTAAAAAAAAGTGACCGTTCATACAAACCTTTAATCTCATCCAGGCTGTTATTTTGAATAATAGAACCCAGAGCCGAACCAAGACCGTAAAAACCCGGAATATTTTGTTTATTCAGATTCCAGGAACCAACAAAGGGAATAGCTCTCAACTGTTTAAGCGAAAACTCTTCTTTCTTGTCTCTTCTATCGGGCCTGCTGCCGATATTCGCCAGACCGTAATAGGGCATGGCAGTTTTCTCAACCATGTAACCGGTAAACTTTTCATGATTTTTTAAATCGGTATATTCTTTTAAACTTTCACGGGAGAGCTTTTCCATAAGAACACGATCTTCCGGAAGAAAATCACGATGAAATTCCCGGTATAACCTGTTTTTTAGACCCGCGCTAATGAGCTGCTCCATGTTATACTGCGCGGACATCACCGTACCAAAATTTGAACTGACTGTTTGCCCCTGAATCGTTAATTGGAGCCTGGTGTTTTCAATACTTTTGCCGTGAGACGTATAATAATTATGGGTTTTTCCCCCGCCCCTGGCAGCGGGGCCTCCTCTACCGTCAAAGAAAACAACGTCAACATCGAACTCTCTTGAAATGGCAGTGAGCGCCTCTTTAGCCCGGTAAATGGACCAGTTCGAGGTGAAGTATCCGCCGTCTTTAGTGCCGTCGGAAAAACCAAGCATGATAGTTTGCTGATTGTTTCTCATCCGGACATGGGCGCGGTACTCAGCATCGGAATAAAGAGCTTTCATAATCTCCGGAGCATTTTCAAGATCCGTAATGGTTTCAAACAGTGGTATGATATCAACTGTTAAGGAATCACTTTCCCATCCGGAAAAATGAAAGAGTGATATCAGTTCATAAATATCTTTTTCCGACGAACAATTACTAATGATATACCGGTTGCATCCCCGTTCACCATTAAGCTTTTGTATTTTTTTTATCGTTTCAATTGTTTCAATAACTTCCATTGAAGTATTCGATAGCGTTTTATATTTTCCGGAAACAGCAGCAATATATGCCGGCAGCTCCAGTGGGATACTTTCAGGAGATTCAACTATTTCCGAAAACACTCTATGATGGGTTCCATTATCCTGCCGAATATCTAATCCGGCGAAATGATATTTAAAGATCTTTATTGTTGCAATGAGCCGTTCAATATCTTCAAGATAGAGTCCCGCGTATTTTGTTTTCAAGGGTTGAGCAATTTCTTCAAGCGAAGATATCAAATCCTTACGAGAGATTAATGGTTCATCCACGGAAGAGATACTTTTTTCAAGAGCCGATTCAATATCTTTTAACGCGTCAAGAGTCTCTTTGAAGGTTATTTTTCTTTTTAGTTTTCTAACTTCATCATAATATTTTTCAATAACAGACCATCGTAAGCGGTGAGCCACCTGCATTGTCGTATCGGCAGTAACAAAGGGATTTCCATCCCGGTCTCCACCCGGCCAGAATCCAAGTTCAATAAGACTGTTGTTTTCTACAATATTAAACTCACCGGGATGATTCTCTTTAACAATATCGTGTATATTTAATATGGCATCATAAAAAACATTTTCCAGGTACCATATGAGACTGAGAGCCTCATCAAAGGGAGTTGGTTTTTCTTTATTAAAAAACGGCGTATAGGCAAGCTGTTGAAGCAGCCTGCTAATTGAAGTAAGATCATTATCACGAATAGCCTGGTTGAGATCGTTTATTATTCCTAAAACAGTACCCGGGTAAAATTGGGTCGGGTGAGCTGTTAAAACAATACGGATTCTATTTTTGCCCAGAAGTTCCGAAACAAGGTCTTTCCGGTCCGATGAAACGGCGCGGTTTATAACATAACTCAGTGAATTCGGCCCATTCAGATTATTGATCTTTTCAAACGCGGCATCTTCAATAGCGTCAAAAAGAACAACCTGTCTTTCAATATATTTGATGATTTGAAATAGATTATTTATTATATTTTTATCATCACTATCTTTGAAAAAAGAATGAATAATATCGAAGGGGTTCATTTTTTCTTTACTGCACCTGGCAACATGATCATGAAAGGCAATAAGCGCTCGTGCGGCTCCCGTATCATCATCTATGGGCAGTCGTAAAAAAACGCTATTGATAAACGTAAATTTTTGCTCAACAAACTCATTAAAATTCTTTTCTAATACATATTCATTCATTCTTTATAACCTTTGGTTCGACTTTGTTTTAAAATAGACCACTACAACCGGACATCGTCAAGCTCTTTTTAGATCCCGGGGCAGGCGCGAAGTTTTCCAGTCTACAGATTAATATCTATATAGTGTTACAAATTATGATATTAATTGGAAAAGATTACCAAAAAAATATAGATTAATCGTGCTAAATTTAATAATTTCAGTTGACATCCGTTCTGCAAACAGGTGTACTGTTCGCACAGAAGAAAAGCCCCACCCCCTGCAAGGGATGAGGCTTTTCCGGACAATTCTTTCGAAGAGCCCAAAGTTCAACAACTTAGTTAATCCAGCTCTACCCGGGAATTGTCAACTAAAAAAATTAATTCTTAGGAGGGCAATTATGCCGCAATTAAAAACAGCATCGGAATTCTTCACTGTAGACCTGGACGAAACAGAAAAGGAAACCCTGGAAAGAATCCTCAAGGAAATAATATTATACCTGCCCCTGGACCCGGAAAGCGGGGAAGAGTTGTACCGGTCGAATCTTCCCGTGGAGGGGGAGCAATTTAAGTTGAGTCTTTATGGGTTTGAGATGCAGGCGCTGAGAGCGCTTTTGGGGAAAGTCCGGTAAGGGCAAAAACCGGAGCCGGGTGGGGCCCGGCTTCCTGCTCTATATTTCATTTAGTCAAAAGACATTTTTCCTATATGCAGATATCTCTGTTTTTAGGAGGTCATACCAGGTTATTAATTGTATATTGATTGTAATGAATTTTATATAACAATAGGAGTATTCATAGTGTATAGAAAAGTATTATTATTTATTTTAATTATTTCTATTTTTTCTTGCTCTTCCCATACAATTAAAATTATTAAAAAAAGTAATCAATCCAAATTGATCGTTTTGGAAACATGGCATAAAGTTTTATCCGGCCCTTTAGACAACTGGAAAACGATTTATTCAAAAGAGTTAACAAATGGAGAGACTGGCACAATCACTATTAAGATGACTTTTTATGCAAAAACGAATTACAAGAATCTAGATGAAGAATTAATATTAAATATTGATGATACAATTTGCAAACTTAAATTTCAAAATCGAAAGAATAAAGTAGAAACCGAACAAACCGGGAGTGTTGGAGCCTATGGAATATATGAAAGCTGGCGATATCTTTACGGTGAAATAAATCTATCGAAGGAATTTGAAAACATTCTAAATAATTCAAAAAATGTCGAATTTACTATATTTACTGATAGTTCGCCATCAAAAATAAAAATTCTTGAAGATCAGCTTTTAAAACTAAAAGAATTTATTGCGATTAGCAACTAGTTTTTCAATAAAACACTTGACTCTTGATGGTAAACAAATGTATTGTCTGGGTGTAAGAAAAAAATTCATCAAGGAGGAAAACCCCGGAGAAAATAAAATACCGAACCTTAAATAAATTCCCTGAAACAGGCCTGCTTAAAAAATCTCCGGGTTGAACTGGCATATGACAGTAACCAACCCGCACGATACATTTATAAAAAAGGCTCTCTCGGATTTCGAGAACGCCCTTGATTTTTTCCGGAGCGTTGTACCGGAAGAGA
>JAAENB010000471.1 GCA_024224995.1 bacterium | reverse complement strand
GTGGTTACGGCCCTGGGTATTCCTCTCGCGTTTTGTCTGACCTTTATCTGGATGGGACAGGCAGGGGTTACCATTAACCTTATGTCAATGTTTGGGCTCATTATTGTTCTTGGTATGCTTGTTGATGATGCTATTGTTGTGGCTGAAAATATTTACCGTCACCTGGAAGAGGGGTGGGAAGTGCGCGAGGCTGTTATTAAGGGGACGTCCGAGGTTATTATTCCTGTTCTGGGTACAATTCTTACCACTATTGCGGCCTTTAGTCCGCTCATGTTCATGAGTGGTATTATGGGGAAGTTTATGTGGACCCTGCCTGCTGTTGTCTCGGTTGCGCTTGCCGCTTCCTGGTTTGAGTCCATGTTCATTCTTCCTTCTCATGTTTATGACATTGAAAAAAGAAGAAAGAAAAAGGTTTCAACTGAGGAAAAAGAGAATAAAGGCAGATACGAGAAAATAAAAGAGCGTTATGTAAAACTCCTTTCAATTGTTTTGCTGAACAAGTATAAATTCATGGTAGTAATTACCATAGTGTTCCTGGGAACACTTGGCTTCGCTTCCAAAAATGTAAAATTTATACTCTTTCCCAAAGGAAAAATAGAGCGGTTTATTATTAAAGCCGAATCTAAAACCGGTACCAGCCTTAAACAGATGAGTGCCAAACTGGCACAAGTTGAAAAGGTTATCAGCAGCCTTCCGCCTGAAGAGATTGACAATTTTATCACTCGTGCCGGTATTATTGAAGAGCAGCCCATGGATCCAAATAGTAAAACCGGTTCCAATTATGGCATGATTATTGTGAACCTTACTCCTGAAGAAGAAAGGAAACGAAAGGCCGATCTTATAATTGATCAGATCAGGAAAAATGGTGAAAAGTTTAAAAAAGAATTTGAAAAGCTTGAATTCACATATGTAGCGCAAGGCCCGCCTGTTGGTCCTCCTGTCAGTATTACTATAAAAGGTGATGATTTTGATGTAATGAAGAAAGTGTCCAATGCCTATGTAGAGCGCCTGAAAGGAATCGAGGGCTTAAAAGACGTAAGGGACAATGTTGAAGAAGGGAAAAAAGAGCGGCAGATATTTGTTGATGAAAAGACAGCGGCAATTGCCGGGATCAGTGTGTTTGACGTGGCTTCAACAGTGCGAACCTGCTTCAAAGGGACTGTTAAAACAAAAATCAAAAAAACCGATGAGGAGATTGACATCCGGGTTATTTTTCCTGAAAAACTTCGAAATGACCTGACCAGTTTAAAGCGGATCAAAATTGCTAACAGGATGGGAAATCTTATTCCTCTTTCTGAGGTAGCCTCATTTCGAGATACGTACAGTACCACCCGGATAGAGCGGAAGGCGTGGAAAAAGGCAATTTATGTTACTGCTGAAATTGATGAGCGGGCGGAAGATAATGTTACATCTCTTACTGTAAATAACAAGCTCCGGCAGCATTTCGCTTCTGTTGAGAAAGATAATCCGGGTATTATTGTGAGCTATGAAGGGGAATTTAAGGATAGCCAGGAATCGATGAATGATATGTTCCGGTCTTTTATTATCGCCATATTGATTATTTATCTTATTCTTGTTGCCCTGTTCAATTCGCTCTCCCACCCTCTTATTATTATGGGGGTTATTCCGCTAACCTTTATTGGGGTTGTGTGGGCTTTTTATTTCCATGATATGCCTCTTTCATTCCTGGCACTTATGGGGGTTGTGGGCCTTGCCGGGGTTATTGTTAATGACTCAATTGTCCTGGTTGACTTTATTAAACGGGGCCGGGCTGAGGGACTTTCCCCATATCAGGCATGTCTCAGGGCAGGTGGACATCGTCTGAGACCTGTATTTTTAACAACTATTACCACTTTTTTAGGACTTATTCCTACAGCCTATGGAATTGGAGGGTTTGATCCTTTTCTAAAACCAATGGCTGTATCCATGTCATGGGGGCTTATTTTCGGAACCGTTATTACCCTGTTTGCAACCCCCCTTCTTTATAATGTTTTTTCCGACATTCGGCGGGCTCTTGCGGGCAAGGACAAAGACGCGGGTGCTTTCAGTGAAAAGCACTTGATGGATGAATACATGGAAGAACGGATCAAAGAAGATATTGAAGGCGATATTAAAGAAGATATAAAGGAAGATATCAAAGAAGATATAAAGGAAGAAATTAAAGCAGAACTAATACAGGAAATAAAGGAGAAAACCGCTTCTCAAACAACTGCCCGGAAAAGTGTTAGAAAAACTTCAAAGAAAGCTTCAAAAAAGAAGGATTAACCGGGATTCTGGAGAAGGAAAAATCGAGGAGAGGAAAGAATAATGAATAAAATAAGCAGTAACAATACCGTATTATTATGGATTACTAAATTTGAATATTATATGAACCTTGTAAAAGAGTTTAACCATAAGGATGGTGACTACCGGGAAAATGTATATAACAGCAATATGATATTCAAATCGCGATTGTATAAGAAAATTGATCCCCTGTATCGCGCCAAGTCCGATGATTTTAATATCCTGAAACCGGGCACCTTTTTTGCCCGTTTTGGGATAAAGCTTGTCTTGGTTTTTGTTTCATCACTTCTGGTTGCTGTCTATCTCGGGGCCAAGGGATTTTTTAAACCGCAGGATCCGCCGCAGGAAATTCCCTTTCATCCTGCTATTGTTGCAGTTGTTGTAATAATAATTGCTGTAATTCTTCTGGCCATTGGAATTATGGTATATTTTAATCTTCCAATCCATATATACCTCGTAATAAGAGGGCATATTGAGCAAGGCCGGTACCTGGTAGAGCATAAAGACAGCTATACTGACTATGTATCTAATGTCAAACTGACTAGAATCAGCTATTATTATAAAAGGATCACAGCTCCAATACGGTTTGGTTTTATGTTTCTTTTTGGAGAAATATTTGAAAGAGCGTTTAAATCGTTTCTAGCTGCCTTTATAAAAGCACTTTTGGCGGTAATTACCCTGTTTATTCAGTTTGTAATAATTGCTATTGGTCTCGCAGCGCTGGTCCTGGCCTTAGTTTTTTATATACTCAAGTTTATAGTCTGGCTGATTTCTCAAGGTCTGAAATTGTTTGCACCGCTGTTTAAACCGGTAGAAATTGAACGTACGTAAAATAAAAAAAAGAGACGGGATTTCCCGTCTCTTTTTTGGGGTTTATTCCCCATCAAAATTAAGCTTCCCCGATCTCTCCTGTTTATTGTCGAAAAACATCCAGGCTGCTTCCGCGCCAATAACAAAGAGAAAACAGGTATACCAGATCCAGATCATGAGAATAACAATGGTCGAAAGGGGACCGAAAATTGAAGAATAATCATTTATTTGCGTAATATAATAGGAAAACAGTGACTTGATTATTTCATAGCTCAGTGAGGCAAAAAGAGCTCCCTTAAATATTGAAGCATTGTCTATCCTTTTGGGAGGTACAAATCTATACATAATAAATACAAAAAGTGTGTTCATAAACAGGGTTGTTAGTGAGGTCAAAACAAAAGGGATGTTGCCAATATCAATAAGTACCGATTGAATCTGAGCCGGGATTATATTGTTCAGATTTTCCCGGATATACCTGGTAATACCGCTGTTTTTAATAATGGCAATAAGGTTCGACATGAGTGTCAACGTAAGAACAAAAGCACCCATCCCAATGATGATAATAAAATGCCGGATCTTTGCTTTCCAGTATTTGCGGCTTTCCGCGACCCTGAATGCCTTTTCCAGCACCCGTTC
Organism: bacterium; assembly: GCA_024224995.1. The sequence goes on along the minus strand of JAAENB010000471.1, from coordinate 3,660 downwards.
CAGTATGTCAAATACCAGGCTCCCCCACCAGAAAAGAAAGGGAACCCAGATAAAGGCCTGCCAACGCTTGCTGATAATAATTTTGTCAATAATAGATCTGAATTCACCAATATCGATAGAAGGAAGCTGGGTTTCTATGAGATCATAGAAGAAACTGGCCATTTCTCCGGACTCATAAAAATAACTGAGAATGGATATTATCACAAGAGAAGCCGGAATGAATGATATCAACAGGAAAAAGGCAATGGCACAGGTGGAAAGCTCTCCATCATGCTCTTCAAAATTTTTCAAGACCTTTCTCAGGTCTGCAAATATGAATGTTTTAGCCTTTTTGAGTGCACTAAAAGTAATTTTTTTTAAACGTTTTACTATATTTTTTAATATCTGTATAAATTTCATAATTTAATGTAACAATGTTGGATTTTTGGACATCGTAATCGTATTTGTTTGAATTGATGCACATATTAGCACATGCCATATTAAATACAAGAATAATATGAAGAAATAATCATCTTGCGGATTAAATTTTTGTGAATCGGCAGGGAGTAAAATAAAATTTGACATTGTCGAAAATTATGAGTATAATGGATTGGTGGATAAATTATTGATTTATCCAAACAAATATGTGGTCTTTGTACCAACAGTTTAGATATTTGGATTATAAAAAAATGAAAAAAATAATACCCGGAACAATAGCAGCACTGTTTGTAACTTCTCTGCTCCTTATGGTGAATAATTCGGCATGGGCGGATGATACTATTAAAGATAATATTCGGTCGGATTGGTCGGTATATAGCTATGGACTTCATTATAAGGCTCTGGCTATTACGAGCAAAAACCCCGTAGATAGAAAGAAAAACCTGGAAAAAGCTATTGAATACTTTCTTGTTGCTGAGTCCTTTGGCAAGTCTCTTGACCTTGTCTATTTTGAACTTGCTGAGTGCCACTATTACAACTATTCAATAAAACGTTCCCTGGAATATGCTAAGAAATCAATAAAGATCAATAACAAGAGCCAGGCTCCCTACCGCTTGATGTTCAGGATTTACGTAAAATTACGGAATCATCAAAAAGCCGCTGATATTCTTGAAGAATACTCCAGGGTTGTTCCAAACTCCATTCTTGTTCAATACGTATTAGGGGAGCATTATTATCAAAATTTGCGGGATATGAAAAAAGCGGAATCTACCTTTAAAAATGTTATAAAAATGACCCGGGTGAAACCGCTGGGTAATTATTATATGGAACGGGTTTATTATTACCTGGGATATATTTCTTATAAAAAGAACCGCATCAATGACGCCATTGACTATTTTGTTAAGTCTCATTACATGAATCGTAACAGCTTTAATTCCGTATATATGCTGGCTGTTCTGCATATGGGAAGATATGAGCTTGATGACGCAGAGAAATACGCGAATAAATATCTGAAAAAATATCCCGGCAATACTACGATCAATTTTATTTTAGGAAGAATAAAATATATCCGGAATTCTCCCGATGCCATGCAGTATCTTCGTTCCGCTCGAAAGGCCAAATCGATTGATAGTGTTCTCGCCATGGGCTTATATTACGAACTAATTCAGGACGACGCAAAAGCGGAACGCTTGTTAAAGACCGTTGCGAAATACCGGCCTCAATTTATTTCACCCCGCCTGGCTCTTGCCAGGGTCCAATTAAGGAAGGGTAATAAAAAAGGCGCTTTTGATGAGCTGATTTTTGTCGGCGGCCTGGCTCATAAATATAAACTCTATTATTATGCCAGAAATTATTTTACCCTGGCTGCTTCCCTGAACCCGGATGTTGTGGAAGTCTATTATTACCTGGGAAAGATCAATGAAGAGCTGGGACATTATTATCTCGCTATTCTTAATTATAAAAAAGTTCAAAAGCTTAAGCCCAGTGTGGATATGCTGCTTCATATTGGATATTTGAATGCCGTGAAAAAGGACTATAAACGGGCTTTTAGATATTTCGATATCGCGCATAAAATGGAGCCGAAGAATTCCAGACCTTATTTTTTTAGAGGACTTGTTTCCATCTGGGATAAAAACTATCCCTCTGCCGAAAAGAATATTCAAAAGGCTATAACCTTAAAAGATAAAGTGGAAACATATTATTTTTATCTTGCCGTTGTTCAGGAAAAACGTGATAAGTTTGATGATACAGTGGAATCCCTTAAAAAAGCCATTGAATATAACCCTCAGAGCGCCAGGGCGCATAATTATCTTGGATACCTTTATGCCGAACGGGGGATCCATATTGAGCAATCTCTTTCCCTGGTACGGCGAGCGCTGGAAATTGATCCGGAGAATGGCGCATACCTCGACTCCCTGGGGTGGGTCTATTTTCAACAGAAAAAATTTAAACTGGCCCTTGAAAAACTTCTTAAAGCTGAGAGGCTGCTGGATAAAAGTAAGTCATCCGATGCTGTAGTCTATGATCATATTGGTGATACCTACAGGGAAATGAACCAATCTCAAAAAGCGCTTGAGTATTGGGAAAAGTCGATCAAAATAGAAAAAAGTCAAAAAATACAGGATAAAATTAAAGAATATCAAAAATAAATCCGTTGTTCTTTCCTCAAATGGCCCGGAGAAAAATTAAGGAAATTGTTGTAAATTATTATGAAAAAAATATATATTATATGTATTATTGTACTTATTTTTAGTTTTAGTTGTTCCGGTAAAAATATTCGAAAAGATGGCGAAACAACATCGCAGCAAAAAACTGCTGAAGTAAGTCAACCCGAAAAAGCCGGAGAGAGCGCTTCCGTAGACGTTACTACGTTGATTAACGCGATCAATGAAATAAATGATAATTCTCCCGATTCATTTTACGCCTCTTTTATAATAACCGGCAGTGAAAGAACAAAAAAATTAAAGAAATTTAAATTTTATGGAAATACCCGGTTCCGGAAAAAAGATGAAAAGATGGATGTGATGTTTCAAGAGCAGGTTTTCCGGAGTCATGTTGCTTCAGTATACAGGGATGGTGAGGTTCTTGGTATCTTCTTCCCGGTGGAGTCCACCCTGTACAAAGAAAGTTTTCGAAGAATTAATATCAAAAGGTATTTTAAAATAGATATTGGTTTTAATATTATTCACGATCTTATTGTCGGTAAGATTCCGCTTCTGGAAAATTACCGGGTCAAAGAAGGAATGGTCAATGAAAAAAAGAAAGGGACCTTTCTCATTCTTGAAAATGAACAATTTTATGAGACAATTTCATTTAAAGGGAAATCTCCCGGTAAGCTGTCCCCGGACAAGATCATGCTTATTAATAAATTCACAAAAACAAAGTTTGAGATATATATTAAAAAATATATCAAAAAAAACAAAAGCCGTTATTTCAGCAGGATTTATATTGTCGACAATGGTTCAAAAGTTAAAATGAATTTTATTTTTAACAGGGTGAGACTCAATGTTCCTGTCAAGGTCCGGTCAATAACGAAGATTCCTAAAAGGGGTTTGAAAGTTATTAATCAATAGGGCTTATCAGGAATAATATTTAGTATTCCTTCATCTCTTTCCAGAGTTTATCGAATTCTTTTTTATACGCAGTCGCGATTGTTTTTTCTTCCGTAACCAGGATATTTTCATTGTTATACGCTGCCGCGCTCCTGGTCCAGTTATAGCTTCCCGTAATAACCAGCTTTTC
>JAAENB010000470.1 GCA_024224995.1 bacterium | reverse complement strand
TGGCACTGAATATAAATTATGGTGCAAAACTTTTGCTGAGGTACTTAACACTCACAAAGCAAGCTTTGAACTCCTTTTGAAAGCAGAAGAAACCGGGTTTTTTTAAAAAACCCGGTTTCTGGCACTTTCATATAAAAATCAGAGAATGAATATTATCTGATTTTAACCCGGAATCCAGGCAGTCAGGTGATTTTGGGAATGCACCCGAGGACACAGAGATTATATGAAAACAACTAAACTAAAAAACTCTGTGGCCTCTGTGCCTTCTCTGTGTCCTCTGTGGTTAAAAACAAAAACACAAAAAGGTTACACTCAGATGTTCTCCCATTTTCATCCTTTTGGCATGTTGTCAGTACAGGTGTACAGGCTGTCTGCCATTTCCCTGAGTTTTTCAGATGCATGTGTAGTTGCTTTGGTGGATGCAACAAAGCTGTCACAGGAAAAAGACAAATAAATATTGTTTATTTTCAAGGTGATATACATTTTGTTCTATGTGAAAAATGAAATAGAATTCCAATAATAACAGATAATTAAAGAAAGTGAAAAAAAGATGGAAAAGTTTTTTTCTGACGCTCCGTTGTAATATCTTGAAAATAATGATTGACAGCCATTATTGTACTCTGTATAAAGGAAGAAATCTATCATTTTTTATTATTTTTTTTCAAACAAAGAATCTTTTTTGCAAAACGAATACGATTTTCTCCGACGTCTGTATATGGATGATTCTGCCACTAAGTTTGGCTACGCCTTTTATCTTTCATATTTTTTCAGAAATGTTCTGGATTTCAGAAAGCGATTCGACCGGATTACTCTGAAAAAACTGGCCAAACCGTATACTGTGAGCGATTTCTGCATGGGCGTGTGCATAGCGATTTCCGTGGGATGTTGCCCTTTCTCCAGGATCGATACAGAACTGTATGAAGAACGAAAACTGGCTTGTTCTGTCGGTTTTTCGGTATTCGAAGACCTGCGGGGTTTCGGAAACCCCGCAGGTCTGCTGCCCGAAAATTTATGCTTGGGTACTTTATACAGACATAAAAAAAACTGGCTCTCTGGTAATTCGTATTACAGTTCTTATTCCGTTAAAACAATGCGTTATCATTTTTTTCCCATATTTTGCATTGCATATTGATTGTTCTACTG
>JAAENB010000469.1 GCA_024224995.1 bacterium | reverse complement strand
CTTTCTTCTCCAAACTCCTCCCCTTACCAAAATGCTTTATAACAATTTTTTCCAGATCCTCTTTCTTTATAGGTTTTGAAATGAAACCGTCCATGCCTGCCTCTATACAGTGATCATAATCATCCTTTGTAACTAAGGCTGTTACCGCAATAATGATAGCGTGGCGGCATGTTTCTTTTTCAATATTCCTGATTTGCACTGCTGCGTCAAATCCATCAACTTCAGGCATCAGCAGGTCCATTAAAATAAGATCGAATTTTTTCTTACGATAAGCCAGCACAGCTTCTTTTCCATTAACCGCAACACTTGCTTGAATGCCAAGCTTTTCCATCATTCGCGCGGCCACTTTCCGGTTTACAATATTATCCTCCACAATAAGGACCTTTAGTGTTTCATTTCTCTCTAGAATTGAATGTTTTGTAATTATGCTGCTCCGGTTATTCTTATCCGAATCTTCCGGAATATGGAAAATCACTTTTTTTAATATTTCCACTATAACATCATTCCCGGCAGGCATAGATACGTACGCGGAAAATCCATATTTTTCAATATGGGCTATGTCTCCTTTCTTACCATACGCAGTCATCAAAATAAGCGGTTTTGGATCAAAATTTTCACCTGACTTTAACATCTCCGCAAACTCCAGGCAGCTTATACCCGGCACATCTTTATCAATTATTATAGCGTCAAAGGGTTTTTCTTTTTTCTCCTGCAGGATTTTTATAGCTTCATTGCTGCCTTTAGCCTCTCCAACAAAAATTTCTTCTCTAAGCAGGATCTCACGGAAAACCAGGCGGTTGATCTCAACGGCTGATATAACAAGAACTCGCTTTCCGCTTAATGAAAATTCAGGTGAGCCCATATTGTCATTTGCCTTAATGGCTTTGGTTTGAAGGATCTGTTTACTGAATTTTATTATCGCCCAAAAGGTCGATCCCTTACCCTCTTCACTCTCAAAACCAACCCCTCCCCCCATAAGCTCTGCAAGGTTTTTTGAAATCGCAAGGCCAAGCCCGGTGCCGCCGTATTTGCGTGTTGTTGAAATATCAGCCTGTGAAAAAGATTTGAGGATCATATCGTGCTTATTCCCGGGGATTCCAATCCCTGTATCTGTTACGGAAAACCTTACCTGTATGCCTGCTTCATCCTCTTTTTCCGGAGAAACGGTCAGTGTCACCTTTCCATATTCAGTAAACTTGATGGAGTTGCTTAATAAATTCAAAAGGAGCTGACGCAGCCTTGAAGGATCACCGGTTATATTATCAGGAACATCATGATAAACAAGGAGCGATATCTGAAGCCCCTTTATCCTGGCCTTGAGATCGAGTATGTTTATTGATTCATCAAGGAACTCCCTTAATTTGAAATCAATATTCTCAATATGTAATTTGCCTGCTTCAATTTTTGAGATGTCAAGGATATTATTGATTATTGAAAGTAGAACCTCTGAACTGTTGATTGCGATATCATTAAACTCTTTCTGCTCCGGTGTAAGCGTTGTATCTGAAAGGAGGTCCAGCATTCCTATCACTCCATTAATTGGCGTGCGAATTTCATGACTCATATTGGCAAGGAATTCACTTTTGGCGCTGTTCGCTTTTTCAGCTATTTCTTTCGCTTTTTCTAATTCTTCTGTCTTAACAATTACCATTTGCTCTAAATTCTCTTTGTAATTTAGCAATTCAATATTTGTTTCTTCCAGGTCCCGATGTTTTGATTTTAGATTTTTTTGATTCTTTTTAAGCTCAGTTGTCATGTTATTAAAAGTTCGTGCCAGCATGCCAATCTCTGTTTTGCTTTTAATTGTTATTTCATGGTCAAGATTTCCTTTGCCGACCGCTTCTATTCCTGTTACCAATATTTGAAGAGGCTGTGATATTGATGTTGAAATGAAATAACTTGCAAACACAGCGAATAATACCAGCAACAGAATAAATAAGATAGAATAATTTTTCAAAGACGCTACCGGTTTTAAAACAGTATTAGAATCTTCTTCAATTATCAAAAACCATCCGGACCCGGTATAATTCAAATATCCTTTTTGACTGGCATGGACCATGATTGATGGTTTATCATGCGATAGGCCCTTATTATAAATATTGAAACCGGGTTCAATTGATTGTATCTCATCAAATAGTTTTAATTTTTTATTATTCCCTTCACCAATCAATTTATATTCTTTATTGAAGAGATAGATGTGTTCTACATTTAATTCTTCAAGAACATCTAAAATAACCCGCCAATTGCAATACCCAATAACTGCTCCAATTACCGGTTTATTGTGATATAAAGAATCAATTATTGGAGCTGAAAAAAGTATATTCGGTTTTCCGGTTTCATTGGATAGAAACATATCTGAAAAATAAGTGCTCCCCTTTATCGCATTATTGAAAGCCACTTTTTTTTCATTTGACTTCTCTTTGATATGGCTGCCTATATTTTTTTTATTATCGGACCCTGCTAAAACTCCATCTTTTGTGTAGAATTCTATTTTATCCCATGGTCCTGTTGACAATAAAAGATCTCTAATCTTTTCATCAATTTTATGATTACATTTTTCTTTAGTAATAATTTTTTCAAATTCTTTATCCTTTGCAATTGAATTGATTTGCCTGATCCTTTCGTAAAGTACTCTGTCAATTTTATTAAAAGTTTCTTCAATTAGAATTGTATAGGAGTTTCCAATTTCATTTGTTAAGGATTGGGCGCTAATGGAGATTATAACAAAACTGCCAATTGAAATAATGAGTAGTAGTATAAAAAACACAGAGTTAAATATTTGATGTATTTTCATAGTCTATTCATGTATATTCCTTATAAATCTTGGTTCAATCATTTTTTCAGCATCCGCTGCTTTTTTAATAATACCTTTATTAAGCAAAAAATTATTTATTTGTATTACGGAACCATATAATGACTCCGTACCCATGGCAAAAGAGAAAGCTTTTTTGTTTTCATCCAGGGTTGAAACTTTTACGATGTTTGTGAAATCTTTCACCTCTTGCGTGGGAACATTATACATCTCCGCAATCACGCCATAGGCCCGGTCTGTATTTTTCCTGATATATCTATTTGTTCTGCGCCAAACATTGACAAATGCCTGTAGATCCATTGGCCTTTCTTCAATAAATTTTCGATGTACCGCATAAACATCAGAGATTAATGATGGAATTTCTGATGAATTAAATACATAATGTCCATTTCCATCTTTTACAGCCTTAGCGGTAAACGGCTCATAGCCAACATAAGCCTGGACCTTATTTTCGATAAAAGGCGTTGGATTTTCAAATTGGACATCAACTTTTTCTACCTCATTTCCTGTTAAACCGTTTCGTGTTAACACAATTTCAAGAAGGTATTCCTCCCAGCTGTTTAACGTAACCGCAACCCTCTTGCCTCTAAGATCCTTAATCGATTTAATACTTTTTTTCGCAACAATTGCGTCTGCTCCAAACGAAACATCATTCTGTATAATTACAACCAGGTCTGCCCCCTGTGCATTGAATTTAACCACATCATATAGAACAAACTGGTTCAGATCCATCTTCCCATCCAACATCAATTTGACATACTTTGAATAATCTTCATTCATATCAAGGATCTTAACATTCAGCCCCTCTTCTTTAAACCATCCTTTTTTTTCGGCAATATGGATCCAATATTGGGCCGGCCAATAGTATTTTCCTATAATCATCTCCTTACCTGAGGTTTTTGGCTTTTCTTCACTACCGGTAAATAGGATACTTAATCCTGTAATAATCAAAAGAATAAATATCAATGGGATCAAAATTATTTGAACAGGTATTTTTTTCTTCATAATTGCATCCAGGCATTGCTTTTAAAGATCACACCATTAGTAAAAGAATAATCCATCCTGGATTTGATGTCTACTGTTTTTTCCATATATACAACTCCTCGACACCCCTATATGCGTGTCGAGGGCCATGTACGCGCTTATGCAGACAAATAGAGAGGAAGATGTCTTCGAGGCTATTCTATTATTATTGCTTTAAAATAATAATCTTGACAATTATTAGTACGGTAATAACAAATAAACTTTATAATTAACTATATGGAGGTTTTCTTATGAAAAAGCTTGTACTAATTTCAACATTTATAACTCTTGCAATTGGAGCGTTCATTCTCATTGGTTCGTTTAACAACGATGCGTGCGCCGGATCAAAATGCCACTATAAAATGGTTTGCGGCGGCAACTCGAACATTAAAGCAACCGTCTGCGCAGAAGATTGTAATGATTCAAGCACCAAAGAAGAAGCCAGGCAGTGGTTTAAGAAAAAATGCAGTTCCGCAAGCAAGCCGTCCAATTATCGTTCGGGACATGATGATTGTGATGTGACCTTATAATCAACAAAGCTCCGGAAAAGTTTCCGGAGCTTTTTAGTTAAATCATTAATCAAAAATCAATCAGCTGTTCTTACGCAGCGAACATAATTATCAATTTGAACAAGATCAGTGGCGTTTTCGGAAGAAGAATCATAATCCGAAGGTGAGCCCGATTTTGGATCACTTCTCTGGGCTCCTGCTCCATGCCAGTCATAATAAGTTGAAGCGGATGAATTCTCTTTACTGTAGGCTTTTCCAAAGCTCATATACGCGGCGTAATTTTTATTATCACCATGAGTGGTGCTTGACCAGAACCAGTTGGCATCGCTGTCCGAATCGGCAGAGGTAATATTAAAATAGCTTGTATCAATTGCCGGTCTTGATGACTTATCATAATCAACAATACTTTGTAATTCTTTGATATCGGGCAAACGCCAATCAGTATGGCTGTTCAGAGTTAACGCTTCACAGTAGGATAAGGCGCTCTCCCAATTCATTCCCGATCCGCTGTCATCTTGCTGCCACATTAAACCGGTGGCAGAATCAGTTATCGTGTCGTCGCCATTATTGGAAAAATTATTAACACCATAAACATCCTCAGTTCCGCTTACGCAGCGAACAAAACAACCGGGGGAGTTTACTCCTGAGCTGCCGTCATAATAATAGCCGGTTTCATAACCTTTGATGTGGCCGTCGCCAAAATTAAATCCAAAAGCGCCTTCCACAGAGGTATCCTGCAGCGGTCCGTCATATTTTGTAATGGACCAGTATTGGGCGATATAGGCGTCACTGGTGCTGTATTCAAAGTCAAAATATGTTGTATCAATATAAGGGGTACTGTTTGATGTTGAGTCTCCGCTGCTCACAACAATTTCACCTCTAAAATCAGCAATAGAAAAAAGCTCTTTTATTGTAGGTAATCTCCAATCAGTTATGCCGCCTGTTTCCAGGTTTTCACAGTAGGTCACGGCATCGGCGTACTCGTATTGACTATAGTCAGGAGTTTTTTGCCACTGCAAACCGGTATTAAGGTCGGCAACAACCGTATCACCGCAATCTGTTGCAAAGGACGTGTCAGTTCCTGAATACTGCGCGTCCTGACCGTAAAAACTTTCTCCGGAAGAAGGGCAGGTCATCTCAGAACCGGCAGCATTATAACAGGCATCCTGTTTGGTATCGGTAACGGTGAATGATACTGTTAAATTGGAATAGCTGCAGGTGCTGCCTGTCTCGCTATCGTCATCATCGTTACATCCCAAAAACAGCAGCCCTGTACTCAGTAAAAAAATCAGCACTTTCATATTCATTAACCTCTATCTTAAATATTATCTCAATGAGACTATACTATATTACAACAATAGCTGAGAAACCGGACAAAATCCCCAAAAAAAAAGCCCAATTAGGCTGAAAAAAAATAAAAAAATACTTGACAGCAATGCAGCATAGTAGTATATTCGATAGTACTATAGAGCATAGTAACTAAGGAATAAAATATGTCATCAATAGATTTAGTAATATTTGGATATTTGAAAACAATGGGACCTATGAATGCCTATGATCTGGCGCGCAAGATTGAAGCGACCCGCGTAAAAAAGATCGTAAAGATTGGTTCCCCCACTTTATATCAGAACATAAAAAAGCTGGCCGCGAAGAATTATCTTACGGGAACTGCGGTACGCGATGGTGAGATGCCGGAAAAAATTGTTTATGAAATAACAGAATCGGGTGAGGAATATTTTCTTAAACTTATGCATAACTATTCATCAGATCCCGGCAGGATGTATTTTGCATTTAACGCCTTTATTAAAAACCTGGAAAATGTAGACAAAAAGACCGGCTCAAAGATGCTGGGAAATTTAAAACAATATTTTTTTGATATGCAGGCCGATCTTGAAACAGATATGTCCGAACTGGAAGGGGCTCCCTGGGCCGCGAAAATAATCATGAAACAGTATTCAATTCTTCTCAAAGGGCTCATTGAATGGATAGAAGAGGTCATTAT
>JAAENB010000468.1 GCA_024224995.1 bacterium | reverse complement strand
TCAAGAACTTTCAGTAATTTTGATTGTTGATCAAGAGAAAGATTTTCTATTTCATCAAGGAAAAGGGTTCCGTTATGCGCCTGTTCCATCTTCCCTTTTCGCGAACCCACAGCCCCGGTAAAGGCTCCTTTCGTATAACCAAAAAGCTCACTCTCAAATATTGAATCCGGTATGGCACTGCAATCGAGTTCCACAAAGCTGTGATCTCTCCGGGAGCTGGCAATATGTATGGCCGAAGCTACCATCTCTTTACCGGTACCGGTTTCGCCGTAAATAAGCACGGGAACATCATGATGATCCGCGACATCAATGATCTCCTGTTTTATTTTTCGAACCTTTTCACATTCTCCTATAATATCAATAACCCGGTAACTGGGGCCCGCAAAAGTCTCTTCCAGGTCTTTGTTGTCTCTCTCTTTTCCTTTAGTGATCTTTTTAAGTATCCCTTCGACTTTTTCAATGGTCTCATATATTTTGAGGGATTTTTCCAGGAAATCGTATGCTCCCAGTTTTAAACATTCAACAGCAAGAGCGGCGTTGGTCCACCCGCTGAGCATAATAACCGGGATATCCGGGTCTTTTGCGATTATATCTTTGAGTAATTTAACTCCGGCTTTGTCGTCATTATTTACTTCATCGTTGATATCAAGAAAAATACAATCGTACTTGTTTTCATCTATAACACCTCGTGCTCCTAAAAAGTCATTAATTGTCTCAATGTAATATTTTTTACCGCAGTAAAATTTGATGCTTTTGGTAAATTCCTGGTTATCATCAACAAATAGAAATTTACAGTCGGTTTTTATGCCCTGGTCCTTTTTCCTGTTTTTAGGACCTGCTTCAACCAGCTTTTCAATGGCGTTTTCGATATTAATAATCGTGGTTTCGTAATCGGCCGATTTTTCAATAAAATCAGATGCTCCCAGTTTAACTGATTCCACGGCAAGGGATATATCGGATTTGGAGGCAAGCATTATTATCGGGGGTTCTATGCCGGATGCCTTAATGATCTTTAGAAAATTTATCCCTATATTGTTGTCGTCGCTGTCTTTAATCTCAGAGACAATAAGATCGAAATTATCTTTAATCAGGTATTCTTTGGCCTGGTAATAATTGCCTGTAGAAACGATCTTATGATGGTCGCTCAGGGATTCCTGAAGGGCTGCTGCAAAATCATTATCATCATCAAATAGTAAAATTTTCATATAACATCACCTCTATACATTTTATACGAATTTTTTATAAACGTCAACCATCTGGTTTACTGCCTGTTTCCAGGTAAAGAGCTCCTCAACCCGTTCGATTCCCGCCACGCTCATTTTTTTTAAGCGTTTTGTATCGCCAATAAGACCATCAATCGCATGAGCTAGAGCTATTTCATCACGTGCCGGAACAACGATACCCGTATCTCCTACTACTTCAGGAAGGGCACCACCGTCACTGGCTATTACCGGAACACCGCAGGACATGGCTTCAGCAGCAGGAAAACCAAAACCTTCATACACCGAGGGCACAAGTGCTATATGAGCCCGGCAATAGTGTTCCACCAATTCATCCATGGAAGCAGTACCGGCAAATTCAATCTTATGGCCAATATTGAGTTTTTCGATCAATTGAAGGGTTATCTTCCGGTGAGGAGCACCGCCGTCTATAACAGTCAGTTTTACCTCTTCTTTCATATGGGTAAGCGCTTTGAGAAGGTATACAAATCCCTTTTTCCCGTCCTCTATATTGCCGACGAAAACGATATTTTTTTTCTTTTTCTTAATATTTTTAAGAGGCCTGAAAATGCTCCTGTCAATACCATTGTATACAACAGTCTGTTTCTCCGGCTTAACGCCAAAATCCCTGGTAATTGTTTTTTGCGAATCACGGGAAACCGTAATGATGTGATCAAGGCGTTTGGCAACAAAAGCCTGCATTAGAAGGGGATAAAAAATAACGGATTTTACCTTTTTTTTAAATAACACAACCCGCTCAAGTACATTCTCAAGATCAATGGAAAGAGGGTGATGGATTGTTGCCACAACAGGGATTCCAAGGCTCTTCATTAGAAGAAGCCCATAGCCAACTGATTGATTATCGTGAATTATATCATATTTATATTTTTTGTGCAGTTTTCTCAGGAGCAAATAGGCACGATACGTAAAGGAACTGATCTCCGGAAACGCTCCAAACCTGCTGTTAAAGTATTCATAAAAATTGATTGGACTAAAGATATCAAATGGAGAGTCTTTATTTATGATTTTTAAACCCTTTTTAACAAAATATTCGTTATTGGGTATTTTATGAAGTATTACTCCTTCCATATGAAAAGGGTAGGGCGGTCCAACAATGGCATGGACTTCATGGCCCTGGCGCACCAATTCATCGGCAATATATTTAAGGTAAATACCCTGGCCGCCGGAGTATGGGTTTGCCCGGTAACATAAAAGGCATATTTTCAATTAAAATCTCCCTGCTTTTGGTTTAAAATTTGTAATCCCGGTTTAATTCCTGGGATAACTGCCTCTAATAACTACTTTTTCCGGATCGAGCTTTTTAACAATCGCTGCGGGATTCCCGGCAACTACAACATTGGCAGGAACATCCTTTGTTACAACTGAACCGGCTCCAACAACGGAATTCTCGCCAATTCGAACTCCTTTTACAATAATGGCAGAGTCCCCAATCCATACTCCTTTTTCAAGGATAATAGGAGCGGTTTTTCCCGGAGAATAGGTCCTGTCGTGAATATCATGCCAGTCCGCGTCAGTGAGATAACAGAAATTTGCCAGCATACAGCCGTCACCAATCACAATTTCCGCAGCACTGCTGATCCGTACCCCATTCATAATCAATACATTGTCCCCAATAGTAATACTCCCTTCATGATTATTGGCTTTATAGCAGGTCAGGTTGGTCTTGAACCCGTTTGCTCCTACAATAACAACATTTTTACCCAGGTTTATATTTGGACCGGAAACAACAACATTCCATATACCCCAGACCATTGGCCTCCCGGTCATACGCGCGATTTTCTTTTTAAATGACAGATGATAGTGAAGGTTCGATCGAACTATAAACAATAGCTTTGTTAAATATGATGATTTCGCGTCGTCATTAAACATTATAATCCTCTTGAGAAACCGGGGTTCAGGGGTCAGGGCTACCGATTACCTTTCAAAAAGGATAGTACCGTAAGGGGTATGGGATAGGTCAAGTCTTAATTGGCCCGGAGTGCCTGTTTTAATCAGGTAAATACAAAAAATTAATAGACATTTTTTTAGTATTATTGTATATTATATAGAATAATCGAATAAATTTACTAAAAAAGGGATTCGTATATGAACAAAAGTAAATTAATCTCTATTTCAGCAATAACCGTATTTCTTGTTTTTTGTGTAATAATTAATACCGCCACAAGTGAAAATGAGTCAATATTACTTGAGAACTTTGAAAAGTATTCTCAGGGGAACAGACTTCCCAGAAAATTTTTAAAAACCTGGCGAACAAGGAAAAATGAGCCCCATAACACCTCTAAAATATATCATATAAAGTCGGAAAATGGCAACAAATATCTCCATGGAACAACAAAAGGCAATTCCGGGCTTTCAATCCAGATTGGGAAGCAGGTAAATGAATATAGCTTTTTTAAAAGGAACAAGGTTAGCTGGGATATACGTAAACATCCTTATATATCCTGGCGATGGAGACTTCATGAAACCCCCAAAGGTGCTTCCGAGCTAAAGCGGTCAAAAACCGACAGCGCGGCCGGGATATATGTGCTCACGCAAAAAGTAAATATTCCCTTTGTGTCATGGAAATATCAGCCGGTTAATGTAATAAAATACGTATGGAGTTCATCTGTACCAAAAGGGCACCGGATCATTCACCGGAATTTTAAACGCTTTGGTTTATCCCTGTTTCATGTTACGTATATTGTATTGGAATCGGGAGAGAGTAAAAAAGGGAAATGGTTAACGGTGAAGAGGAATGTCTTAAATGATTATAGGAAATGCTTTGGCTCTAATCCAAAATACAGCCCAATAATGATAGGAATTCTTACTGATTCAAATAATGTGCGTGGAACTGCTCGTGCTGATTATGATGATATAGTTGTTAGTAAGAAGTAGAATCTTTACTTCTTACTGCTTATCTTTTGCTCTTTAAGTATTTGTATGGATTACGGTGCCTGCCGTTCTTAAGGATTTCGAAATGAAGATGGGCGCCGGTTGAACGCCCGGTATTACCGCTTTTCCCAATATATTGTCCCTGCTTTACATACTGGCCTCTTTTTACAAATATGCGTGAAAGGTGAGCATACAAGGTCTTGCAGCCGCCGGGATGTGCTATTACAATAGTTTTCCCGTATCCCCCAAGCCAGCCGGTAAAAGTAATCTTACCATATTTTGTTGACCGAACTCTTTCATAACGGGCGCGGATATCCATTCCCTGGTGGAATTCTTTAGAACCTCTATTAAAAGGATTTCTGCGCCAGCCGTATCCGCAGGTAATGACCTTACTTCTTACGGGCCATAAATAACCGGGAAAGATGTTTTGCGGCCGGGCATCGGGAATGAAGATCTTTTTGCCGACAGGAAGAAAATCGGCATTTTTGATAGTATTTTTTGATAGTATTTTCTTTATAGGGATGCGGTATTTTTTAGCAATTGAAGCAAGATTATTCCCTTTTTTCATTGTATAAAGAATCCCATCCATATTGGGGATTTCCATGCGGGCTCCTTCCCTGATGAGATCATACGATGTAAGATTATTACTGCCGCATATGGTATCCATGGAAACGGCATATTTTTTTGCAATCTCGCTCAATGTTTCACCTTTTTGAATAACATGAGTACGAATAGCAAGGGGTATGTTTTTTTTCGGAGCAGAGTAGTCTGTTTGTGATGATAATAAGAGTTCGTTCTTTTTTTCTTCGTCTTCAACTATGGGATTTTCGGAATTTTGAGGATAAAAAGCAAATAAAAGAAGAGCAATAAGCAGAATAATCGATAGGGAAATCATTCCTGACCTGGTTTTGGTGAATCGAAAAGTCGATATAAAGGAGGATCGAATGTTGTGATGCAGCACTCTTCTAAATCCCTCCGGAGATAAAATAATTGCCAATCTGCCGAGTTTATAGCTCTTTTTCGGAAAAATTTTCATTAGTTTTTATACAGATCCCTTTATTGTAAGGGTATCTATCTCCTTAGAAAATGTATAATGGGATACCTTCGTATTCCTTAAATGTTTATATGTTTAAATAATCGGCTAAAAAGAATTATTTATTTAATTTTATCATTATTCCGCACCCATGCCGGAGATGGATTGCCGAAACAGTAAAATTTCCCCGGTATATGTGTACGGATTAACCGCTATTTTGCTGATTCGGTAGAATATGAATCCTCAATAACTTTTTTAATATCTTTTTTATGCCCGCCGGTAATTATTACATTTCCCTGAACAACAACGCCTCTTTGTATCGATATAGCCGGAGCTGTAATATCGCCAAGGATCTTGCAGCTTTCAAGGAGCCGAACTTCTTCCAGAGCCTTGATGTTTCCTATAACAGTTCCTGCAACAACTACTGATTTCGCAACAATATCGGTTTTTACTTTACCGGTTTCTCCAACAACAAGTTCTTCATCTGTTTTTATCTCGCCTTCAAATTTTCCGTCAATTTTAAGCGATCCGCTAATATAAAACTTGCCCTCAAAAATCGATCCGTTTCCTATTGTACTGTTCATGGTATCGCTTTTTGCAGCCATTTAATCACCCCATATAATATATATTTCCTGCAAAAGATGCCGGTTTATGTTCACGCCCCTTCACAATTTTTTTCAATCTTATTGATCAGGAACGATTCGTCAATAAATAATTAGAGTTAGTTGGGATTTTTCCGGTATTTACTTCAGGATATTATTAAGTCCGAGTCATTATTACGGTCGTCCGGCTTTTTCCCTACGGAAATTAGTGATAATTTTTTATTTTTGAAAAGTCTTTTAGCAATGTTCCCAAAATCATCAAGAGTCACTTCATTTATTTTTTTTATAATATCATCAAAGCTATAGTATTTTTCAAAGGCAAGTTCGTTTTTGGCCAGCTGACCCATTCGTACTTCAATACTTTCATAACTAAGCGCCAGGTTTCCTTTCATAAAGGTTTTCGCGTCCCGGAGTTCATCTTCCTGTATGCCTTTTTCCAACATTTCCCGGCATTCTTTTACGATTAATTCAAGCGCTTTGCTATAATTGTCCGGTGAAGTGGCGCAATATATACCAAAAAGCCCGGCATCCGTATAAGATGAGTGAAAAGAGTAAATGGAATAACTTATTCCTTCTTTTTCCCTGATATTCTGAAATAACCTGGAAGACATACTGCCGCCAAGAATGGTGCTTAAGCAGTAAAGAGCCCACCTGTCATCATCATACCTGTTAATACCTTCTGTTCCCAGGCAAAAATGGACTTGTTCCAGGTCCCGTTCTACATGAGTATAGTATAATCTTTCCGGCGGAGCTGCCGGAGGAGCTTTTATCAGGCTCGTAGAGTTGGGTTCCCGGTCAAAATGGGCGGAAATAAGGTCTTGAGCTTTGTTGACATCCATTTTGCCGGCAATGACAAATATTGCATTGTCGTCCCGGTAATGACTCTCATAAAATCCGGCCAGCTGTTCCCTGGATGTTTGATCTATTCCATCGATAGAGCCGAGAATGGAGTGGCTCAAAGGATGACCGGAAAACATGTTTTCTATAAAAAGATCATGGATAAATTCATCCGGTGTATCTTCGTACATTCGAATTTCTTCGATAATTACGTTTTTTTCCTTTTTTATTTCCTCAGAGCTTAATAATGAATTATAATACATATCGGAAATGATCTTTATTGCCAGTTCAAGATGATCGGACACAACATTTATATAATAGCAGGTATATTCCCTGTTCGTGGCAGCATTGTGCTGACCGCCAACCCTGTCTACCATCTTTGCTATGTCATGTGCCGAATAATTTTTAGTACCCTTAAAAAGCATGTGCTCTACAAAGTGAGCATAACCATACTGGAAAATTTTCTCATTTCTTGACCCGGTTTTAAGCCACAGTCCTACCGAAATGGATACCGCTTCATCTACCGGCTCCAGTAGTACTGTTAGTCCATTGTCCTGCTTATATTTTGTTATCATTATTAAATATATAGGGGTGCCAGGGCACCCCTATTTTTCACTTCCATTACATGAGTTTTGGGTTATAACAGCTGCTCTATTATTTTTTAAGAGCTTCTTTTCTACTAAGATCTATGCGGCCCTGTTTGTCGATTTTTATGACTTTTACTTTTAGTTTGTCTCCAACATTTAATATGTCAGTAACATTTCGTACATGTCCAAAATCGAGATTTGAGATGTGGCACAGGCCTTCTTTTCCCGGAGCCACTTCACAGAATGCCCCAAAATCGACGATTTTTTTGACCGTAGCGTCATAAATCCTTCCAACTTCGATCTCTTCCACAATTCCCAGGATATACCGCTCTGCCGCTTCAATTGAGGAATAGTCCATTGACGATAATACTACTGAACCGTCATTTTCCACGTTTACGCTGGCACCGCTTTCTTCTATTATTTTTCGAATGATCTTTCCGCCAGGCCCAATAACCTCGCCAATTTTTTCAGGATTGATCATTATCATCTTCATTTTTGGAGCATAATCGGAAAGATTATCTTCCGGTTTCGCTAAGACCTCTTTCATTTTTCCGAGAATATGAAGTCTTCCCTCTTTGGCCTGGGCAAGAGCATTTTTCATGATCTCAGTTGTGATCCCTTCTATCTTGATATCGAGCTGAAATGCCGTAATTCCTGTTTCAGTTCCGGCAACTTTAAAGTCCATATCTCCAAGGTGATCTTCAAGACCAAGAATATCACTGAGAACAGCAAAGCGGTCTTCTTCCATTACCAGTCCCATTGCGATACCGGCAACAGCAGCCTTCAGAGGAACACCCGCGTTAAACATGGCAAGAGACCCGGAACAAACCGTGGCCATTGAAGAGGACCCGTTCGATTCCAGTGTTTCCGAGACCTGCCTGATGGTATAGGGAAATTTCTCCGCGTCAGGTATTACATATTCAAGAGCCCGCTCTGCCAGCATTCCATGACCAATCTCTCTTCTGCCAACTCCGCCGGTTCTGCCGGTCTCTCCAACAGAGAAGGGTGGAAATTGATAGTGAAGCATAAATCTTTTTTCTTTTTCCCCTTCAATGTTATCCAATCGCTGAGCATCGCTTACGTTTCCAAGAGTCGTTATTCCCAGGCTCTGGGTTTGGCCCCTGGTAAAAACCGCAGATCCATGAGCTCGCGGCAGGAGGCCAACGATGCTGTCAATAGCACGAATATCTTTTAGTCCTCTTCCATCTGCTCGTTTTCCATTCTCAAGTATTTCTTCTCTTACGCATTCGCCGTCGAAACCATCCAGTATTGGCCACATCTGGCCTAAGTAATCGGGATATTTTTCTGCCATTTCTTTTTTTGCTTTTTCAACAATTGATGTGAAAGCTTCTTCCCGTTCTTTTTTCTCTTTAATGCTTGTTAAATTTTTTATTTCGGAATAATATTTGTCTTTGAGTTCGGATTTTAACGTTTCGTCCTGTAAAAAAGTAGTATATTCCATTTCAGGTTTTGCTACAGCAGCTTTTAACTCATCCAGGGCGTCACAAATCTTTTTGATGTTTTCGTGCGCGAATTCCACCGCTTCCAGCATCGCTTCTTCCGAAACATTTTTAGCCGAACCTTCGATCATGGTTACCGCGTTCCTGGTTCCCGCCACTACAATGTCTATATCACTTTCGTCTGATTCCTCAAAAGAGGGGTTTACAATCCAGTTCCCATCAATTCTTCCTACCCGGACAGCTCCTACAGGACCATGAAAAGGCATACCTGAAATACTCAATGCTGCTGAAGCGGCATTAATCGCAAGTATGTCCTGCTGATTTACCCTGTCCGCCGATAGGACATATATAATAATCTGAACATCATTAATGAAGCCTTTGGGAAACAGCGGTCGCAGAGGTCTGTCCGTAAGCCGGCATACCAGGGTTTCCCTGTCGCTGGGGCGTGATTCTCTTTTTATAAATCCTCCCGGAATTTTTCCGGCAGCATATGTTTTTTCCCGATAATCAACCATGAGCGGAAAGAAATCCTGCCCTTCTTTAACTTCTTTTGACGCTACCGCAGAAGCAAATACAATAGTCTCTCCATAAGTAACAAGAACCGCTCCATCAGCCTGTTTTGCCAGGTATCCTGTATTAAATTTTAATTCTTCTTTTCCAATTTCAACGCTTATATCTACAGCCATAAATATCCTCTCAATTTATTTCTCTTTCTCTATCCAGTAGTCTTACCATTACAAAGACAGGCATTCTTATTTTAAACCGTACCAGGGAATTTATTGGATAGGCGAAAATAGGTAACCAGGTTATAGTCTGTTTTGCCCGGTTACAGATTTTCGTTTTCCAATCCCTTACCTTCTCAGGTTTAATGTTTTAATCAGTTCTCTATACTTCTTCAGATCTTTTCTTTTTAAATAATCGAGCATTCTTCTTCTCTGGCCAACAAGCTTTAAGAGTCCTCTTCTTGAATGATGATCTTTTTTA
The DNA here is from genome assembly GCA_024224995.1 of bacterium. Next base: position 10,309 of record JAAENB010000468.1, on the reverse strand, counting down.
TGAACCTTAAAATGCTCTGTTAAGTGATTGATCCGTTCAGTAATAAGAGCAATCTGAACCTCCGGAGACCCTGTGTCCTTGTCATGTCTCCCGAATTTTCCCATAATGTTATTTTTTTCAACCATAACTAGTAATATATCCTCCTAAATTGGTCAATTTGCTTAATAATTATTTAGTGAACCGGCATCCCTCGTTATGAGAAATGCCGAATACAGTTTTTACTAACAACTAATTAAATACATTCCGGTATTTAATATGCCATTTTTCAATGTCTATCTCTGCTATTGCAATAAGATTTTTATCCTCATCCACAATAATGAACAATTTTTTTTCATTAATTTCATTAATGTCGATGTTTAAAGCATCTTCACGGTCAAAATACGCTCCGTTTACTATTCTATTTCGGGCAGCATTATTTACCGTAATACAACTAAACTTTTGTAAAGCGTTCACAGGAGAAACTATGAAATCTTTTTCCTGTGTTCCTTTTTCTATAAATTCCCGTAATTCTTCTATTGTTACGGCATTTTCAATAGAAAAGTGACCGGACTTCAATCTTCTTAAACTCGCCAGGTGAGCCCCGGTTCCCAATATTTCTCCCATATCTCGTGCTATGGAACGTATATAGGTTCCTTTTGAGCTGCTTACATAAATTGAAACTCTTCCGTTTTCCCTGTCAATATGCCGACTTTCAATATTGTATATTGTTATTTGCCTTTCTTTTATCTCTACCTCTTTTCCATTCCTTACCAGGTCGGAAGCTCTTTGCCCATTAATCTTTAAGGCTGAATATAGAGGCGGCATTTGCATTATTTCGCCCTTAAAGGAATTTAATGCATTCTTGATCTCTTCTTCCGTTATATGGGCAAAAGGATTATTCGTTATTACGTCACCATAAATATCACAGGTATCGGTTGCTATGCCTAATTGTACTATCCCGGAATATTCCTTATCACTTTCAAGAAAATAATTGGTGAGCCGGGTTGCCCGTCCGGTACAAAGTACCAGTAATCCTGAGGCGAATTTATCCAGTGTCCCTGAATGACCTATTTTTTTTACTTTTAAAAGGCGTTTTACCTGCGAAACTGTCTCAAAGGATGTTCTTCCAACGGGTTTATCAATAAGAATTACCGCGTTTTGTAAATCCTGCATTGAATTTACGAATTAAGAATCAGGATCAAGGGGTTTGACCGGAATCATCCGGCTCCTGACTCCTGAATTCCTCCTCCTCATCAGTATCATTCTTCCCTTTAACCCCTTCCAGGTTTTCCAGAAGATTTACCATCTGAACTCCATCTGATACGGAAGAGTCCAGTTCAAATTCAATCCTGGGGATATTTTTGATTCTCAGGTTTTTCCCTACATTCTTTTGAATAAATCCTTTGGCCGATCGTAACCCGTCTAATGCCTTTCTTCTGGCTTTTGGGTCTCCTATTACGGAGATACCTACACGAGCAATGGACAAATCTTTGTTAAGGTTTACCCCGGTTATTGTTGTAAAACCTATCCGGGGATCATTAACTTCCTTTACAAGAATTTCAGAAATTATTCTTCGTATTTGTTCTTCTAATTTTTCTTTTCTATATGCCATTCTAAAGAGTCTTTGCTACTTCTATCAATTTATAAGATTCAAAGGCATCGCCTTCTTTTATGTCGTTAAAACTTTCGAAAGCAAATCCGAATTCCTGTCCTGCTGAGACCTCGTTTACATCATCTTTAAACCGTTTTAGTGACTTCATGTCTCCGTCAAAGATGACTACGCCGTCTCGTATTAGCCTCATTTTTGATTTTCTCTCAATTTTGCCGGTTAAACAGATAGCTCCTGCCACTGTTCCCAGTTTTGATATTTTAAATATCTGTTTAACATCACCGGTTCCCTGTATTTTTTCTTGAATCTCCGGTGAAAGCATTCCTTCCATCGCTGCTTTGATGGAATCGGTTGCTTCAAAAATGATATTGTAAAATTCTATTGCTACATTTTCTTTTTCAGCGATTTCCGCTACCCTGCCCGTAGGCCGTACATGAAAACCGATAATAATCGCGTTTGAGGCTGAAGCCAGCATTACATCGGATTCATTGATTCCGCCTGTTCCGGTATGAATAACCTTAACCCGGATGTCTACTGTTGTCAGTTTTTCCAGGGCTTCCGTTAATGCCTGGGCAGAACCGTCAACATCAGCTTTTACTATTGTCCGGAGCTCCTGTACCTCTCCTTCCCGTATCATCTCATTTAATGATTCAAGAGTTACTTTCTTGACTTTTTTCGCTGATTCTATTCTTTTATATTCCAGCCTTTTCTGGGAAATCTGCTTGGCAAAGCGTTCCGATTCAACTCCTTCAAAAGGATCTCCTGCTGCCGGTATTCCTGTTATTCCAAGAACTTCCACCGGTGTGGATGGGCCGGCACTCTTTATAGAGCGTCCCTGGTCGTCGAACATTGCCCGTACTTTTCCGGAGAAAACTCCTACTACAAAGGGATCTCCTACCTTTATTATTCCGTTTTGTATCAATATTGTTGATACAGCTCCACGTCCGGAATCAAGTTTGGATTCAATAACTGTTCCTTTGGCACGCAGAGTAGAATTGGCTTTTAGTTCGAGCATTTCTGACTGGATAAGGATCAGCTCAAGCAGACCATCAATATTTATTTCTTGTTTGGCACTTATTTCCGCGTAAAGTGTTGTTCCACCCCATTCTTCCGGAGCAAGTTCATAATTAGCGAGTTCCTGCTTCACTTTCGCGATATTCGCGTCAGGTAAATCAATCTTATTTATTGCTACAATTATGGGAACACCCGCGTCTTTGGCATGGTCAATAGCCTCAATAGTCTGGGGCATTACGCCATCATTCGCCGCAACCACAAGAATAACAATATCGGTGATACTCGCTCCACGTGCCCGCATTGTTGTAAATGCTGCGTGTCCCGGAGTATCAAGAAAAGCGATCTCTCTTTGCCCCAGGTGGACTTTATATGCTCCAATATGCTGGGTTATTCCGCCGAATTCTCCGTCTGCTACATTTGTTTTTCGTATAGCATCAAGAAGTTTTGTTTTTCCATGATCAACATGCCCCATTATTGTTACTATGGGAGACCTGGTTTGATAATCTTCTTCCCGGTCATTCTCATTATGCTTGATCACTGTTTCATCAAAGAGTGATACAACTTTTACTTCGGTATTGTATTCTCCGGCAAGAATTGCCGCTGTTTCCGAATCAATTGCCTGGTTAATCGTAGCCATAACGCCAAGTTTCATTAACTTGCCGATTACTTCATTTGCTTTTACATTAAGCTTTTTCGCCAGATCCCCAACTGAAAGACTTTCAGTGATACTTATCTCTTCAGGTGTTGTCGCTTCTTTCTTTTTCGGTGGACCGTCTTTTTTTCGAAAATTCAGCTGTTTTTCTTCATGTATCTTTTTGAACTTCTTTTTATTATCTTTTTCTTTTTCTTTTCCTTTTTTTCGTTTTTTCGAAAATTCAGATTTTTCCAGTGATTCAGGCTTTTTGTCCGAACCCGGGGCGCCTTTTTCGGGCGCGCCTTTCCTGGGTGCAGCTTTTTTGTCTGAAGGCCGTTCCTTTGACGGTTTTCCCTTATGCTCAGCTTTTTTGGGTTTTCCTTTCTGCTCTTTATCTCTTTCAGGTTTTGCTTTATCTTTAGCTGAAGGAGCAGGCTCCGTTACTTTCTTTTCGGGTTTTCCTTTTTTGTCAGTAGTCTCAGCAGCAGCTTTTTCTTTTTTGTCTTTTCCTATGTGAACCTTTCTTTTAAGCTTTATTTTCTTTCCTTTTTTCGCTTGCGCTGCTTTCTGGATCTTTTTGGTTTTAATAACTTCTATTTTTTTCTCAATAAGAAAAACATCCTGGTCCGAAAGTTCCGAATTGCCGTTTTCGTACTTTATTCCAAGCTCTTTGCAGACCTCTAGCGTGTCTTCTATAGTAACGTGATTTTTTGTTGCAATGTCAATGGCCTTCATGTAAATCCTTAATATCCTTTTTTATAATTTACTCTTCCTCTTCTTTCTCTTCCTCTACCTCATCTTTCCCTTCTTCCGTTTCCTTATTTTTATCTTCACCTTGTTCGTTAGCCTCATCTTTTTCCTCAGTGCTGTCTTCTTCTTCTTCTACTTCATCTTCATCTGCTTCTTCATCGTCTTCAAAATCGACTGAATCTGCAATTATATCGAGTATCTTTTGGCCTGTTTTTTCTCCGATCCCGTCAATTTCCAGTAATTCATCAAAGGATTTTTCAACAAGGTCTTCAACAGAATATACTCCTCCGGATTCCAGGAGTTTTATGACATTTGCTTCAAGACCCGGCAATTCTTCCAGTGGAGTTTCATCTTCATTCTGTTGGGAAAAGAGCTGCTCCAGAACTGCCCTTGATTCGCTTGAACCCAGGAATTCTTTGTACTGATCTTCTGATTTTATGCTTATATCGAAACCACAGAGCTTTGAAGCAAGGCGGGCATTGTGCCCCCCCCTGCCGACAGCAAGCTTGTATTGGTCGTTCTCAACAACAGCAATAACTCCTCCGTCGGAAGTTTCCACAACTTCCACTACCCGGGCCGGTGTTAACGCATTTGACGCCATCATCTTTTTATCTTCAAAATGTTCTACAACATCTATTTTTTCACCTTCAAGCTCCCGTACAATTGATTGTATCCGTATCCCTTTCATTCCTACACAGGCGCCTACAGCATCAACATCATCCCTTTCGCTCTCAACCGCTACCTTGGTTCGTACCCCTGCTTCCCGGACTACATTCATTATACTTACTATTCCGTCGTATATCTCCGGAATTTCCATCTCAAAAAGCTTCTCTATAAATTTCGGATGGGTTCTTGATAGGATAATACTGGGACCCCGCGAATTGTTCTGAACTGCAAGGACCAGGGCTTTGATCCTGTCCCCTGTCTTATAATGCTCAAGTGATGACTGTTCCCGCGCAGGAAGGATCCCTTCTGCCCTGCCGAGCTCTACATAAATGGCATCCCTGAATTTTCTCTGGAGATAACCGTTTATTAGTTCGCCTTCTTTGTCTTTAAATTCGTTATATATTATATTCTTTTCAGCTTCTTTTATTTTCTGTATTATTACCTGTTTGGCTGTTTGTGCCGCTATTCGCCCAAAAGACTGAAGTGGATCTTCTTCCACCGTAATGTCATCCCCCAGCTGTATGTCGGAGTCTATTTTTTGAGCTTCAGTATACGCTATTTCTTCTGCTCTATTGGCCGGCTTTTTTACTACTATTTTCCTTGTGACGAGTTTTACACTGTTGTTGTCTCTGTCAAAGATTACCTCAACATCCTCTACCAGCCCGTATTGTTTCTTAAAAGCTGAGAGCATAGCTGACTCTACAATATTTTCGATTTCGTCTCTTGGTATGCCCTTGTCTGTCGCTATTTGATGCAAGGCTTCAAAAAAATTATTACTCATAAAGCTTCGACCCTTTAATAATCAAGATTTGCTTTTACTATTTCATTATAAGAAATTGTTATATCTTTGTTCCCCGATGTTAGCGTAATTAATCGGGGGCTAACTTCGGTAATAATCCCCTTTATCGTCTCTCGTTCGTCATCTTTTTCAAAAACTATCTTCGCAGGAGCACCTTTAAATCGTTTAAATTCTTCAATGCCCCGAAGTTTTCTGTTGATCCCCGGTGATGAGATCTCCAATAAATAATTAGGTAAAACAGCTGAGTCATCAAGCAAATTGGAAAGTTCCTTGCTATAGGTATCACAATCTTCATGTGATACCTCTTTTTTGCTGTCTATTTTTACCGTAATCTTCGAATTCTCTCCTTTGAGATAAATCGATGATTCATATACCAAATAACCGAGATTTTCCGCAGCAGTGCTAATCAATTCAGTTATTGTTTCCTTTATCATCGGTTAAACAGGACCTCTATAAGACCTTTCAGGAGATTTTTTGCTAATCTTGCTATAAAAAAAGAGTGGCCACGCCACTCTTTTTTCTTATGGACAGTATTTCATATGCACTATTTAATTTCAAGTTCTTTTTATTTAGAGGAGGGTAGAGCACGGGTGCCCCGGAAAAAAATCAGGGTATGGCTGTAAATAACTTGCAAAACATCTTTTTTGGGCATATAATCGATGAAAGAATATGCTTTATTTATCCCGGGAGTGAAGAATGAAATTTGCCTGGAAGAAATTATCTATCCGTTTTAAAATAATGATAATTGGGTTTTCTATTATCCTTTTGTTTGCTTTACCTGCTTTTGTTTTTTTTATTCCTTTAATCGAAAATAGTATTATGGATAAAAAGAAAGAAAAGATCAAGGAACTAACGGATGTTGCCGTATTTACCGTCTCTTCTATCTATAAGGAGTATACAGACGGGAATATATCGGAAGAGGATGCAAAAAAAAGAGCGATGTCCTATGTTCGGGCGATGCGGTATGGCCCGGAAAAGAAAGATTCCGAAAAAAAAGAATATTTCTGGATAAACGGCATGGACCATGTAATGATAATGCATCCTTATAAGCCTAAACTTGAGGGGAAAAACCTGTTTAAGCTTGAAGATAAAAAAGGAAAATTCCTGGTGGTCGAATTTGTTCGGGTCTGTAAAGAAAACGGGGAAGGATTTGTTGACTATTGGTGGCAAAAGCAAGATGATACAACAAAGATAGCGCCTAAGATATCGTTTGTAAAATTATTTAAACCCTGGAATTGGGTTATTGGTACGGGGATCTATATTGAGGATGTCAAAGCTGAAGTGAGGGGCTTGATTATTGGAGTTACTCTTGTAACGTTCCTTGTTGTTGTTATCTCAATTGTGCTGGTCTATTTTACTTCCGGGGCTATGGCCGGTCCCATTAAAACCTTAATTACGGGCCTGGAGAAAAGCGATCTGAATACCCAGCTCCCCGTGGAAACTGAGGATGAAATTGGTGAAATGGCCCTCCGGTTTAATGAGTTTGTTAAACAGATCAAGAACGTTATTTTAGAAATAAAAAATACCTCAGTTAGTCTTGCTGCCGCTTCAGAAGAGACTTCCGCTACTGCCATGTCATTTGCCAGTAACGCGGAAAATCAAACCGCCTCTGCTGAGGAGGTTCGAGGCACTATTACCGAAATTACCGCTGAAATGGATGGGGTAACCAGTGATATTGATATCCAGTTTAATAATTTAAATTCTCTTATTAATAGAATGCAGGAATTATCTACTCTTATTAATGAACTTGATGAAGATATCCGGGAGACAATGTCTGTTATTGGTAGTATTTCAACCCAGGCTAAATCGGGGGAAGGATCTCTTCGAGAGATGAATGAGAGTATTCGGAAAATCGGCAGCAGTTCCCAGGAAATGACGAACATTATCAAAATGATAAATGATATCTCGGAACAGATAAACCTTCTTTCTCTTAATGCCGCTATTGAGGCTGCCAGGGCCGGTGACGCCGGTAGAGGATTTGCTGTTGTTGCCGATGAAATATCGAAACTGGCCGATGAAACCGCTGCCAGTATTAAGGATATCAGCAGGATTATTACTGAAAATGATGATGAAATAATAAAAGGCTCATCAAAAGTGGAGAGCTCTGTTAAAACAATTAGTGTTATTATTGACGGGGTAAATTCTATTAGCGATATGATCTCGAATATATCAACAAAAATGAGGGACCAGGTTGGCACCAATGAAAGTGTGAATAAAGAAGTTCAGGAAATTAAGGAAATGTCCGACCAGATCAGGGTTACCACCAAGGTTCAGAAAACCGCTATCAATGAAATCAATAGCCTTATTCAAAGCATCAACGAAGGAACCGAAACCATCTCTTCCGGTTCCGAAGAACTGGCCAGCAACTCAGAAGAGGTTTCCGCTATGGCCGAAGGACTTAAGAAAGAGGTTGATGTTTTTAAGGTGTAACAGGCAAAAGGTCTATCTTAAATGGGCAGACTGAGGATTCTATTGACCAGCTTATTTCCTTAAGCCTTGAAGACCTGATGAGCGTTAAGACCTATCCGTGAAAGAGTACAGGCAGGTGCGGATAGTGATATTTATGCTGTATTTCCTATTAATATAATTGAACGAATTGAGGTTATCCGGGGACCGGGATCGGTTTTATACGGCACCAAAACCTTCTTAATGAAGAGATATATTCTCCGGAATGGGTCCGGCGAAACGGGGGAGAACTGTTTATGTTGGTATTGACGCGGAATTGTAAAAATTGACCGGTCTAAAAAAGCGTAACAAGAATGGCCCCCGTTGTTCCAAGCACCAGCCCGGCAAATTTCCGGGGGCTTACGGGTTCTTGTAAAAATATCGCAGCAAAGATGAATATAAAAATGCTGCTGGTCTGGTTCAGGGGAGCGGCAGTAGCAACCTGGGTATATTTCATTCCTGCCAGCCATAGTGTCATGGCTACATATACTCCCATTACAGAAGCTGAAATTGTATATTTCCATCCCCCCGTAATAAAAAGGGATGATAGTATGGGCTTTCGACGGGGGTGAAATGCCAGGTAGATAATGAGAGATGCAATTCCGCCAACAAGCCGTACTCCTGTTGCCCATACCAGGGGAGTGCGTTCCAGTACGGGTTTGATCATTACAATTGCTGCCGAACAAAGAGCAATTCCCAGTGCTCCGTAAAATATTCCCAGCCAGATCTTTTTCCTGTCCGCGGGATTTTTGTCTCTCCTGGCCATAATTGCCAGAACAGCAAATATGATCATGGCAACGCCAAGAAACTGGTACAGCGTGAGATCTTCTCCTAAAAAAACTATTGAAAGACCTATGACAAATGGGGAATATAAACAGTCTATTATGGCCAGGGTTCCTGCTCCCAGGATGTTCAGGCTTTTAAAAAAAAGCGTATCGGCAATGCCGATTCCCAGGACTCCGCTGAGAAGAAGCAGCGCGTAATCCTTTGCTGTTACTGCCGGGAACAATGCTTCGCCCAGCAGCGGTATTGTTGGAATAAAGAGCAGAACCGTGAGCCCGTTTTTAAACAGGTTTAAGGCTACGGGATGGACCAGTTCCCCGCTTTTTTTAAATAATATCACCGCAATGGCCCAGGTTACTGCAGTAAGGAGTGAAAGGATTTCACCCAGGTATGGGATTGTGCTCATGGTTACTCTCGTTTATTGAATTTAAGTTTTGGTAAGCAGGGCTAGAGTACGGTATACCTGTACGGGCACGGCGCGCCGTGCCCGTACAGGTATAGGGGCTATTCTCCGCCCCAGGGCACTTCTTTTCTTATTTCGGCAAGCTGCTTTTCTATTTCTTCAAGCTTCAGCTCCTGTAGAGCCCGCTTGTATTCGAGCGGCATAACCTTGATGAATTTGGGCATGTATTCGTGCCAGTTCTCAAGGATGTTTTCCGCGAGAGTACTTCCGGTATATTCTATATGTTTGCCGATCCATTCTTTGATGAATTCCTGGTCTTCATATTCCAGGATCGGGGAGAGTTCTACCATTCCGGGATTGCAATAGTACTGAAAATCGCCGTCTACGTTCAGGACATAGGCAATACCGCCGCTCATTCCGGCAGCAAAGTTCCGGCCCACTCTGCCAAGAACAATGATCCGTCCATTGGTCATATATTCAGCGCAATGGTCTCCCGTACCTTCAACAACAGCAATGGCTCCGCTGTTCCGTACACAGAACCGTTCTCCGGCAATTCCCCGGATAAAAGCCTCTCCCCCTGTAGCGCCATACAAAACAGTATTCCCGATAATAATATTTTCTTCCGGGGCAAAAGTAGAACCGGCCGAAGGAACAGCAATGAGCCTGCCGCCCGAAAGCCCCTTTCCAAAATAGTCGTTTGAGTCTCCTTCCAGCCTGAAAGTAACCCCCCTGGCTAAAAAGGCTCCGAAGCTCTGCCCGGCATTCCCCCGGAAAGTACATTTTATTGTGTTGTCCGGAAGTCCCTCATCTCCATAGCGCACGGATATTTCGCTGGAGAGCATTGCTCCAACAGCCCTGTCGATATTATTGACGGGCATCTCAATATCAACATGCTTCTTTTCATCCAGGGCAGGTTTTGCTTTTTCAATCAGTGTTCTGTCCGGAACATTGTCAATATCATGGATCTGGGATTCTACACAGTAGGTCGCGCTGGTATTCGCCTCTTCCGGGCGGTAGAGAACCCGGGAAAGGTCCACTTTTTTTGCTTTCCAGTGGTCTGTCTTATGTTGAGTGAGTAAATCGGTCCTGCCGACAAGATCATTAAATTTTCTGATCCCTAATTGGGCCATAATTTCACGAATTTCCCGTGCCATAAAGGTGAAATAGTTTATAAGATGCTCCGGTTTACCGGAGAATCGCGCTCTCAGCCGTTCATCCTGTGTGGCC
>JAAENB010000467.1 GCA_024224995.1 bacterium | reverse complement strand
CGCGAAGTCGGCACTTACCTGGATAGCGGAATCAAGCGGAGACTGGAACGGGAGCGCAACGCTCGGTCTTATCAGCAGCATCAACAAAGATGCGTGGGGTACGGATGTCGAGAGCGCGAAGTCGGCACTTACCTGGATAGGCGAAAATGCCGGATGGGATGGGCTCTCCACCATGTATCTCGTATCTCAGCTAAAAGATACGGACGCTCTGAATTGGGTTGATATTGAACAAACATTGAAAGATTACGGAGTGGATAATACTACCCTGGTAAAAGATATCCAATCTGTATACTCAGGAGATATTACGTTTGACGATTTAAAATATGTGACTGACGGAAAATTACCTGAAAGCGTCACAGCGACAATCAATGCGGATGCGTCTATCCAAGTTACAGCTCAGTTAGCAGAAAACACAAAACTTAATCTGCTTGATGGGATAAATACAAACACCGCCCATATAGCTGACGGGCTCAATGTCAGCCTGGTAAATGCCGACGTTCTCTCGTCTTACTTCAACTCGGTCGGCGGATTGTCCGTCACAGTGAAAAACGGGATAAACTTCCCGGACGGAACATTTTCGGACATGAAAAGCAGTCTCAGCACAATCGCAGGCTGGCAGGCCGGTGCCAGTCACAGAGATGGCGGGGTCATATCCGGCTCTGCGTCCGGCTATGCGTACATGGGAAATTTTCATGGACGTGAATTAGTCGTGTCCCCGACCTCAGACTGGCCTGTTTCATTTGAGGGCATCTCCGATGAGGGCATCTCCGATATATCGTCTGTTGCACCCGAAAACGTTCCTGAATTGACAAATCTGATTCGAGAAAACACAAGCGAAATAAGAAATCTCGGAAAAAAACTTGAAAAAATAACTTCCGCTGTAAAGCGAAAAGAATTGAAAAACAATGTACACCTGAATATCGGGGTACAAGACATAGCAAGGCAGGTTGCAACAACAATAAAGGACATGAACAACAAAGGAATATTTACCCTGAAATGAGTATCGTAGCTATCATAACGGAAGTATCAGAAGTAGAAAAAAAAGAATCCGTCGGCATGTTCGGGCTGCATGAATGGGGAGCAATTGAATTCGGCGGAGGGGAGGATGAAAATGCATATATTGGAAATGTCCGATATATGACGATGAAACCGTATACTGATGAATTATCTTGAACACATACTGAATGTTCCAAACTTAAGTTTCAGCAGTACGAAGGAATCAGGACAAATAACTTGTTCTTACGGATACATACAATTTGATCTGGAAGCATTTGACGCTCCGGAAACAAATAATAAACCTCCCGACGAATGCAGGATAAAACTTAAACTTGATAATGGGTTTGATTTGTATGACGGGACGATATTATGGAAACGATCCAGGGCAACGTATCTTGAATACGAAGTCTGGAAGCAAAACCTTTCGTCAATGGCATTAAACAGTGCGACTGATGAAAACGGAAATGACTGTTTTATTCCAATGAGTTTCGGTCGGGTCGAACATATGGAACCTCAGCGAGCACCAGACAGAAACGGGAGCCAAACATACTACAAAGCTGATTTCGAGGGAGAAATCGGTACAGGCTGGCATGCATATGAATTCAGGGAGGTTGTAACAGTTATTGATAATAATTGGATAGATAACGGAGATGGCACCATAACACGAACATCTCCGATAAGAGGCGGCCTTACATGGAGCGGCACCGGCACCAGAAAAACGCTTGCTGACATATTTGTGTGGGGATGCGAAAGGCTCGGGCTGATATTGGAAAATATACACGGAGCCGACATACCGATAGATACTGTCATATCGGGAAATGTAATGACTATGGATTTTTTGGAAAAAGTTTCCTGGTATTGCATGTACAGATTTTATATTATTAACGGCACATTACGATTGATAGACATGAGACAGAATAACGGCATTACCGAATTGGAAAAATATTCATTTGTGCCTCCTGATTACGACGTGACAGAACGCATAAAAATATTGACAGCCGACTGGGTTGTACCCGAAATTACAACAGATGACAACGGTGACTCAGTGCTGAGGGATATCCCCTATAATTCCTATATTTTCGGAAAAAGAAAGCAGGCAGGAAAAGAAGAGGCTGTTAATGTTTTCAATATCGGGAAAGCAGATGTTGACAATCGGATTGCCGAAATATTGACGTATCTGGAGATGGAGGAATTCGTGATGAATATACCGCGTAAAAATTTTGAAGAATTTCCACTTCCAATGCAAGAAATAGTTTTTGCGTTTGACCGTGGGAATTCCACGATAAAGACATCCATAAATGCAGAGGGGATATCATACGATCCGAGAGCAGAAATGCTGACTATAACCGGAAAAGGAGTGCCTGTATATGAGAATCGGATATCCTAATCTTGCCACATCTGTAGCCGAGAGCACTCCCTGTATATCAGGCTGTTATCCTGAGAATATTTTCAGGGAGAGTGTATCGCTTAAATACAGTCCGGACGGAGAGACGGGTTTCATTATTCTTGAAATATCCGAAACCGCAAACACCTTGCTCTTGGATGGAATCGAAGGGGAGCATTGCGTGATAAAAATACTGGATTCAGAAAAAAATGTATTACAAGATTTTGATTATGAATTGAGGAAAACTGACAGTCGTATCGGGGAATATACAATTTCCCGATTTCTTACTGATTACAACGAAGTGCAAGGCAAACATTTTGTGCAGGTTGACCTGACAAAAGGAAGCAGTAATGATATAGCCGTCGGAATAGTGTATGCAGCATGGACAGGCATTCCCTTCAAAGAACCAGAAGGGGCAGCAACAAGCCTTGACGAGCATTCAATTGAATATGATTTGTCTTTTGGGCATGAAACCAGTAAAAAAGGTAAAAACAGGGACATCGTTTCAGTAGATATCGAATTCCGCCGAGACAAAGAGCAATATGAGGCACTCATAACAAAACTGAAGGAGGTTCGGATTGAACCTGCAATTATCATTCTGTGCGAAAATGACAAAGGGCCTTTGTCCGCATATTATGCACGTGTCGAAAAAAACTCTGTGAAATTTGATATTCCAACAAACATAGAAAGAAACGTATCGTTTTCAATAAAGCAAATAATATGATTACAAAAAAACTCAAATGTTACAATACATGGAGTTCCAGGATAGTCGGAGATGTTTTTACGAACAGCGAGATCATTGAAATCGCTCCTGACGACATCGCTGTCATTGATCTGGCTGAAGATGAAGAAATGATCGTGTACGCCTGGCATGAAGGCATGTATGAGATCATGAAAATAACATCCGTCAATACTGAAACTTCAAAAATATCAGTAAAACGGGCGCAGGAAGGGACTGAGCGGCTGATTTACACAAACGGCGATGTTATCTCGTGCCGTCCGAGTGCCGGAATGTGGGATTATTTTTTACAAAAAGCCGGCGATTCTGTTTTTACGTATAAAGCGTCAAAGTCAATTTTGTGCGAACACGGAACAAAACCCGGCCCCGTTGATGCTGTAGCTGTAGCTGCATTGCAATCACCGACAGTTCCGGGATACATCAGTCTGTCGTCCAGTCCGTATTTCACTCCGAACAGCATTCCAAGAGAACTGACTATAAGCAGTGTTTCTGATGTTTCCAATGTCAATTTTGCAATATCATATATTGACGAAAGCAACAGTATCAAAAATCTCAGCATCCCCGGGCCGAATAATGCGACTGTTTTTACAGGCATATGGGCAATACAGGTAAACGATATTTCTGTATCCGGCGCATGTACAGATATAACAGTGGGGATAGACGAGGGCCTTATTCTGGTTGATCTGGATGACGGAGAAGTGCAGTCACTCACTGTGGACGGGCCTGCAACAGTCAGATTTGCAAATATCTGCGATTTGCCTGCGCAGAAACTCGAAAACGGCCTGAAATTGTACCTGACAGCCGGGGGGGATCACGCTCTGACATGGGAAGGGGCATATAAATCTGATTACGGAAATTTCCCACCCCTAAGTTCTGATACAGATATCCTTGTATTTTTTTTTCAGGGGGCATCAGGAGAAAGATTCGTGCATCACATAGGAAGGAAAATGAAATGAATTTGTACGGAAGAGTTGAGGACGGAAACATAACCCAAGAACCGAAACCGCTTCCCGGCATCCTGAAAATCGGGGGAAAAACGATTATGAATCCGGGCCATCTGTCTTCGGAAAGGCTGGCAGAATATAATTTTTATCCGGCGGCGGCAGATGATCTTCCCCCTGAATACAATCCTGAAATACACATAATTAATTTCGGAAACTGGTATTTCGAAGATGGAAACTTCAGGCGGACTATATCTGTCAAGAATATCCCTATTGAAGATATCAGAGACAGAAAAAAGAAAGAAATCAAAGATGAGGCGAGAGAAGAAGTCAGTAAACTGTTTCCTTCCGAAGAAGATCGGGATTATCTGGTGATGATCGGGAAGGCTCTGCAATTAGTAAGATGCGGAATAGACGAATCCAAAATGAGTCCCGAACAGATCAAGGAGTTAGACAGTTATGAAAAAGTATTAAACAGAGTTATTCCGATAGAAGAAAAATCAAGAAGATGCCAGAAACTGATCGATTCTTCAGATGATGCTGAAGAAATATCAAAAATTAAATGGGAAGATTTAAAAAAATGATTACGAAAATGATGATTCCCACAGAACCGGGATATGCTGATTTAATAAGACCTGAACTGTGGGACTATTATAATGCAGTAGCAGAACAAATAAAGTTGAAAAATCCTCCTCTCGCCCCGATATCTACAGATAAAACAGGAGTCGTTCCTGAATTAAGAATCCGATGGCGTCCTGTACTGGCATGCAATGGATATATATATGCCACAAACGGATCAACAAAAATATACAAAATTGATCCTGCATCCGGAGAATTTTTTTTATTGGGAACAACAATCAACGGACAGTGGAATGAAGGCTGTCTGGCCAATAACAGAAAAATTTATTTTGCTTCCGGAAATACAGCGAATGTTCTCGTTGTAAATCCAGATACAGATACATTTTATACTCTTGACATTCCAGCAAACACAATAGGCTCACTAGGATTTACAAAGATACCTGATGGCAGACTGCTTGCAAAATCAGGGAACCAAAATCACTTGCTGATTGATCCGGAAACTGATACACCTCTCCATTTATTTCGAAATTTTGCAGACAACTGCAAAGCTCTGCGATTGGGATCGAATGGGAATGTTTATTTCTTCGGAGATCATATATATAAAGTGGATAACAGCCTGAGTTATAATTATATCGCTTCTTATGACGTGTCCGGGGCGTCCCAGTGTGTCGGGGGAAAAATTTATTTTGTAACCGGAGGCGAGTTCAGATATATCCGTTGTTGTGATAATTATATATCAGACGTAATAGGTGCTGTAAATTTGAAAACAAATATCTTTTGTACAGGTTCGGACGGCTGTATATATTGCTGTCGTAGCGATACTTACAACGATTTGTACAGAATCAATCCTGATGATGATTCTGTAATGTGGCTGTCAGGTCTCAGTTTAGCCTCATCAGACGGATTAATATCGTATCCGGACGGAAAATTGTATCTTTTTCCGAATTGGATACATCAGCATATCATAGAGATTGATATTTCGGCGGAGTACACATATCCGCCTGATTACTATTTAACACAATATGTAAATTGAGGAGGCGAAAAAAATGACAGAGCTAAGGAGAATAAAGGAGAATAAATGAAATCACCGCTACCTTACATTGGCAGCAAAAGCAAATTGGCACAAATAATAACAGACATGATCCCAAAACATGTCACTTATTGCGAGCCTTTTTGCGGGGCCGCATGGGTGTTTTTTACAAAGGAACCAACTAAGTATGAGGTCATAAACGATCTCGACAGCGAACTCGTTGCTTTTTACCGAGTGTTGCAGCATCACCTGGAGGAGTTTGTAAAGCAGTTCAAATGGCTGCTGACATCACGAGAACTTTTTGAGGACTGGAAAAGACAGCAGGAAGCAGGCGGCCTTACAGATATCCAAAAAGCCGCTCGATATTATTACTTACAAAAAACCTGTTTCTCAGGCAGAGTAAAAAACAGGAGTTTTGGGGTGTCTGTTGACAGATTTCCCAGGATTAATTTGATGAGGATGGAAGAAGAATTATCCGAAGTCCATCTCCGGATGTCTAAAGTGACTGTTGAGAATTTAACTTATCAGAGTTTTATTCCCAGATATGATAGAAATGGTACGTTTTTTTACATTGATCCACCTTACTATAAAAAGCCTTACTACAAGCATAATTTATTGGAACTGTCAGATTTTGAAGAAATGGCAGCTATTCTGAAAAAATGCAAAGGGCAATTTATCCTGAGTATTAATGATGTACCTGAAATCAGAAAAGTGTTTAATAAATTCAAAGTCAAACCGGTTAAGCTGACTTATACAGCACCATCAGGAAAGGGAACAGTAGGGAAAGAATTGCTGGTTTTAAATTTTTGATTGACAGAAAAAATTACTGACATTAAAATGCAATTTTAGTGTCAGTAAAAATGCAATTTTGTTACACAAAGCAAGCTTTGAACTCCACTTAAAACTCAAAAAGGTTACACTCATTTCATTTTGCAGTTTTTAATAATAGGATGATAATGATTATCACTGACGTTTTAACCGCGACAAACACACATTCACTCTACTACAAAATGATACCTCTGTTTGTCAAAGCCTGGAACAAAATTCTGCCCGGAGCAAAAATTCACATAATTATTATATGTGACCAAATTCCGGATGAAATAAAAAACTATGATTTAATTCAAGTGGCTCCTCTGAAAAACATCAGCACCGGATTTACAAGCCAGTTTATAAGACTGCTATACCCAGGGCTGTTAAACAGTGAAGGGGGAGTGCTGATAACAGATATGGACATGATTCCTATGAACAGGTCTTATTATCTGGACAGCATAAAAGATATAAGTACAGATAAATTCGTGAGTTACAGGGATGTTCTGCTTCATGAAAGACAACTGCCTGTCTGTTATAATGTGGCACATTCGTACCTGTGGGCTGAAATATTTGACATAAAAACAATGACCGATCTTGTAAAGACATTACAAACTGAGTACGGCCAGATTGAATACAGCGATATACATGGAGGCAAAGGCTGGTCAGCTGACCAGATTTTTTTGTATAAAAAGGCTGTCTTGTGGCACAAACAAAGCGGAAATCTGATGATTCTGAATGATGATAAAACCGGATTTAATCGCCTGGATCGTTGCATGAATATAGAGTTAACTCCTGAGTTGAAATTTTTAATCAGGCATGGCTGTTTTTCAGACTATCATATGAAAAGACCATATGATGATTACAAAGAATTGAATGACGGAATTATAGACGCTCTGATATTGTGAATTAAGTTGAGGCATCCTTCATGTTCCGGTTGACAATTCAAAGGAGTGCCGAAATGAAATTTTGGCAGATTCCCGGATTCAGTGCCAAAATTTCATTTCGGCACTCCTTTTGAAAGTGTCAGCTGCTTTTGGGGCAAAATGAAGGATGCCGAAAATGAAAGTATAAAAACAGATGAAGAAAATTATACAGGTGATTTTGAAATATGTAAACTTGTATTTGTTATTAATAATACACTATCTTATCTTTCTAAAGAAATATCCCGAATCTGTTATTTCGAACCGTCTTACAGGATTGGGAGATTGTTTGATTGCAGCTGCGCATGCCTGGTATTATGCAAAAATGACAAACAGAACTTTAATTATCAGTTGGAGACCATCCAGATATCTCCGTGATAAAACCGCTAATGCTTTCAGCTATTTTTTTACCGTGCCTGAAGATATATCAGGAGTACCAGTTGTTGTTGAACCCAGGTCCCGTTTGAAACCTTTTCACCTCTTGTTTCGTGAAATTCAGCCACTTTCTAAGGAAAGGGAACATTGGATGAATGGTCTGGTTGAGGAAGGCAAAGATGTAAGAAACCGCTATTTATGCTTTAATGAGTGTTTTTATTCATTATTAATGAGCCAGGATAAAATCAAACCTTTTTTCGATGCGTTAAAACTGCAATCTGAATTTCAAATCAAGGTTGATACCTTTGCGCGGGAACATTTTTATAACAAAAAAGTCATAGGTGTCCATGTCAGATACTATAGTCCCAATTTGTTATTTTCCAATCACACGCCTCATTGGTATAACACAGAACAAGGTTTGAATAAAATCAAAAAGATGCTTGATAAAGCCATCAAAAAAATAGAAGCTTATGACTATATTATTTTTTTGGCGACAGATGCCGCGCTGGTTCAAGACTTTTTTAAAACAAATTATGACAAGGTCATCAGCTATGACAAATTATTTGGTGATTCTGATACCTTGGAACTGCATGATGAATTGCCTGTTGAGACTGCTGAGGCAACAGTTGTTGACATGTTTTTATTGGCCAGATCTGATATTTTGATCCGATTTCCGCCAACTGGTTCGTGGTTTTCATATTATGCCAGTTTGTATGCTGATGAAGTTATCCAGGATATAAGTACCTGAGCAAAAGTTTTTCGGTATTCGAAGACCTGCGGGGTTTCGGAAACCCCGCAGGTCTGCTGCCCGGTTATACCTGAAAATTTATGCTTGGGTACTTATTTATAATCTCATTTGCGAAAACTGTCCTGCCATTTTTTCGGACGCAGATTAACGCAGATGATCGCAGATTTATAACAGTATAATCATATTTATATTTATCAGTGTGGCCTTGATCTTTGTTTCGGTTATATGGGAACCTCCCGGCAAACTGTCATTCCGGGGAAAATGGAACTCTATCCGGTATACTATTTATTTTCTTGGAAAATCAAATGATTGATCTCATAATTTTATTCTGTTTTTTTATGCTGATATCTCTGGCTGTCATTAATATACCATTTCTTGTTGGTGGAGTAATATATTACCATAGACAAAACAGGCATGCAGAGACAGATTATCAGGCTGAATTGCGTCAGTCTGTTTCTGTACTGATTCCCTTTCATAATGAAGAAAAAAATTTGCTGAACACATTGCAGAGTGTCATGAAACAATCCGCACACATTGATGAAGTTATCCTTATTGATGATGGTTCCACGGATGATTATGAAAGAGTTCTGAATAACTGCTTTGACTTTGAAAAAATGAATCTTCCCTGTGAATTGTCAGACAAAGTGAGAGAATGCTTTACCAGCAAAGACAGAAAGATTCTTCTTTATAAAACGCTGAATCATGGAAAATGCAACGCTTTGGATACTGGCTTTCTTTTGGCTAAGAGCGAACTGGTCGTAACCGTGGATGCAGACAGCTTTTTATTGCCAGGGTCTGTTGAGAAGCTGACTGCGCCCTTTTCCCGGGATAAAAATCTGATCGCGGCATTTGGTTCTTTAGGTATTTTGAACCAGGAGTTTATCCGGGAAAAGAGAATAATGGAAAAACCGCGCCGGACTTTATTGGAAAAAATGCAATTCTGTTCTACCATGAACGACTTTATGCTAACGCCATTATTCAATGTTTTTGATTTTCATTTCTGTATTGTTGGCGCGTTTGCCGGCTTCAGAAAAAATGCGATTATGGAAATTGGCGGTTTCAGCGGCCGTACCCTCACAGAGGATCGTGATATTTGCCTGGATATATATGCCAATTCTTTGCCGGAGAAAAAAGGGAGCATCAGGCATATTCCTGATGCCATCTGCCTGACTGAACTTCCTTCCAAATACTCCGGGTTTATTCATCAGCAGACGCGCTGGTATGGGGGATGGTATCAGACCCTTGTCAAATATAAGAAACTGATTTTCAATCCCCGCATGTCAGGGTTTGGATTGGTGATGCTGCCCATTTTGCTTTTAAAAGCAGCCATAACCCCTCTTTTGTGGTTCAACAGCTTGATCATCGTGGTATTGCTGCTGTTCTCCCCGTTTTCCGTACCTGGTGCTTATTTCATTGCGCTTATTGTTTACTGGCTGATTCGATTTGTTTTGACTGGATATTACCACATCATCTGGAACAGGTGTTTTTATACTCACCGTTTGCAAACACCATCTGAACATGTAGTAATGTTCATTTATTACATTTTTATTTATCCTTTTTTCAACTTGTTTTATAGTTTTTTAGCCTTGAAAGGTTTTATACTTTTTTGGAAAGATCAATTAAAATGGTAAACCCGCTGCCAAAACCAAACAGTATGGACAAAATAATAGTCGGCTCTGAAGGGATGGGTGTATGGGGTAAATATATAGTAGATTACCTGCTGAAGTTAGCTTACCCTGCTTCCCGCATTGTCTGGAAAAACAGTGGTCACAGCCATTTAATCGTCAAATCCCATTTTACGCATTTTGAGGAAAAATGGACGAACGAGAGTCTTCCTTATATTTACTGGAGCGGTGAATCAGGAAAAGTAATTGAAAACCTTAATCACAGCAAATATATCCACATTGCAAACTTAATTGATAAAGAGAGTAAAGATAGCATATATTGTCCTTTTGCTACTGCGAAAATTGAATATGGCAAACCTGTCAGGAAATATAATAATGAAATCCGGCCTTATTTTGTTGCATATTGTGCGAGCAATCCTGTTAAAGAACGGGAAACTTTGTTCAGTCTGCTTGTGGACAGGGATAAAACAAACACTTGCTACAGCCTGGGTAAATGTAATGGAGATAATAGCAGATGCCGAGAAAACAAAATACCAGGTGACTGGAAAAATGAATATTTAATCCAAGAATATTCCAAATTCCGATTTGTCTTTGCCATGGAAAATATAATTAAAGATGGGTATATTACAGAAAAAATTGTAAATGCTTTTAAAGCAGGAGCAATACCGATCTATTGGGGAACCGAAAGAATTAAGCAGTTTTTTAACCCCGGGGCGTTTATTTTTGTAAATGATTTTTCATCACTTGAAGAATGTGCTGAATATCTTGTTCAACTGGATCAGAATAAAATAGCGGAAATGAGGAGTAAACCGGTTTTTAAAAATAATTCTATCCCGGAAGAATTGCGTGTTAATGATATAAATAATCTTTACTATATCAATCATAGTAAAAAGATAATTGATCTTTTAGAGTAAGTACCAGAAAGGAGTGCCACCCCGCATTCATGCGGGTATTCGTAGATGAAAATCAGCGGAAGACAACCCCGCAGGTATTTGTTCTCCTGCGGGGTTTGACGGATTTTATGTACACAGTTTATGGAGACTTACATGGGAGTGCAAAAGGCAAGCGAAGCGATCTTCTGCCAGGCGGCATTATGCGAAAATCGAAAAGCGAAAGAGCGCTGGGCGCATTCCAGAAAAGTAGGAAAATTCTCGTTCCCACGGCTCTGCCTGGGAACGTATTCTGTAGGGCTCCGCCCGGATATCCGCGAGGATTTATTCTTTGAACTCAATGTCCGGGCTGCATAAAACAGACCATTCTCGTTCTCATGGGCTTTGCCTGAAATGCTTTCCGGTTGTAGCCCGGGCATTGATCTCAAAGAATAAATCCTCGCGGATATCCGGGCGGAGCCCTACAGAATGCGTTCCCAGGCAGAGCCGTGGGAACGAGAAGTGTGGTGTTTACCGTTCCGCACGAGGCGCAGAGGAACAAGTAATTTTCTGCCATGTTCATGTAACCTACTTTTTTGGAATGCTCCCAAGAGCGCTTCGCTTATCTTTCGCACTCCAGGGTGTTTTGTCCTCGTTCCCATGCTCCGCGTGGGAATGCAGGGTGTAGCGCTCCGCGCGGATATCCCTAATGCGAAATTTGTATGGGAAAACTCAGTCCCAACTCACGGATACCAAGTCGTCATCAAATATTAATGCTTGTATTATTTATTAAATATATATATAAACTTGGGAAAAATAATACAAGAATCCAATAAATAAGCTTTTTCTGAGGAAGATTTTCACTGTAAGCTTTATAAATCAGCCTGATTCGCTTCATTTGACCGGATATCAGCAACTCTCTTTCATATTTTGCTATTTGGAGACGAACGCGCAGATTCTTTCCCAGTTGTTCAAATTCCGCTATTCTATGGGGATATATTTGTCCGGCCACCTCCAAATCATTCAGCTTGTTATTATAAATGGCAATTTCACTACGAGAGTGAAATAAAACAAAGTTGTGAAGCTCTTCAGGGTTAAAAATCTCATTACTGAACATCCAATAATTTTTGCCATGCCGCCTGTACAGAACCAAAGGGTCTTTAATATACCTGACTGTACCGGTTAATGATGCACGAAATGGTATTACAGTATCTTCACGAAGAATAATACTGTCATACGGCGCAAACACTTCAAACAAATTTCTGCTCCATGCGAGGCTGCATCCAGTCACAAAATGTTTGCCTTTAGATTGAAAATCAAGTGACAATTCTTCATCAGTTGGTGATATATCTGAAACTTTACCAAATTTGTTACCTTCAGCATCTATCATTATTACATTGGAGTAAATGGCGATATTTTGAAATTTGGACGCTGTCCAGACATCAATCAATTTTTCAGTTCGTTCAGGAAGTGAAATATCATCACCGCCTGCCGCGACAATAAACTCACCTTTTACTAAAGTCATCAGTTTGTTTATATGTCCGCCGAAACCAATATTTTTTTCATTAATATTGACTATAACCTTATGCGGCCCCTTATATTTCCTGACTTCTTCCTGTATAATCGCAACTGAATTGTCTTGTGAGCAATCATCTGATATAATGATTTCCAAAGGTGAATAGGTCTGCGTCAATGCACCGCGAACCGCTTCCCGGATGTATTTTTCAAAATTGTAGTTATGTATAATGAAGCTTACAAGAGGTTTTTCCATTTTTATCTCCTTTCCTTCCTTGGGCTTGATCTTCGTTCTTGTCAGACCAGAATCCTGGATTCCGGGTGTATTAAATTCTGGATTCCGGGTTAAAATGAAAAAATCTTCAGCGATTTTTTCATTTTCCCCGGAATGACGAAGTCTCCCCCAAATCCGTTATAATCAGGGAAAATCCCCGGTGATTTTCCCATGTTCCCCGGAATGACAGTTTTGCCAATGGTTCCCATATGGCTGAAACGAAAATCAAAGCCTCATATTGTTTCTCCGGACTTATTCAGAAGCTGCCAGAAGTAGCCTTTTTTTCTGACTAAATCAGAATAATGACCACTTTCAACAATCTTTCCTTTTCTGAAAACCAGAAGACGATGACATATTTTAAGCGTGTTAAGCCGGTGGGCAATAATAAGGCAAGTACGTCCTTTCATTACATGTTTAACAGTCTGGTGAATGCTCTTTTCATAATAAGGATCAATATTTGCCGTTGCTTCGTCAAGTATGAGAATTGAGGGTTTTCTGAGAATAACTCTTGTCAGGGAGACGAGCTGACTTTCTCCAACGCTCAGATTTGTACCATTTTCAGA
Organism: bacterium; assembly: GCA_024224995.1. The sequence continues at coordinate 8,067 of JAAENB010000467.1, read as the reverse complement.
AATGAGAGTGTTCAACAAAAGAGAATTTTTTGCCATTATTTTAAGAAGACCCGTCTCCTCACAACAGCAAAGGAGGTTTTGGTCGCTGATTTCACTGTCACAGGTGAGATTATCCCGGAGAGTTCCCTGGAAAATAATGACATCCTGGGAAACAAATCCCAAGAGAGAGCGAAGCTGATTTCTCTGATAATTTTTTATACTGTTACCATCAATTAATATGTCGCCACCCTGAAACGAATAGAGCCGGGACAGAAGGGATACAGCAGTCGTTTTTCCGCTGCCCGTCTCTCCAACCAGTCCTATGGTTTCGCCGGGAGCAATTGAAAAATTAACGTTTTTTAACACATCAGTCTTGCCGTCATAATTCATGGTTACGTTTTCAAATCGAATTGAACCCCGGATAACTGTCGGGATCAATTGACCATCGGCTCCAAGTTCGAAATTTTCATCTTCAGCTTTGAAAAATTCTCTGATTCTTTCCATAGAAGCGGAGGCTTCCTGAATTGTATGCATCTGATCCATAAAATTTATCAGGGGACCGGTAAACCGCTCACAATACCGGAAAAATGTCACAAAAATCCCGATACTTATTATCCCGGTCAATACCTTCTGCCCTCCGGAATAAATAAGGACGATAAATGGGAAAAACCCGAGAAGGTGAATCAGGGGAGTGACCCAGGCATGAAATGAGACCACCTTCAGTTTACTTTCAATATGGTTATCAATCTTCAAGTCGTAATGATTTTTGCTCCAATCTTCAAGTCCGAATACCCTTATAACTGAAATTCCATCAAGCAGTTCTGATAATTTTGCATTACAAGTGCTGTTGGTCATCAATACCTTCCTGTTAAGATTTTTAATAAAATTCTTGGTCAGAATCGTTAACAAAATAAGGGGAGATGCGCTTAAAATTAAAATGACTCCAAGCCTGGCTTCAGTTATAAGCATTGCCCCCACAGCAATAAAAAAGGTAAAAAACGAGTGTAGTAACACACCTAAAAGAGAAGTTAAAAAACTCTCAATGTTTTCCACATCATGGGTCATCCGGGTGACAATTCTTCCTTGCGGCTGCCTGTCATAATACTTCATAGGAAGACAATGAATATGTTCAAAAACAGACTTTCTGATCTCCAGAAGCGATTTCGAAGCAGCATCAGATATAATTCTCCTTCCCAGCCAGTGAATAATTATAACAGTTAGTTCAAGCCCAATCACAATTAAGCTCCAAAAAACAGAACCTCTCCAGTTTTTTATTACAAGTCCTTCGTCTATCAGAATTCCCAGGCTTCTTGCTGAAAAAAATATCATAATGGAGCTTATAACTAATAAAACCAAGGCGATAACATACTCTCTCCAAAACGGTTTTATAAATTTCAGAATAAAAACAAAGGATGACCAGTCTGTCATTTTGTGTTTAATTTCATCAGGTTCCAAGTATTCGTTCATGAAGACATTTCCAAAATTTTGTCACAGTATTTTAATGTTGATTTCCTGTGAGCAACCCAGATAATTGTTGTTTCTTTCAGTCTCTGATCAACAGCATTCAGGATATGATCTTCCGTCACCGTATCAACCGCACTCAGACAGTCATCTAAAAAAAGTAATCCTGGTTTTCTTGCCAGAACCCTTGCCAAAGTTAATCTTTGTTTCTGCCCGCCGGACAGGTTTATCCCCCATTCCCCCAGGAAAGTATCCAGCTTATCCGGAAACCTTTCAACATCGGATTTTAATCCAGCAATCTGAAGACAATCCCATATCTGCTCATCTGTAATATTTGTATCCAAACACAAATTGTTTCTGATTGTATCTGCAAACAGAAAGGGTCTTTGAGAAACTAAACAAATATATTTGAGAAGTGTCTGATGAGAATATAATTTTATGTCTTGCTCAAAAAAACTGATTTTTCCATTAAAATTCCTGTTAAGACCTGAAAGAAGATTAACAAGCGTTGTTTTGCCTGCCCCAATGGGTCCTGTAATTCCAAGCCGCTGGCCTTTTTTGAGAACAAAACTTAACTTGTCAATAACATTTCGTTCTCCCCCGGGATACATGAAGCTCAGATTTTCTACCACAAAAATTCGTTCTGATTCTACGATTTCCTTTCCATCTTGAACAAAACAGATATCCCGGTCATCATTATAGATTGAAGAAAGACGATTGAGGCTTATCCTGGCTCGCTGCCATTCTGAAATAACGTGCCCAAGTTGCAACAAGGGACCTTGCAAGAGAAAAATATAACTTTGCATTACTATAAAATCGCCTATAGTAAGTTCTCCCTGGAATACTTTATGAACACCCACTGTAAAGAGAATAATATACGAGATAATTGAAATTGCCCCCATGAGCAATATCCACAGCAGGGATGTATATGCTGCGTCTAATTTCCTGTTTTGGTACTCTTGTGCTGATTCTATGAGTCTTTTGATCCAGAAAATGCCCATTTGAGTTATACGTTGCAGTTTAATCGTTGATATGGTTTGAGAACACCGGTTGTTAAAATAAACTAAGCTATTCTGAGCATTATGATATTTTTCTTTTTCAAGCTTTGCCAACATTTTGACTGAAATCGGAATCAACAGAAAAAGTATCAGGGTTAACAGTGTCATATCCCTGTTTATCAGAAACATGGATATCAAAGCCAAAGAGCCTAAAACTGAAAAATCCACCAGTGACATGACAGCACCGCCAAAGATAACACTGCCATAGTTGACATCACTGTTGGAGATACTCATGAGCATGCCGCTTTTATACTCCTGCTCCAGTTTATCCTGTGGAAAGAATCGAACATGATCCCATACTTTTGAACGGAGCCAGCCCCCGGCAAGAAGCCCCTGCCTCAGTAAAAATATTCGCCAACCTGCCCTGCTGACCATTAACAGGAGAGAAACAAAAGCAAGAATATAAAATAAAAAATAAAAACTCTCTAAGACGCTTGGTCTTTTTAAAAAATTCGGAATCGGATCGTTTTTTAAGAGATCCACTGTCCATCCCATGATTTTTGGAATTATAATTTGCATAAGATTGGTTAACAATACTGAAAAAATACCTAACAGATAATATATCCAGTACTTACGCACAAAATCATACCAAAGTTTTCCCGCGCTCCATTTTTTCATATCCGTCCACTTTAAATCCGTTAAAATCAGAATAAAGGCTTTGATCTTCGTTTCGGTCATATGGGAACCTTCCGTCAAACTGTCATTCCGGGGAAGTCAGTGTTGCTTACAAAGCGGGCTTTGTACTCCTGAAGCTTTCATGCTTCGTTGTGACCGAAAGTTCATGACCGTTTATATGAAAGTGAATCCCTGGATTCCGGGTTAAAATGGGAAAATCTTCAGCGATTTTCCCATTTTCCCCGGAATGACGTTTACTTTCATTTTTCGATTGTGACCGGTCATGGAAGTTCCCCGGAATGACGTGTCCCCCAACTTGTGGATACGCCCGATCAAGGCCAGAATGAATTATATTAATCTGCCTGTCTTTTAGCCAAAAAAGGAATATGTTTCCCATCTGACCAGTCTGAATAATAAGTTTCATCGGGTATAATAACAGAACCATATAATTTCCTGATGACACTGAATATACTTTGATCGTATCTGTGTGCCACAAATTCTTCATGCTGCTTATTATAACAGTGATCTGTAAATAATAACGGATTTTCATAAAGAACAGATAACCATTTGTTAACCAGCATAAGCGAGTGACTGCATTTTTTCAAAAGAATAATGCCACCTATCAACTGACCTGAAATGGCTGTATCAGAGTCAATGTCTATATTAAAATAGTCAAACACATCCATTTTAGTCCAATTTCTTTCACTGTGATTCATTTGAAAAGACAAACATCCATATTCTGACAGTTCTGTCATTTCAATATATTCCTGCCATCTTTTAATGCCATTCCTGTTTATTGTGCAACCAGCATCAGCATAAACTAAATAGTCACCATCTGAGATTATTGTTAAAACTTCGTTTATTATACAGGGCTTCCATATCCAATATCCGCCCCCGTGAGATGCGTTCAAAATTTCACTGAAACGTTTTAAAAATTGCTTATTAAGTTTATGAGGTTCATATACATGGATATTTTCAAATATACCAAAGCGTTCAGCTTCCTGCTTTATTCTTTTCAATGCCCTTGTGTAAATATGATTCCCATATGTTAAAAAGTTAATTTTCATAGTGTTCTTTGGCATCCTTCATTTGCCAGAACCGCGACACTCTGATCATTTGACAGTTAAGATTTTTTCTTTGACAAACTGATAAATAAACAAAGGCTTTGGAACAGAATAATATTCAAGGGCTTCTCTGAGAGCAGTCAGATTGTTTTCAAAAAATTCGAAGGGAACTGAGCGTTCAGCAGCCAGTGCCCTGTGGTGATCATAATCAAATGTGTTTTCATTGTGAAAAGTATAAACATACAAATAACCAAATCCTCCTAATCTGGCTATGGGGATGTTATGATTATAGATTTGTTCTAAAAGCCCGCTGTCTTCACCTTTGACAGCATTTTCACCAGTCTCGGGATAAGAAAATCTTGAATCTTTATACATGATCAGTGTCCCGGGAATCAGACGCAACATGTCGCATTGGGCACTATTCCAATTAAGCCAGAACATTTCATGAGTATCCTGGAAATATTGCAACTGATCAGTGAGAAAACTCACCTGACATTTTTTTTGAATCATATCATTAATCTGGATTTCCAGTCTTAACGGATGAAACAAATCATCATCATCCCATTGGCAAATCAAATCTCCATTGGCACAGGCAACAGAGATATTCCTGACTTTTCCCAAGTTGTAATCAGAACCATCAAGAAATTCCAATCTGATATCCATCCTGTTCAGATCCGTCACATGGTCATGAATTTTTTTCTTATATGCCACTGCACCTTCGGTCACGATCACCAGTTCTTTATTTGGATAGCTCTGATCGCAAAAGCAGCGGATGGCTCTTTTCAGAAATTCCAATCTGTCAAGTGTAACTGTCAGACAACTTACTTTGGGTAACTTATTCATCATATCTGTTTTTCCAGTTTTGCTTTTTTCGGCAGGATCATCCCTTTTTCAGCAAGATTTTCCAGCAATGTCCAGAATTCTTCCTTTTTCAGGCAGGCCATCAGATCGTCAACCTGGCGTGTTCCCTGGTCAATTTGCCAAAGTGTTTTCAGTTCATCAGGTTCAAATTTAATGCCATTAAGTTCAAATGATGGATTCCAGCGAGGATCTCTGAAAATCACCTTGTGGGGAGTTTCCATTATCCAGTCAATGGCTTTTGCTATTCGGCAGTCAGGAGTCCACACTATCCTGCTGGCGTCATAAGAGACACAATGAGAAAGAATCTGTTGATAGCTCTTAAAATCTTTATTCGGATGCAGGTGTTCCCAACTGATATGACGACTGTCACCATAATCATCCTCCAAAAGGGTGTGCAAGTGTTTCAGAGCAGGGGAAAGAATAAAGCTGGCTGGTGGCAATCTGTTGTTTTCCGCCCTGTTACCGGCAACTGTTTCAACAGCTTGGCACAATTTGTTTCCAAACTCTGAAAGGTCATATTTTTCAGCATGTTTCACGGCAGCCCCAGCCATAGTTGCAAGCCTCTCCCTATTCTGGACCAGGCATTTGATATGAGTTGCAGCCTGCTCATAGCTGACTCTCACACCATAGCGGGTCAATGTTGTATCTACATGGAAACCTGTGATTCCGTCAAGAACAGTATCACGAAACCCGGCCCATTCAGCACAAATGACCGGCAAGCCGCAAGCCTGCATTTCAACCGGTGTGTATCCAAAATTTTCTCCAATCTGGGTAGCCAGGGTTATCCCTGTATCAGCACAGGCAAGAATATCTGCCAGGCTGTTCGGATCATCCTGGTGAGGTATTACCGTCACCATATCTTCCACTCCAAACAGCTTGATCAACTGTTCAAATTCAATCCGGGATTCCGGAGGATATCTTTCTGAAAACTCCGGAATATAAAAGTCGTCAAAAAAACCTGTTAAAATCAGGTGGACATTGTCATAACTGCGAAGTTTCCGTACAACGCTCAGCAGCAGATGAGCATTTTTTTGAATGCTGATGCGTCCGCTATATGCCAGAACAAATGCATTTTCGGGAATTTCATATTGATGCCGGATATCCTTTTTATTAATGCGGGGGGAAAATATCCGGGTGTTTATTCCCAATGGTATAAAAGATGTCAATAGCGGATGGGAAGCAACCGTATCATCAAAGATGCGCTGGCATGCCTGGGAATTCAATACGAGCAGATCACCCTCACGGACACTATCCTGATTTCTGGAAAGCCAGTGTCCTCCTTTGTGAAGCGATCCAAGTGAAAAAATTACCAGGGGCACATTTGCAATCGTTCTGTCCAGTGAATAATAAGGAGAAAGTGATACAAGTACTTGAATTTCATCTATGAAATTTCGGAAAGCATTATTATCGCAATCAACATTGAACTGGCTGACCTGATAGATATGAACAGTGAAATAAGAAGACAAAAGATTTACAACCCTGTTCCATAATCTTTTAACACTGACAAAGGGAGGATCACCCCTTTGATCTAATATCACTCCCACAACCACTTTGCCATTCCCAGTCTTTTTTTTACATATTTCCAGGCTGTTGTCGTTCATTTGAAGCTCTCCTTTACTAATGGTTAAAATAGCCTTGATCTTCGTTTAATCTTATAAACCCCCATACAGTCTCAATCGAATCATGAAACTTCCGGTTTTCACCAGTTTCCAGTTTCCAGTTTCCAGTTTCCAGTTTCCAGTTTCCAGTTTCCAGTTTCCAGTTTCCAGTTTCCAGTTTCAAGTTTCCAGTTTCAAGTTTCAAGTTTCAAGTTTCAAGTTTCAAGTTTCCTCTTTATGTTAAAACTGTCCCAGGAGGCATTTCATATCCCCGGAGAAAATCTTTGATTAAAAGCCGTTTTCCGGATGCGCCCTGAATTTCCGAAACAGACAAAACACCTTTTCCTGTTGCAATACGCAGTTCACCGGGAAATCCCCTGATAACCGTTCCAGGAAGATCGTCTGCACCCGTTGCCAAAGGTTTTGCCCTGAAGATTTTAAGACGTTTATCACCGTGGAATGTATATGCGCCGGGCCAGGGTGTCACGCCGCGTATGAGTGCATCAAGCGTTTCCGCAGGCTTTTTCCAATCTATAAGCCCATCCTTTTTATTAAGAGGGGGGGCATAAGTTGCATGGGTATGGTCCTGGGAAACAGGTTGTATGTTATCAAAATTTCTTAATGCTTTTATCAGAACATCAGCACCAATAACAGATAAACGGTCATGAAGGGAACCAGATGTGTCGCCAGGATCAATTCCGACTTTTTCTGTTAACAGGATATCGCCTGTATCCATCCCGCTATCCATGAGCATTGTGGTAACCCCGGTTTCTTTTTCCCCATTTATGACAGCCCATTGTATCGGCGCAGCACCCCGGTATTTTGGCAGGAGCGATGCATGTATGTTAATAGCCCCGATTTGCGGCAAAGCAAGAATTTTTTCAGCCAGGATATGACCGAATGCAACCACAACAAACAGATCAGGTTTGGCATCTTTTATGCGGTCTGCAAACTCGGCAGTTCTGGCTGATTCAGGCTGAATAACTTCATATCCCTTGCTGACAGCGGTTTCTTTAACCGGCGGAGGGCGCAACTTTCGCCCTCGCCCCCCAGGGCGATCCGGCTGTGTCACAACAAACATCACCTCATGAACGCTTTTGTGCAGGGCATTCAACGTGGGCACAGCAAAATCCGGGGTGCCCATGAATATTATTTTATATTTTTTATCCACCATAATATTAAATCTTAATATTCAAAATACAAATTCCAAACAAATTCCAATATACAAATTCCAAACAAATTCCAAAATACAAATTCCAAACAAATTCCAACAATTTTAAATCTCGGTCATTGAGATTTGAGGTTTATTTGGGCATCCTTCATATGGCTACAAAAGCAGTTGACACTTTTAAAAGTTCGGAGTTCCGCCTTCAGGCGGTTACGGCTCGCACTTACGACCCGTAACCGCCTGAAGGCGGAACTCCGAACTGT